>JBKPDQ010000070.1:0-12087 GCA_046728015.1 Actinomycetota bacterium
GCCCGACGGCGGATATCGCGCGAGCCCCGGCGGCAGCCCGTTCAACGTCGCCGTCGGTCTGGCGCGTCTGGGCAACCGCACCTCGCTGATGGCGCGTTTCGCGCACGACCGCTACGGCCGCATGCTGCGCGCCGCGGCGACCGCCGAGCGCATCGACCTGGCCGCCGCAGCGCAGGCGAGCGAGCGCACGACGCTCGCGATCGCCTCCATGGACGAGACCGGGAGCGTGGCCTACGACTTCGACGCAGACGGGACGGCGGACTGGCAGTGGACAGCCGCGGAGCTGAGCAGGCTCAGGCCCGACACCGAGGTTCTCCATTTCGGCTCGATCGCGTCATGGACCCCGCCGGGTAGCGAACGAATCGCCGAACGCGTGGTAAAGACCCGCGCCTGCGGCGGCGTACTCATCAGCTACGACCCCAACGTCAGGCCGGTGCTGCTCGGAGCGCGCGGCCGCGGGGTCGAGCTCGTCGAGCGGAGCGTGCGCTACGCACACGTGGTCAAGGCGAGCCGCGAGGACCTCGAGTGCCTGTACCCCGATCTTGCCGCCGACGACGTCGGCGCCCGTTGGAGCGGACTCGGCCCCGGCGTGGTGGTCGTAACCGACGGCGCACATGGCGCGAGCGCATATCGCGAAACCCGCCCGCCCCTCCATCGACCCGGACGCCGCGTCGCTGTCGTCGACACGATCGGGGCCGGTGACGCCTTCACCGCCGGCTTGCTCACCGGCCTGATACGGCGCCGCCTTCACGGTGCGGGACGCCTCGCTGAGGTCTCCGACGAGACACTGGCCAGGATCATTGACGACGCCGTGCTGATCTCGGCGGTGACGTGTGAGCGCGCGGGGGCGGATCCTCCCCGACTCGAGGAGCTTCAGCCCCGGCTGGACTGGTCGAAGCTTTGAGTCAACGGGAACGCTTCACCCCGAGCGTGACCCGACGCTCAGGCGTCTCGTCTGGTGGGTGGCGCTTCCGCAAGTCGCGCAGAGCGGAAGCAGCGGCAGTCCGCTCTTCGGGGTCTCACGCTCGACGAACTGACGCAGGCCCATCGTGACCGATGTCAGCGGGTAAGCGTGCGCTTGGCGATAGGCGCCAACCACCTCGCGAGCCTCGTCGACCTCCGCGTCCGTCATCCGATCGCCGACCAGAATTCGCGCAGGACGTCGTCGGCGCGGTTGATCCGTTCCTTGCTCGGCTCCATCGCGGCCGTTGTACCGGCGCGGTCGGTCGATGCGCGGAAAGGGTGCGCGCCCCCTGCGCGCCAGTCGTGCGCCCATTCGTGCGGTTTCGAGCGGTCTCGGGCGGAAGGCGATGGGCCCGGATCGGGCCAGTACAAAGGGAAAAGGGCCTGCTAAGAGGCGCTTTCCCGCTCGCTAGCGGAGGGGGAGGGATTCGAACCCTCGACACGCCTGAATGACGTGTAACGGTTTTCGAGACCGCCGCATTCAACCACTCTGCCACCCCTCCAGATGGCGGTTCCAAGGCTAGCGTCGGGCACCCGGTCACGTAACGGAAACGCCCGCGGTCCTGCGGTGGCGGGATAATCGGACCCATGGGCGAGCCCCGCGACATCCTCGACCGCGGCTACGAGGCGTTCAATCGCGGCGACCACGACACCCTGTTCGAGCTGATGGAGCCGGACTTCGTCTGGCACGAGGCGCTCGAGGTTCCCGGCCGCAAGGCAGCGGTCGGGCGCGACGAGTTCGCCGGCTACATGCGCGGGTTCGAGCGGATGTGGGAGGACTTTCGCTTCGACATCCTCGAGGTGGAGGAGATGGGCGAGGAGATGGCGCTGGCGAGGATGCGCGCACACGGTCGCGGCCGCGCCAGCGGCGAGGAGATGGAGCTCGAGATCTTTCACCTGTGGCGGTTTCGCAACGGGCGGGCCGCGCGCATGGATGCGTATCTGGACGAGGGCGCCGCGCGCGATGCCGTGAAGCTCGGGCACGAGGCGCCGTCTCCGAGCTAGGCGGAGCGCGCGCGAGCGAGTCGGTCGAGCGTCGTGCGGCCCTTGGCCGCCGAGACGAGGTCGCCCTTGGCGTCGTAAAGGGCCACCGACTCCTCGATCACCGGCACGGCATCGCTCGGCGCCTCCGCGGCGAGCAGCACGTCCCCAAGGCATTGCAGGGCATCGGCGTGAAGGACGATCGTGTCGCTGGCGGCCGCGCGCCCGACCGCCTCGCGCGCCAGCCGCTCGGCGTCGGCGACATCGCCGTGCCTGGCGAGCGCCCGCGCGCGTGCGGTGCGCCACTTGACCTGGCCGTCGAGGTCGTCCGGCGCGCTGAAGGACCTCGCGCGCTCGGTCAGGGCCAGCGCCTCGTCGGGACGATCCTGTTGCACCAGCGTCGCGGCCAGCATCGGTAGCACGGTGGCCTGGATGTGCTTGGCGCCGATCTCCTCGAAAAAGGAGAGCGCCGACCGCAGCTCGGCTTCGGCGGTGGCCGGGTCGGAGGTAAGCGGCTCGACCGCGCAGGTCGAGATGGCCAGGTAGGCGATGTGTACGTCCAGCCCGAGGTCGTCGAAGAGCCGACGCGCCTCCGAGAAGGCGTTCTGAGCCTCGGGCACCCTGCCGGCGCGGGCCAGCATCTCCCCCATCCGCCCCAGCGTGCTGCCCTCCAGCGCGCGGTTGTCATGGGCGCGTGACCATTCGAGGTCCTCGCGCGCGCGCACGATCACTCGCTCGCACGGGGTGGGGCCGAACACCGCGGCTTGCAACAGCCAGTAGCGGATCCAGGCCTCGACGCCCTTGTCCCCGGCGCCCTGAGCGAGCTCAAGCGCATGCTCCAACGCCTCAGCCGCGGCGGCCTGCTCGCCGCGATCCGAGTGAACCTTGCCGAGCAGATGCCAGGCCTTTGCTGTGTCGAGATCGTTGCCTAGGCGCTGGAAGGTGGCCAGCACCTGGGCGGCCGCGCCGCGGCCGTGCTCGGCCCACCACTCCGGATCGATGAGGCGCTTGAGGTGCAGTTCCAGGACGCGCATCCTGGTCTCGGCGCGTTCATCCCCCTCGCCGACGACGGTGCGGCGGGCCTCGGCCAGCACCTGCTCGGCCCGCGTCGTATCGCCGCCGCGGATCAGCGCCATCCCGAGCTCGACCAGCGGTTCCAGCCGACTCGACGTGCCTTCCTCCGCTAGCAGCGCCACGGCCCGGGAGAGCAGCCTTGCGGCACCAGCGTCGTCCTGGCGCGTTGCGGCCCTGCGGCCGCCGGCGATCAGGTGCTGTGCCGCGCGATGGGCGAGATTCGCGGCTCGGTCGTCGTTGGCAAGCAGCTCACGCCGGTAGCGATAGGCGCTCTCGAGGTGGTAGGCGAGGATCTCCTCCACCTGCGCAAAGCGCGACTCCGACCGGTTCGCCAGCCAGTCGGCAACCCGCTCGTGCAACTCCGCGCGGCGCGCCTTTGGCATCGACTCGTACACGGCGTCGCGAACCAGGAGGTGACGGAACCGGTAGTAGTCGTCGGCGACTCCGGGACGCCTGATCCGCTCCACGAGTTGCTTGCGAACCAGGGCGTCGAGCCGGGCCTCGAACGGCTGCCGCGTGAGCTGCCCCACGACGCTCGCCCAGAACTCCTTGCCGATCACGGCCGCGCACTCCGCGAACAGCTGCTCGTCGGCGCTGAGATTGTCGATTCGCGCCGCGAGGATCGCATCCATCGACGGCGGCACGCGCAGAGTCTCGAGCCCGTGCGCGGGCGCCCAGCCGTCTTCGGTGCGCTTCAGCTCGCCCTCGTCCACGAGCATCGACAACACCTGCTCGACGAACAGTGGATTGCCCGCGGCCAGGTCGACGACCTCGGTTCTGACGGAGTCGGGCAGGTCCCGGCCAACGAGCGCCCCGACCAGCTCGTCGGACTCATCGGCAGCCAGCGGCTCGAGCGCGATCACGGTCGGGCACACGTGCCGCCACTCGGGGCGCCGGTCCAGGAGCTCAAACCGCGCAGTGCAGGTGAGCAACAGCGGAACCGGCCGGATCTGTGCCGCGAGATGTTCGACGAGGTCAAGCAGCGTCGGCTCTGCCCATTGCAGGTCCTCGAGCACGACGATCAACGGGCGCCGAGCGGCAACGATCTCCAGCAGACGGCGCACGGCCCAGAAGCCGTGCTCGCCTGACTCGAAGCCCTCCTCGAGGCCGATGATCAGCGCCAGGCGCCGGGCGATCGTCTCCCCGTCAGGATCCTCGCGCAGCGCGGCCTCGAGCTTCGACCGGGCCACGTCGGCCTCATCGCCATCCTCGATGCCCACCGCCTGCTCGACGATCTCGCCCACCGGCCAGTAGGTGATGCCCTCGCCGTACGGCAAGCAGCGACCGACGAGAAGCGTGGCGCGTGGCCGGTAGCGGGCTACCAGCTCGGCGACCAGGCGGGACTTGCCGACCCCTGCGGCGCCGACGACGGTGACGAACTCGCGCGATTCGCGGGCGACGCAGCGCTCGAAAGCCACATTGAGCAGTGCCAGGTCGCGGCCTCGTCCGATCAGAGGCCCGTCGGCGGGAGTCTCAACTTCGGGCGCGGGCGTGGCGCTGTGCAGACGAAAGGCCTCGATCGGTGCCTGGCGTCCGCGCAACTCGAGCTGGCCGGCTGGCTCGGCCTGCACCTCGCGCCGGACCAGGGCGTGGGTTTCCTCGCCGATGAGGATCTCGCCGGGCATCGCGCGCTTCTCGAGTCGGGCCGCGACGTTCATCGCGTCGCCCAGCGCCATCGCGCGGCCCGCTATGGGAGCGCCCAGCATCACCGTGCCTGTGTTGACGCCCACGCGCATCTGCAGGCGCACGCCCAGCTGCGGCTCGAGCTCGTCGTTGAGCGCCTCCAGCTCGCGCATCATCTCGACCGCCGCCCGCACCGCGCGCAGTGCGTCGTCCCCATGCGTCACCGGGACCCCGAAGACACCGGCGACCTCGTCGCCGACGAAGTTCTCCACGCTGCCTCCGTGGCGCTCGATGGCCCCGGCCAGGCGCTCGAAGAACGCCTCCACTACCTGGCGAAAGACCTCGGGATCCAGCTGCTCCGCGAGCGAGGTCGAGCCGGCCATGTCCGCAAACACCGCCGTGACCTTCTTTCTGACTTCACGGGATCCGTTGCCCGCACGACCACCCACCGTCTGATCATCTCCCGTTTCGATGGGCGCCGCAAGCTCGGCAGTGTGCGATGGATCACGTCGCCCAGGCGCGCCGCTCGCGGGCGTGTGCGGGGCTTGGTCAGCCGGTGATCGCGTAGCGAAGGATCTCGACGACCTGCTCGGGGCTCGACGCCGTCGCCATCGCCGCGCGGTCGACCTCCTTCAGCGCGTGCGTGAACTCGTCGTCGTGGAGGGTGACGATCGGCTTCCCGAGCGCGGCCGCGTAGCCGGCCTCGAAGGCGGCGTTCCACTGGCGGTATTTGTCGCCGAAGCGCACCACCACCACGTCGGCGCGACGCAGCAGCGTCTGCGTTCGCACCGCGTTCACGCCGGCGCCCTTGTGGTCCTTCCAGAAGGAGTCGTCCTCGGCCCCGAGGATGTCGACGCCGACGTCGTCGGAAGCGGCGTGGTCGGTGACCGGCGCCAGCAGCTCGACCGGCAGACCGGCCTCGCGCACCCCGTCGGCGATGCGCTCGCGCCAGTCGGAGTGGATCTCACCCGAGAGGTAGACGCGCCAGGTTACGTCGTGCGCCATGTGTTCAGGTGAGCGGCTTTGGGCGCGAAAGAGGCATGTGTCGTTCCATTGGTTCCGATCATAGAATCGCGCCATGAACGAGGCGACCAAGTTCCTGCTCTCCGAGTCCGAGATTCCGACCCACTGGGTCAACCTGATGGCCGATCTCGGGCCGCCGCCGAACCCGCCGCTTCATCCGGCCACGAAGGAGCCGCTCGGGCCGGAGGATCTGGCGGCCCTGTTTCCGATGGCGCTGATCGAGCAGGAGGTCTCGGCCGAGCCCGAGATCGGGATTCCCGAGGAGGTCCGCGAGGTCTACAAGCTCTGGCGGCCCACGCCCCTGTTCCGGGCGCATCGGCTCGAGCGCGCGCTCGATACCCCGGCCCACATCTACTACAAGTACGAGGGCGTCTCGCCGGCCGGATCGCACAAGCCGAACACCGCGGCCGCGCAGGCGTACTACAACCGCGAGGCGGGGGTGCGCAAGCTCTCGACCGAGACCGGAGCCGGCCAGTGGGGGTCGGCGCTGGCCCTCGCCTGCCAGTTGTTCGGACTCGAGTGCGAGGTGTTCATGGTGGGCGTCTCGTACGACCAGAAGCCCTACCGGCGGGCGATGATCGAAGCGTGGGGCGGCACGGTCCACCGCAGCCCGTCCGACCTGACGGACGCCGGCCGCTCGCAGGCCGAGCACTCCTCGGGGAGCCTCGGCATCGCAATTTCCGAGGCCGTGGAGGTCGCCGCGGGTAGCGAGGACACGAACTACTCGCTGGGATCCGTGCTCGGCCACGTCTGCCTGCATCAGACCGTGATCGGCCAGGAGTCGATCGCCCAGCTCGAGCAGGCGGGCGAGTATCCGGACGTGGTGGTCGGCTGCGTCGGCGGCGGCTCGAACTTCGCCGGGCTCTCCTATCCGTTCGTGCGGGCGAACCTTCGCGATGGAAGGACGACCAGGTTCGTCGCTGCCGAGCCCGCCGCCTGCCCCACCCTCACCCGCGGTGCGTACGCCTACGACTTCGGCGACACCGTCGGGATGACGCCGCTGATACCGATGTACACGCTCGGCCATGACTTCGTCCCCCCGCCCGTGCACGCCGGCGGCCTGCGCTACCACGGCGACGCGCCGAGCCTGTGTGCTCTCGTCAAGCAGGGCGTCGTGGAGGCCGAGGCGATCCAGCAGACCGCCGCGTTCGACGCGGCGGTGCGCTTCGCCCGGGCCGAGGGGATCATCCCCGGCCCCGAGCCCGCGCACGCGCTGCGCGCGGCGTTCGACGAGGCGGAGGCTGCCAAGGAGGCCGGCGAGGAGCGGGTGATCCTGATCGGCCTCTCGGGCCACGGACACTTCGACATGTCCGCCTACGACGCCTTCCTGGCGGGCGAGCTCACCGATCTCGAGTTCTCCGAGCGCGACATGGAGGCCGCCCTCGAGCGCCTTCCCGACGCCCCGGCGCTCGCCTAGCACGACGTGAAATCCACGCCATCCGTGGATCAGGCGTCGAGTGCCAGGGGGCAACGACCGACGCTATCGTCAAAGCCGCCCGGAGAGGTGACCGAGTGGCTTAAGGTGCGCGACTGGAAATCGCGTGGGCGGGTTAAACCGCCTCGTGGGTTCGAATCCCACCCTCTCCGCTTACTAAAGCCGTTTGCGCCGGGGTTTAAACGCCGTCGCAGCGGCTCGCAGAAGTCCCGATTGCAGCCCGATTGCAGCCCGGCGGCTTACTCGCCGCTGATCAGCGCCGCCACCTTCGCCGCGGCGTCCTCCTGCATCCCCGGTATCACGTGCGAGTAGTGGTCGAGCGTGAACGCGACCGTGGCGTGCCCGAGCCGCTCGGAAACCACCTTCGGATTCACGCCAGCCTGCAGCGCGAGCGAGGCCCAGGTATGGCGCAAACCATGGAGGGAGACGTGCGGAACCTCGAGACCCGCTACGAGCTCGCCGAAGCGCTTCGACACCGTGCTCGGGTGAAGCAGCGTGCCGTCCTCACGGCAGAACACGAGCCCGTCGTCCTCGTATGCCGGTCCCCACGCCAACCGCTCCTCGAGCTGGCGCTTGCGGTGCGCGTGAAGGGCAGCCACGGTGCCGGCGTCGAGTGCCACCGTGCGCAGCCCGCGCGCCGACTTCGGCTCGCTCTCGTGAATGGCGCCAGCGGCTACGACGCGCTCGGTGCGGACGCTGAGTTGGCCGGCATCGAGGTCGAGCGCCGCCCACCGAATCCCGAGCGCTTCACCGCGTCTCAGGCCGGTGGTCGCATAGGTGAGCCACAGCGCGTACAGCCGATCCTCGGCTACGTGCTTGAGAAAGGCGCGCAGCTCGGCTGCGCTCCATGTCTTCGGTGGCGGCGCCTTCGCGGCTTTCGCCGAGGGCGGCTCGGCGGCGTCGGCGACGTTGCGGACCACGAGGCCCCACTTCAGCGCGTCGGCGAGCGACTTGTGGATGATCGCATGCAGGTAGCGGACCGTCCGCGCGGACAGCGGCTTTCCGTTGCGTCCGGGTGCCTTCAATCGCTCGGCATAGAAGCGGGTGCGCGTCTGCGGTAAGGCCTTGTAACCGGTGCTGGCCGAGCTTCGGGACGATGTGGCGCTCGACGTTGCGCCGGTAACCGTCGAACGTCGTCGGCCGCAGGCTCGGCTCGCGGGCCGGTAGCCATCGCTCGGTCAGGTACTGGCCGTAGCCGAGCTTCGATGGCGTCACATGCTCGCCACGCTGCAGCCGCGAGAGGATCTCCACCCGGGCGGCCTCGGCCTCGCGCTTGGTGCGGTAGCCGCTGTGGAGCTCGCGCTTTCGCTTGCCGGTGAGCGGATCCCTATCGAGTTCGATCTGGATCGTCCAGCCGCCGCCGCGCTTGAAGACCGAGCCTTTCATCGCGCCGTGACCGCTGAGAGCTGCCCACAAACGGCATGGGAATCAGCTCTAGGTGACGTAAGGGTTTCGGGCAGGTAGGCGGGTCCGCGCATCAGAGATCGTCCCTCCCGGCCGGCCGCGTACTCGAGCAGCGCCGGCCAACGGACCCGATCGGCGCCGCGCGGTTGGGCTACTCCTTTGCGTCCGGCCATCAGCTCGTCCCCTCTCCGGCCTCGATCCAACGGCGCAGCTCCTCGGGCAGCTCATCGCGGGGAGCCTCGGCGAAGTAGAAGCTAGACATGGCGGTCGTGGGGCGAGATACTCGCTCTACCACCCAGGAAGGGAGACGGCCATGTTCGGGGGACCCGATGTTCCTGCGCGCGACGGACCTACTCCTCGCGCGTTAGCCGCCTGCCTGCCGTGAGAGGGACCATGCCGAACAGACACGGAGAGCACCCCGTGAACCGTGGCCTTTCGGGTGCCTTCGTGTGCCCGCGCGGCGGCGAACGTGGAGAGGTCACCCTCACTCACGGCTCGGTCAGTCTGAAGGCCCGAGCCGGCCGGGGGGCCAGATCGATTAACGAGCGCGACGCCTGGGCCGCTGAGGAGCGGCGCTCGCTCCACCCGGGCGCGGGGATATCCTCGCAGGCCTCCATCCGCATGCGCCTCAAGGGCGAGGGACTGTTTGCGGTTCGAATCCCGCTAGAGGCGCGTAGCCTGTGTCCGTGGGCACAGAAGCAGGCGCCCGCGTGCTCGCCCTGCCCACGACGCAACCGTGTTGGCGCTCAAGGTCCGGATCGAACGCGGAGTTGGCTCACATCCGAGCGCGGGCAGCATTCCTGCCGACGGCGCCATCCGAAGAGCTCAAGCCCCGATTCGCGTTTGCATCCGACATAAGCCGCGAGGACGGTGCGCGTCGCAGATGAGGTGAATCCGGTCACTGATAACAATCCTCGTCCAAAGCAGAAATGAGTTCGTCTGGAGATGGCGATAGCCAAAGCGTCTTGAGATGGGTGATAGCGGCCGTCGTCGTGCCGATCGTCGTGGCGCTGATTGCCGTCTTTGTCCCCAATCTCGTGGATAGCGACAATGGCTCGAACGGGGAGCCGTGGGACTCGGGGGCCACGGTGGTTCGCGAGATCGACGTGCCCGGCTTCCCGGTCGCGGTGGCCGTGGGCGAGAGCGGGGTCTGGATCACGGCCCGCGAGGGGAATCGGGTGTACAGCATCGACCCAGACGAGAGGAACCCCGAGGCGATCCCGCAGGTTGACGTGCTCGAACCCGAGGGGATAGACGTGCTCGAACCCGAGGGGATAGCGGATGGCGCCGGGCCGGTCTGGGTGGTGAGCGCCGAGGGCGACAACGTCGTACGGATCGATCCTGAGATCGGTGACCGGGTGGGCGACGCGATCCCGGTGGGTCGCCGCCCGCGCGGAGTGGCGGTGAGCGAGGACGCCGTCTGGGTGACGAACGGAAATGACGACTCGGTCACGAAGATCGACCCCGAGACCGGCACCGCGACGGAGATCCACGACGTGGGCGAGTTCCCACACCAGGTCGCGTTCGGCGAGGGCGCGGTTTGGGTCTCGAACCGGGATAGCTCCACTGTGGCGCGGATCGACCCCGACTCCGACGAAGTCACGGAGCAGATTCCCGTCGGCATCACGCCGAAGGGCATCGCGATCGCAGCCGGAGAGGTGTGGGTCGCGAACACCGGCGTTGACAACGTCATGCGCATCGATCCCGACGCCGGAGAGGTGGTTGGAGAGCCAATCGATGTCGGCGACCAGCCGCGCGGAGCCGTCTGGGCGTTCGACTCGGTGTGGGTCGCCAACGGCGGCGGCGACGTTAGTCGCATCGACCCGGAGACCGACAAGGTCGACGCGATCGAGGTCGGCGGAAGCCCGGAGGGGATCGCCGCCGGATCCGGCAGCGTCTGGGTCGCGAATGGCGTCGGCAACACTGTGACGCGGATCGCCCCCTGATGGCCGTCACGCAGGTCGACGAACGCCTTCACCCGAGGCGGGGGTCGCGACGGTAGAGACGTCGACGGAGACGGAGACAATGAACATCACCACGACTGCGGTCACGGCCCCCCGGGGAGGACGCCTAGCAACGGGCTCCCGGAGGCGATCGAACCGAGGCCCGCGGGTGCCCGGCGCCGGCTGGAGGTGCTGATCGTCGAGATCGTGCGGTCGCGGCGCAGTCCGGGAATTCCAGCGGCGGCCGCTTTGCTCAGTCGTTAGCGCTTCTCGTCCAAAGCGGGGGGAACTCTCTGGGAGCCGGCGCTTGACAGATCGCGGTCAGACCTTCGGCGTCTAGCCGCTCGACCAGGGTGCAAAGCTCGGGGTGGCGATGAACATGCTCCCGGTGTCTGAGAGGCCCGAAGGTGGTCGGTCGCTCAGGTAGCGTCGCGCTCGCGCTCGGCCGCCTGCTCGTCGTGAAATCCGGCGGCGCGGCCCTCGCGCTGAGCGCGTTCTTCAGCCTCGATCGCTTGGCGTTCGCGCTCCTGCGCCGCCTCTGCGTACCGCTCTGCGGCAGCCCCAAGTTCCGTGGCGCGTTCGCGCTCCTGTCTTGCCTCGTCGTGCTTCTCGGATGCCTTGGCGGCATGAGCCTCGGCTTCCTGGCGATGCCCGGCGGCCTCGCTGCGAAGCCGCTCGCGTTCGCGTTCGCGCTCCTGACGTTTCTCGGTCGCTCGTCGCGCGGCGACGAGCAAGAGCGCAGTCACGACTAGGACGCCGACCACGATGGCGATGACAGCGATCGTTGACATGCCCTCCCTCCTACCCCCGGGAGTCCCTTCCACACCGTGGGTCGGCGGTTCCAACTACGGGCGCGGCCAGAAAACGGCGAGGACCCCGATCGCCGCACCCGCCGCGAGTGCGACCGGCGCGAGCGTGGGGGTGCTGAACCTCTGCTGTGGTCATCTCGGATACACAGGACTTACGAGCCGGAACGGGTTTTCGCGCCCTTGCGCGCGGAGCGCCGGCGGTTGGCCGCTTTCGCTTTGCGCGTTCGCGCACCCTTCTCGGCTGCCTTGGAGCGCTTGCGCGAGCTCCCGCCGGCGCGTTCCCTGATCGAGTCGGCCGCCTTGGTCAGCTCATCGGCGATCCTGTGCGCCCTCGACGGCTTCTTTGAGCCCTTCGTGGGCAGCGCTTCCGCCACACGCGACGCGACGTTCTTTCTAACGCCACTGTCGCGAAGTCGCGAGTAAAGCTTGCTATCGGGCTTCGACTTCGCCTTGGCCATCCTTGTCCTTTCAATTGCGGTGCGCGGTCCCGCTACCCGCCCTGAGCGGACAGAATTCACGCGCGGACGACATTTCGGGAGCCGACCATGTGAGGAATTGCGTCCGCTTCTCGTCCAAAGCAGAACTATTTCGCTCTGCATGGAAAGCAGTACTCCATGGCGAGATACTGCGCGGGCGATGCCGCAGGAGAGTCTCGAAGATTTCATCCGCCGGCCCTTCATCGCCGAGCCGACCCACGCTCAGACAGCGCCTCTTTGATGCGGGCCGCCGGTATCAGCGAGTTCGGCGGTGCTGTCGGGCGGATCGACCTCCCAGATCCGCGCCCCCTCGCGGACGACGAGGTCCTGATCGAAATCCGGGCCGCGGGCGTCGG
>JBKPDQ010000071.1:0-6530 GCA_046728015.1 Actinomycetota bacterium
CCGAGCTGGTTTCGGCCGAGCAGTTGTGCGTCTGGAACGACGTCAATCCGGTAGTTCGCCGGACGAGGTCCAACCGGTGCGGCCGCGCAGAAGACTACCAACATCTCGCTGCCGGTGGCCATCACGGTATTCCCGGAGGACGTCTATCGACCCCCGGAGACATGGGCTCGGCGCGCCTATTGCAACCTGATCTGCTTCCACGAGGTAGACAGGGGCGGACACTTCGCCGCGTGGGAGCAGCCCGAACTCTTTTCGGCCGAGCTCCGTGCCGCGTTCAGATCCCTTCGCGAGGCACACTGATCACCGCACCTCCATCTCTACGCAATGGATCCACCTACGCATGTTTAAAGGACGAAAGGACGCCCACATGAAAACGGCTCGAATGATGGTGGTAGCGGTGCTGATCGTCGGAAGCGCCTTGGCGCTGCACGTGGCGCAGGCGCAGCAAGTCGGAGCCCGACGCATCGATCTCCAGCGGCATGACCTGAGCGTCCCCGGACGCGAGGTCGTCCAGGTGATCGTCGAGCTCGAGCCGGGAACGACGGCGCCGAGGCACTCGCATCCGGGCGAAGAGATCATCTATGTCCTCGAAGGCATGTGGGAATACACGCTGGACGGCAAGCCGCCGGTGGTCCTGAAGGCCGGCGACGTGCTGTTCATCCCGGCCGGAGTGATCCACTCGGCGAGGAACGTCGGCACCGGCCGCGGCGCCGAGCTCGCGACGTATATCGTCGAAAAAGGGAAGCCCCTCATCACGCTGGTCGAGTGAGCGCCCGATGACATCCCGGCCGGAACGATCCCACGCCGCGACGAAACGAACGCCACTGAGCTGACTGGCGAATCACAGAGGAGGCATGACCATGGCGAGAATGTCATCCTGGCTAATCGCGATCATTGCGGTCGTGCCTGCCTGACCAGATCCCACGCACTACCTGTCGGACCAGCAGAGTCGGAGGCGATACGTAGTACACACCCGGGCTGCTACGGCTCCCGACCCCCCCTCCTTTTGACTCCCATCGGCTCCCGTCCGACAATGGTCACAACGTGGGCAGTCTCGGCCAACGACGGCGCACGGGCAGCGATGCAGGTCGGGGACCAACACCCTCACTGTCCGACCTGGTAGCTCCGCATACACGACGGCGTTTGACGGACTTCGATCGACGGAGGACGACCGATGATTCTCATCACCGGAGGATCCGGCAACGTCGGGGCCGAGCTCGTCAGGATCCTCAGGGCCCGAGGGATTCCGTTCCGCGCCATGGTCCGTTCCCCGGACGCGGTCCACAAGATGGCACCGCGGGCGGGTGTCGAGGTCGTAGCGGGTGACTTCAACGACCCCGCGACGATCGAGCGGGCGCTAACCGGAATCAACCGGGCGTTTCTGTTGACGCCCTCGTCTGAACAGGCGGAAGCGCAACAGTCCACCTTCGTCGAGGCCGCGCGGCGCGCAGGGGTGCAGCACATCGTCAAGCTCTCCCAGTTGGCAGCCGCGGAGGACTCGCCGGTCCGCTTCCTCCGGTACCACGCGGCCATCGAGCGGGCGATCCGAGCGTCGGGGCTGCAGTACACGTTCCTGCGACCGAACCTGTTCATGCAGGGATTCCTGGGGTTTCGCCACTCGATCATCGCGGAATGGAAGTTCTTCGCGGCCGCCGGTGACGCTGAGATCAGTGCCATCGACGTCCGCGACATCGCGGCCGTCGCGGCCGCGGCCTTGACCGGAGAGGGCCATGTGGGTCGCACCTACGACCTCACCGGTCCCGAGGCCCTGACGCACCGGGAAATGGCGGAGCGGCTCTCCGCTGCACTGGGGCGCCGCGTCGAGTTCGTGGACGTGCCACCTGATGTCATGCGAGGGGCGCTGATCGGTGTCGGCTTGCCCGTTTGGCAGGCTGAGGGCCTAGTCGAGGATTATGCGCACTATCGTCGGGGCGAGGCGTCGGCCGTCACGTCAGGAGTGCGAGACGGGGCGGGCACGGCCCCGCGTACCTTTTCCGACTTCGCGCGAGACCATGCACCCGCCTTCTCTGCGTGACACATCTCCCCGCGGTCTCGAGAACCGTCGGCGACTCCCGTCGGGGATGGGTAGCTCGAGCGGGATGCGAAGCCGCGTCTTGGCTCTGAGACGCCGGGGAAGAGGTCTGCGATATCTGTTTCAGGAGAATAGCGAGTCATGATCAGAATCGCAATCGTTCTGGGTAGTACTCGCCCTGGCCGCAAGGCCGATACCGTCGGTCGTTGGGTTCTCGATATCGCCAAGAAACGAAGCGACGCCGAATTCGAGCTTGTGGATATCAAAGACTTCAATCTTCCGCTCCTCGACGAGCCTGTGCCGCCCTCTCTGGGACAGTACAGCCAGCCGCATACGAAGGCCTGGGCGCCGAAAATCGACTCCTTCGATGCCTTCGTGTTCGTAACGCCCGAGTACAACCACGGAACGTCCGGTGCGCTAAAGAACGCGATCGACTATCTGTACCGCGAGTGGAACAACAAGGCCGCCGGCTTTGTCGGATACGGCGGCGCTGGGGGAGTGCGAGCGGTGGAGCACCTGCGGCTGGTGATGGGCGAGTTGCAGGTCGCGGATGTGCGCGCACAGGTCATGCTATCGCTCTACACCGACTTTGAGAGCTTTGCGACCTTCAAGCCAGGTAGCCGTCATGAGGCATCCGTCAACGCCATGCTGGATCAGGTCATCGCCTGGGGCAGAGCGTTGAAGAGTGTGCGAATGGATAACCGGGCGCCGTAGACTGTGCCGCGGGGCCATCGCCTCGCATGCCGGGTCCTTCTTGACGCTGGTCGCCGAGTCAAGAGGGTACGCGACCGCCGGTGCGATCCAGAGACCCAACCCTATCACGTGGCGGCACACTGCCGGTGCCGTCGCTGCCGCGAGCAGCAGGAGGCGACCCAGATTGCTCGGAGTCCCAGTCGGTCCGTCCTCGCGCGGGTGACCTACTGTCAGGTGACAAGGACGGCGCGGAAGCGAGCCTTGCCGGCCCGAGTGTGTTCCAACGCGCGGTTGGCGTCGGTCATCGCAAACGTCTCGATGATCGGCGTGATCCCGTGCCGGGCGGTGAACGCGAGCATCGCGGCCGTGTCGCTCACGGACCCGGTCTGGCCGCCGAACGTTCGGACAGAGGTGCTGGAGCCCGCCCTCACACCACTCGCACGCCATGCATGAGCCGCACATCGGCCCGACCCCGACCCGCTGGCCGACGCGGAGCCGATCGACCTCGGCCCCGACGGCCGCGACCACGCCGGCCGCCTCGTGCCCGGGCACCAGGGGGTACTGGGTGACGCCGTAGTCGTTGTCGACCATGGCCGAATCGGTGTGGCAGATCCCGCAGTGGGTGACACGGACATCGACCTGCTGGGGACCGAGCGGCCCCACGTCGTACTCGAACGGCTCGAGCGGGCTCTTCGCGGACAACGCGGCGTGAGCGCGTACCTTCATCGTCGCACCTCGCGGGATTCGGGGCGTCAACGCGGCCGATGAGCGAGCCACCGCTAGGCGGTCGGCACGGTGCCTCCGTCGATCACGTATTCCGTGCCGGTGATGGATGCGGCGCGGGGTGAGGCAAGGAACGCCACCAGGTCCGCGACTTCCTTGGGCGTCGCGGGGCGGCCGATCGGAATGCCGCCGAGCGAGTCCATCACCATCTGGCGGGCGCCTTCGTAGTCGATCCGGTTCTTCCGGGCGATCTCCTCGACCAGGCCGACGGCGCCGTCGGTCTCAACCCAGCCGGGGGAGACGCGGACGACGCGCACGCCCTTCGGGCTCACCTCCTTGGAGAGGGCCTTGCTGTAGTTCGAGAGGGCCGCCTTCGCCGCGGCGTAGGCGATCGTGGCCTCGGGCAAGGGCAACTGTCGCTGGATCGATGTGATGTGGATGATCACGCCAGAGTGCTGGGCGATCATCGAGGGTACCAAGGCACGATCCAGACGGACCGCGGCGAGCAGGTTCTGGTTCAGGGCCTTGTGCCATTCGTGGTCATCGAGCACGGCGAACCCGCCGGCCGGCGCCGAGGAGCCCCCCACGACATGCACGATGATGTCGATTCCACCGAGACGCTCGCGGACGGCTTGGGCGACGACGGCGCAGCCGTCCGCAGTGGAGACATCCGCGGCGATGAACTGATCTGCATGGCCGATCTGTTCAGGCCGTGACCGGGCGGTGGTGAGAACGGTCGCGCCGGCTTCCCGGAGGGCTGCCAAGACTGCCTGGCCGACCCCCTTCGTGCCGCCCGTGACCAGCGCGCGCTTCCCCGCGAGCTCCAGGTAGTCGCTCATTCGCACATCTCCAGAGCCAGCCACATGCTGGCACCGTGCCCGATCGGCCCGCTAGGATCAGGGCATTTGCCGGCACACGCACGGGCCTAAGCCCGAATCACGGTGCGACGGCGAGGAAGGCTTCGAGTTGAATGTGCCGAGCTCTCTGCACGACCTCCAGGTTCTGGGCCGTTCCCCGTTCAGCGCTTCCCGTAATCGGTGAAGACGTAGTCTCTCGTCTTCACGATCGTGTGGCACCCGAGTCCGCACTTGGCGTCGTTCCCCTGCGGCGGCATGTCGGCCGTGGTGGCGGGCGTGAACTTGCCGGACGCGGCGTCGTACTTGAACGCGCCCCATCCCCATCCGCCGCTGTCCGCGAACCTCTGGCTGTCCTTCACCATGAAGTCGACGTCATGCAGCGTGCCCGGCACCGTCGCCGTCGGCAACGTCTCCAGCTTTTTCGGAATCCAATGGATTTTCGCCATCTTGGAGCCATCAGGGAACGGCTTGCCGTTGCCGGGAATGCCGGCCTGGTACGCGTCGATCATCAGGGGATTCGCCAGGATCACCGCCATCACCTGTTCGCCGGTGTGACTGATGGAAACGACCTGCCAACGTTCGTATCCCCTGAACTCGGAGAACGCGAGCCCACCTGGCACCTGCACGGTGTACTTCTCGTCCGAGGTGTCCTGCGCGGTGATGGTCCTGCCACCCAGGACGGCGAGCACGACCGCGATGGTCAGCGTCAGCCAGAATGGAATTCTTCTCATGGCTCACTCCTGCGCGAGGGGTTGATGTCCGTGGCGGACGCTCTCGCGCGCCGCCGACAAGCCTGCAGCGCCGAGATCCGTTTGGGGTGGGCTGACAGTCGCTCGCAGTCACCGATGCGTCATGCTGCTGCGCCGTGATTCATCAGGTCTGGACAGAAGAGAGCGAGTCGACGACTTGACTGGCGGTCACGATGGCGCTGGCGTAGTTCGGGAGGTTGACGTTGAGGGCGGCGTGCATCTCCTCATCCGAGTAGCTCGCGGTTGCGTCCTTGACGACCGTGACCTCGTAGCCGAGCTCCGCGGCGAAGCGCACCGTGGCCTCCACACAGGTGTGCGCGATGAGCCCGATGACGATGAGCCGATGGATGCCGTGCCTCTTGAGCTGCACGTCCAGGTCGGTGTTGGCAAAACCACTGGAACCCCAATGCTCGAGGGCCACGATCTCGCCCGGGTGCGGGGCGAATTCGCTGCGGATCTCGCCGCCCCACGTCCCGTGTTCGAACGTCTTGTGCGACCAGGCGGCCTTCTGGATCGGCGCAATGTACTTCCAGGTCTCGTAGTCGCCTGGGCGGTATCGGCGATGCAACGCATAGAAGACACGCAGTCCCGCCTTCCGCGCCGCCTTGAGCACCTGCGCCATATGAAGCACACAGCCATTGGCTTCCGCAACGGCCTTCAGGCGACTCCAGAGCTTGCCGCCCTCGGAGATAAAATCGTTATACGGATCGATCACCAGAAGGGCGGTGACATCCCTGTCGTATGTCACAGGGGCCGGGCTGAAGGTCTTCGACATGCAGTCCCGTCTCGGACGTTCTCCCTGAGGGGGGTTGGTGAACGAAGGCCGCGTGTCTGACGCACCCGCCATACTGGCGGCGGCCGCAGGTGGTGTCAAGGACAGTACCGGCGACATCGGCCCCAGACCCTGGGAACTTGTTACGAATCAATTACCAGTGCGACGCCCCGGGGAAGACCCCATTGACCTCAATGCAGAGACGTGCGTTGTTTGGGATGACTACCGCCCGCCGGAGGACCCTCATCGGTAACCATCGGCGCCGGGGTGATCTCTCAGGAGCGAGAGAGAAGAGACTGGCGCGACACGACATCAGGCAGCAGACCGCATAACACCGCAGAGGCTGCACATGGACAATCGACAGCGCTTCAGAAGGAAGTCGGCGGCCGAGCTCCGGACGGCGTCCGCCGGACCTGGGCGCCCCGGGGCCAGACCCCCGTCCTGAGGCATACGCTCAACGACTGGCAGCGCGTGTCGATCGCCGCCGCCTTGGCCTTTCGGTGGGACGGCCGGCGGGTCCGGCTGTACTTCCAGATCCGCCCGACCCTGAAGGGTGCACAAACCCGGGTTCATGCCGCGGCCTGGTAATATTCGTGCAGCAGACCGCCCAGGAGGTCCCGCCGACACACGTTCGCTTGCACCGCGGAGGCCATCGGCTCGCGGGGCCCCTCAGGCGGGGACAACTTGAGCCCCCGATGTGGCCG
>JBKPDQ010000072.1:0-42114 GCA_046728015.1 Actinomycetota bacterium
CGCTTGATCGATGCTGGCGATGACCGAGTTGTCGTACTCACGCACCAATCGGCAACCGGAAAAGCGAGCGGCGTGCCGGTCGAGTGGAAGAACGGCCACGTCTACGAGCTGGAAGCTGGGTGCATTGTCCGCGTGAGTCACTACCTCAGCCATGCCGAAGCCCTCGAAGCCGCCGGGCTGCGGGAGTAGTTCGGAAGTACCCCTTAAGGGCGAGAAGCGGCGGCTGGGTCGCGGGAACCTGCTGACTCCGAGGCCTTGGCGCTCACGGAGACAGCCCTCGAGCCCGGGCAGGGCTCCGTCCTGATCCGCTCAGGCAAGGGTGGCCGCCCACGGGTCGTGGGGATCGACAACTGGGGCTGGGAGCAGCTCAGTTCTCCCCCGCCGGACCAGGTCGCTCACGCACGCGCGCGGTGCTAACGGGCGAGGGCGACCGAATCGGCAGATGTACCTCCTCCCTGTACCCCGAGGGCGCTCCGCAGTATGCCGGGCCTCTTCGTTCCTGCGGAGAACTCTACGTTCGCCTGTACATCCCGGCCCAGGCTCTCGCCCGAACTCGCGCCTGCGAAATACTGGCCGCCGTGTCGCAGGTGAACCTCGACGCCGTGCGCGACGTGCTCGCCGATTGGGAGCGCGGGGATTGGGCATCGAGCGCCGAGCTCTTCGATCCCGACCTCGAGGTCGTGTTCAGCACCACGTCGTTTCCCGATGCCGGCACGTATCACGGCGGCCGGGCCGTGCTCGGCGCGTGGGGGCGCTGGCTCGAGGCCTGGGACGAGTTCAGTATGGAGTTCGACGACGTGATCGCGCGCGGCGAGCGAATCGTCGCGCTCAACCGGCTCCATGGGAGGGGCAAGGAGAGCGGGGTTCCCGTCGACGCCGAAGTGGGCGTGGTCTTCGAGTGTGCCGGCGGGGTCGTCAAGCGGATGGTCTTCTGCGATCGGCGGGAGGCTCTCGAGGCCGCCGACGCGGCGGACTAGCGGCGAGAGCCATGGAAGCTCCACCGGCCCCTTCCGAGGATGCGTCTGAGAATCCGGCGGAGGGCGGTGAGGAAGCCCCAACGGGCTAGCCCGGCAGGTTCGCCGCCACAACCGATCGCCGCGAGCCTGCCTCGGGGCACCTGACGCTACCTTCCGCCGCGTGTCCAAGCGGCGCATAGATGCCCTGCTCGCCGAGCGCGGGTTGGCGGATTCACGCACGAGCGCAGCGGCTTCGGTGCGCGCCGGCCGGGTGCGCGTCGGGCGTGGGGGAGAGGTGGCCGCCAAGCCGAGCCAGCTGGTCGCCGACGACGTCGAGCTGAGCGTCGAGCGGGGCGATCCCTACGTCTCGCGCGGCGGCATCAAGCTCGCAAATGCCCTGGACGCGCTCGGCATCGACGTCACCGGCTTGCACTGCCTCGACGTGGGGGCGTCGACCGGGGGCTTCACAGACTGCCTCCTGCACCGAGGCGCGGCCGAGGTCGTCGCCCTCGACGTGGGTCGGGGTCAGCTCGATTGGACGCTTCGCAACGACCCCCGCGTCCACGTGGTCGAGGGCGTGAACGCCAGAGAGCTCAGCCCCGACGAGCTTCCCTACGAACCCGGGCTAGCGACCGTGGACGTGTCGTTCATCTCGCTTCGCCGGGTGCTGCCCGCGATCGCGGGCTGCCTGCGCGAAGGCGGGTGGCTGCTGGCGCTGGTGAAGCCGCAGTTCGAGCTCGAGCCGGGTCGCCTGGGGAAGGGTGGCGTCGTTCGCGGACTCGACGACCGCCGAGAGGCCCTGCGCCGCGCGAGCAGCGCCGCGGGCGAGGCGGGCCTCGGCGTGCGTGGCTTTGCGTCCCCCGGTCTGCCGGGCCCGAAGGGCAACCGGGAGACGTTTCTCTGGGCCGTCCAGGGCGCGGAGCAGGTCGATGACGTCGAGGGTGCGATCGAGGCTGTGGAGGCATGAGCCCCGAGAAGCTTTCTGGCCCGAGCGAGGTTCGCCGGGTCGCGCTCCTGACCCACACCCATCCCGAGCAGACCTCGGACGCGGTCCGCGCCGCCGCGGAGGCGGCCATTCGCGCCGGCTGCGAGCTGTTTGCCACCGAGGACGAACTGGACAAGCACGGTGACGCGGCAGCCGGGCTGGAACGCCTCGACTCGCTCCCGGGGGAAGTGGATGTCTGCCTCGTGCTCGGAGGGGACGGGACGATTCTTCAGGCCCTGCGCGCGTACGCCGACACCGGGGTCCCGGTGTTCGGCGTCAACTACGGCACGATCGGCTTCCTTGCGGCCGCCGAGCGCGACGAGCTCGGGGCCGGGCTCGAGCGCGCCTTCGCGGGTGACTTCGAGGTGATGTCGCTGCCGGCGCTGGAGACGACCCTGGCCACCGCGCGCCCGTTGGCGCTCAACGACGTCTCGCTGATCCGGCGGCCCTACAGCAGGGTCGCCGAGCTTGGCTACAGCCTCGGCGGCCAAGAGGTTGGCCACGTGCGTTGCGACGGACTGGTGGCCGCCACACCCGCGGGCTCCACCGGCTACAACCTGGCCAACCAGGGGCCGATCCTGGCCTGGGGGGTGGAGGGATACGTGGTCAGCTTCATCGCGCCCCACACGCTCACTGCCCGCGCGCTGGTGGTGGCGCCCAGCGACACGCTGAGCGTTCTCAACGCCGCCGGGCGGGATCCGGTCGACATCGTTCTCGACGGCGAGCACGTCGGCGAGCTCGAGTCGGGCGCGACGATGGAGATCAAGTTCCGCGACGGCGTAGGTCGCCTGGCGCAGGTGCCGGGGTCGAACTTCTACCGGCGGATTCGCGAGAAGTTCGGCCGCCTAGCCCAGTAGCAGCCGCTGCATCAGGCCGACCAGCTGCTTGCGCTCGGCGGCGCTGAGGGGAGCAAGCAGCTCGCGCTCGGCCTCGAGCACGGCCTTGCGGGCCTCGACGGCCCAGGCTCGTCCGGACTCGGTTGCCTCGAGCGCGTACGCGCGCCGGTCATCGGGGTTGCGCTTGCGGTGCACGAACCCGGCGTGCTCGAGGTCGTCGACGACGGCGACGACCGTGGTTCGGTCCACGCAGATCCGCACGCCGAGCTCCTGCTGAGAGAGCGGCCCCTCGTCGATGATCACCGACAAGCAGCCGAAGTGCTTGCCCGTGAACGGCTCATCGAAGGCATCGGTCTGACGCACCAATCTCAGCATCTGCTGGTGGATCCGCCCGGTCAGAAAGCCCATTCGCCCGGCGATTGCGGGCGGCAGCTCGGTGCGCTCGGCCAGGGCCGGCGAAGCGTTGGTCCCCATGTTGCCATTATGCTATAACGGTGATGATCAGTCAAGCTGATGATTCTGATTCCTGAACATCTGGGCGGCGGGTGAGGCCCTGATGGAGCGCAAGTGGTGGACCCTGCTCCTGGTCTGTGTGGCGACCTTCATGTTGCTGCTGGACATCACGGTCGTCAACGTCGCCCTGCCGGACATCCAGCGTGACCTCAACGCCAGCCTCTCGAGTCTGCAGTGGGTGGTCGACGCGTACGCGCTCACCCTTGCGTCGTTCCTGCTCGTCGCTGGCTCGCTCGGCGATCGCCTGGGGCGCCGGCGGGTCTTCGCCGTGGGCCTCGGGATCTTCACGTTCGCATCGCTGCTGTGCGGACTCTCCGGCGACCCGACGCTGCTCAACCTGGCCCGCGGCCTCCAGGGCGTCGGTGGCGGCGCGATGTTCGCCACCTCGTTGGCGCTCATCGCCCAGGAGTTCGAGGGCCGGGAGCGAGGCACGGCGATCGGCGCCTGGGGCGCGAGCATCGGCGGCGGCGTGGCGATCGGGCCCCTCGTCGGCGGGCTGCTGACCGACGGCCTCGGCTGGGAGTGGATCTTCTTCGTCAACGTGCCGATCGGGCTCGCGGCCGTTTACCTGACCGCGACCAAGCTCGCGAACGTGAAGGGCACCGACCCCCAGCCGATCGACTGGGCCGGACTGGTCACCTTCTCCGGCGCGCTCTTCCTGCTCATCTTCGGGCTCATTCGCGGCAACCCGGAGGGATGGTCGAGCGCCGTGATCGTCGGCTCGCTGGTCGGGGCGGCGGCTCTGTTCGCGGCCTTCGTGCTCGCCGAGATGCGTCAGACCAACGCGATGCTCGACCTCAGCCTCTTCCGCAAGCCCGCCTTCACCGGCGTCTCGGTCGTCGCCTGGGCACTGTCGGCCGGGATGTTCGCGATGTTCCTCTACATCACCCTGTACATCCAGAACGTGCTCGGCTACTCGCCGCTCGAGGCCGGCGTGCGGTTCATCCCGCTGACCCTGCTGGCCTTCGTCGTCAGCCCGATCGCGGGCAAGCTGTCGGCGCGCGTCCCGGCGCGGCTGCTGCTCGGGGTCGGTCTTGGGCTGGTCGGGGTCTCGCTCCTCCTGATGCGCGGGATCACGCCCGAGTCGGAGTGGACCACGCTGCTGCCCGGATTCATCGTCGCCGGGGTCGGCATCGGGATCGTCAACCCGGGCATCGCCTCGACGGCGATCGGCGTGGTCAGCGCTGCGCGCGCCGGCATGGCCTCGGGCATCAACACCACGTTCCGTCAGGTCGGGATCGCCACCGGCGTCGCGGGCCTCGGCGCCGTGTTTCAGGCGCAGATCGAATCGAAGCTCTCCGAGCTGTCGCCTAACGCGCCGGCGGGGCTTGCCGAGGTCGTCGCTTCAGGCGGCACCCATGCCGCGGCGCAGGTCGCTCCGCCAGGGAGCGAGGCTCAGGTCTCGGACGCGGCCACGCAGGCGTTCGTGGCGAGCATGAACGAGATCCTGCTCATCGGCGCTGTGGTGGCGCTCGCGGGCGCGGCGATCGGCCTGCTGCTCGTGCGCCAGAGCGACTTCGTCGCCCAGCCGGGAGTCGAGCCCGCTGGGGCGCCCGTCGCAGAGGCCGCCTAGCTAAGCGGTCGCGACGCGCAGCGCCAGGGCGGTCACGGAGATCAGTTCGATGGCGATCGGCGTCGGCACGTGCGCGATGTCGCGGGCGCCGATGTGGGCGCCGACGGCGAGCAGGAAGTAGACGACCAGCGCCGCGGCGGAGGCGATACCGATCGGGGCCCAGATCAGGCCTGCGATCAGCCCCGCCGCGCCCGCGAGCAGGATCACCGCCAGGTGGTTGAGCCTGTGCTCCGGCACGCCAACCCGGACGTACGTCTGCACCACCTCCTGCTGATGCGAGAGCTTCCTGATCGCCGAATACGTCAGCACCGACGCCAGCAGGAGGGACACGATCGCGGCTGCGAGGGACATGGGGCCGACTCCTTCATCCGCTTACGAGCTCATCCGTCAATATAAACAGATGTTTAGTTTCACGACGCAGCCGCGCCTCCGCCCGTGAGCCCGCAGCGCAGCAATCGCGCGAAGCTGATCGAGGGCACGCTCAGATGCCTGGAGCGCCTGCCGCCCGAGCGGATCACCGCGCGCGCGATCGCAGACGAGTCCGGGGCCAACCTGGCCTCGATCGCTTACCACTTCGGCTCCAAGGACCAGCTGGTGACCGAGGCGGCGATCGAGGGCCTCGATCGCTGGCTCGAGGAGGTGGCGGCGGAGCTGGGCGAGTTGGCGACGCAGGCGCCGGCGACGAGGTTTCGGCAAACGGCGGAGGTCGTGGAGGCGACCCGTCAGCGCCACGAGGGACTCACGAGGAACTACATCGCTGCGCTGGCGAAGGCGCAGCACGATCCGCGCATACGCAAGCGCCTCGCACAGGGATTCCGCGATGCCCGGCCGAACGTCGCCGCGCTGCTGGGTTTGGGGACCGACGCCGCCGGGGAGGACGCCGCCGGGCTGGCGCTGGCGATGTTCCACGGGCTCCTCTACCAGGTGCTCTTGGACCCGGAGCTTGCGATCGACGGCGCGCGGATGCGCCGAGCGCAGACCCGCTTGCGCCGGGTGCTGCCCGCTGGGTACGAATCCGTCCCCGGTCGCCGCTAGAACGGGGGCGTGCTGCTCGAGTTGCGCATCGAGAACCTGCTGCTGATCGAACGCGCGGAGCTTCGCCTCGGCGAGGGCCTGAACGCGATCACGGGCGAGACCGGGGCGGGGAAGACAGTGCTGGCCCACTCGCTCGACCTGCTGATGGGCGGCCGAGCGCGGCCACAGATCGTGCGGCCGGGCGCCGACGAGGCCTGGGTCGAGGGCGTGTTCGCCGTTCCGGAAGGCCTGGTCGACGACCCGGAGCTCGCCGGGCTTGCCGAGCGGCTCCCCGAGAGCCCCGACGAGATCGTCCTCGGGCGCAGGGTGGGGGCTAGCGGCCGCACCAGCGCCTTCGTCGCCGGACGCTCCGCCTCGGCGGCCGACCTGCAGGCGCTCGGCTCGCGCCTCCTCGCCTTCTACGGACAGCACGAGCATCGCCGCCTGACGCTCGCGTCGGCGCAGCTCCAGGTCCTCGACGGCTTCGCAGGCGCCCAGCATCTCTCCACGCGGGCGAGCTACCGCGCGGCGCACGCGAAGGTGCTGCGGATCGAGCGCGAGCTTGCCGAGCTGCGCGAGCGCGACGGCGCGAGGGAGCGCGACCTCGATCTGCTGCGCTTCGAGCTGGCGGAAATCGAGGCAGCACAGCCCGACCCCGACGAGGCGGAGGAGCGCGAGGCAGAGCGCGCCCGCCTGCGACACTCCGAGGCCCTGCGCGCAGCCTCGACGTCGGCTTTTGCGGCGCTCGCCGGAGACCCGGACGACGGGGGAGGCGCGCGATCGGCCGTCGCCGAGGCGGGGGTCGCGATGGCCGGAGTGGACGGCGTGGACGCCGAGCTCGACGCCGTGGCCGAGCGAGTGCGTGCCCTCGTGCTCGAACTCGACGACGCCGCGGCGGCGCTGCGCTCGTACGCCGACGCGATCGATGCCGAGCCGGGACGCCTGGAGGCCCTGGAAGAGCGCCTGGCGGCGCTGGGCCGGTTGAAGCGAAAGCACGGCGGCTCGATCGAGGCTGTGCTCGAGCACGCCGAGCGCTCCCGCGAGCGCATCCACAAGCTGGAGAACGCCGAGCAGCTTGCCGGCGAGCTTGAGGCCGCACTCGCCGAGGCCGCTGCGGAGCGCGCCAAGCTCGCAAAGCTGCTCACCAAGCGGCGCCGCGAGGCGGCAGGCGCGCTCTCGCAACGAGTCGCGGCGGAGCTGGCAGAGCTGGCGATGGATGGCGCGAGCCTCGACGTGGCGCTCGAGCCACACCCCGATGGGTTCGGGCCGAACGGCGCCGAAACGGTCGAGTTCGAGATCGCAACCAACCCGGGGATGCCGACCTCGCCGTTGCGGGACGCCGCATCGGGTGGCGAGCTGTCGCGGATCATGCTGGCTCTGACCGGCCTCGGCGCCGGCGACGGGTCGCCGACGCTGGTCTTCGACGAGATCGACGCCGGGGTCGGCGGCAACACCGCCCGCGCGGTGGGCCAGCGGCTGCGCGAGCTGGCCTCCGGGCGCCAGGTCCTGTGCATCACCCACCTGCCACACGTGGCGTCGTTGGCGGATTCGCACTACCGGATCACGAAGCGGGCACCGGGCGGCGAGGCGCTGGCGACTGTCGAGCGGGTGGCCGGCGAGGAGCTGGTCGCGGAGATCGTCCGCATGCTCGGCGGGCGGCGCGGTGACAAGGCCGCGAGCCGCCACGCCAGAGAGCTCCTGAAAGCCGCATAATCGGCCGTCGATGGCTTTGCGTAGCCGGGCCCGGGCGCTGTTGCGCGGGCCCGAGATCCAGCTGCGGCCCGTGCTCGAGCCGGCGATCACCGGCCGCGCCCGGCTCGGTCGCAGGACCAAGGACCTGGTGAAGCGATTGCGGCCCGGCGATGTGGCGGTGATCGACCACGCCGACCTCGACCGCATCGCGGCCGAGGACCTCGCCGCGGCCGGCGTCGCCGCGGTGATCAACGTCGCATCGTCGTCGACGGGTCGCTACCCGAACGCCGGACCCCTGGTCCTCGCGCGCGCAGGGGTGAAGCTCGTGGACGCTCCGGCCGCGCCCCTGTTCGCCGAGCTCCGCGACGGCGATGACGTCTCGATCATGGGCGGTGAGATCCGCACCAACGGGGCAGTGCTGGCCTCGGGTCACTCGATCGGCCTAGAGGAGGCAAACGAGCAACTCGAGGCACAGCGCGCGCGCATCAACGAGGCGCTGGGAAGCTTCGCCACGAACACGATCGAGCATATGCGCGAGGAGGGCGCCCTGCTCGCCGGAAAGATCGAGTTCCCGCCGACGCGCACCCGCTTCAGGGGCCGGCACGTCCTGATCGTCGTTCGGGGGACCACCTACCGGCGCGACCTGAAGGCCCTGCGTGCGTACATCGAGGACACCAAGCCGGTGCTGGTCGGCGTCGACGGGGGCGCTGACGCGATCCTCGAGCAGGGCTTCGAGCCCGACGTGGTGCTGGGCGACATGGACTCCGCGTCGGACGCCGCGCTTTCCTGCGGCGCGGAGTTGATCGTGCACGCCTACGCGGACGGCACTGCGCCCGGCTGCGAGCGCGTGAACCGGCTGGGGCTCACGTATCTGGTGGCGCCCGCCGTTGGCACCAGCGAGGACGTCGCGATGCTGCTGGCGCACGAGAAGGGCGCGGAGTTGATCGTCAGCGTCGGCTCCCACTTCAACCTGACCGAGTTCCTTGACAAGAACCGCGCCGGCATGTCCTCGACGTTCCTGACCCGGCTGCGGATCGGTGAGACGCTCGTGGACGCCAAGGGCGTCAGCCGCCTCTACAACCCCGGAGTCCGGGGCTGGCAGATGGGACTGTTCGTGCTCGCGTCGCTGCTGCTGGTCGTCATCGTCGTGATCAGCTCGCCCGCGCTCGAGGAGCTCTTCGATTTGATCTGGCTGAAGATCAAGGTTTCGCTGGGCCTCTGATGGGGTTCTCGGCGCGCTACCACGCCGCCTCGCTGGCGGCCGTCTTTCTGGCGCTCGCGGTCGGGATCCTGATCGGAGCCGGTCTCGGCAGCGATGTGGTCTCCGGAACCGCCGAGAACCTCGAGGAGAGCCTGACGAGCGATCTCAACGAGGCGCGCGACGAGGTCGCCGCCTTGGAGACGGATCTGGCCCGGGAGCGAGACGTCTCCGGTCTGCTCTATCCGGTCGTGGTCGAGGATCGGCTGTCGGGGCTGGAGGTCGCGATCGTCGCCCTGGGTGCGCTTCCCGAGGATGTCACGGCGAACGTCGAGACGGCCCTCGAGCCGACCGGCGCCAGCGTGAGCTCGATCGCGGTGGTGACCGAGCCGCCGGACTCGGGGGCACTGACAGACGCTCTGGCCGGCCCTCGGGCCAAGGACCTGCCGAGGGGCGCCACGCTGGAGCGCGCTTCCATCGCCGCGGGAGAAGCGCTCGTGCGGGGTGGCCCCGAGTTCGAGTCGTCCCGGGACGCCCTGCTCGATCGCTTCAGCGGCACGCCCGGCGACGTCGACGCAGTGGTTCTGGTGCACGAGCCGCCGGATCTCGCCGCGCGCGTGCAGGAGGACACGGACCGGTTCGAGGCCGGTCTGATCGAGGGGATGGACAACGCCGGCGCCACGGTCGTCGGCGTCGAGCGTTCGGACGATGAGGACTCCTCGATCGAGTTCTTCTCCGACCACGGCGTCTCGAGCGTCGATAGCGTCGATCTGCGTTCCGGCGAGGTGGCGCTGGTGTTCGCGCTCGCCGGCGCCGAGGGAACGTTTGGAATCAAGGGCACTGCCGATCGCCTGCTGCCGGACCTGGTCGCGCCGGCCGACGAACCCGCTCAATGAGGCTCATCGGCCTGGCCCTCTCCGCGGCCCTCGCCGCGGTGGCGCTCGGCCCCTGGCTACGCGACATGGGCCGGACGGGTCTCGCGCGCTCGAACTACCGCGGCCGGACCGTCTCCTTCCCGTCGGGAGCCGTGCTCGTCGCATGCTCGCTGCTTGCGCTCGCCCCGCTCGCGATCCTCGACGACCGCGCCGATCTCGATCTCCTGGACCCGGATCTGCGCCGCTGGATGGTCTACGTGCTCGGCGTGGCGCTCCTCGGCCTGCTCGACGACGCCCTCGGTCGCGGGGCGGCGCCCGACGCGCCGCGCGGGTGGCGGGGGCATGCCGAGGCCGCGCTTCGCGGTCGCTTCTCGACCGGGGCCATCAAGGGGGCGGGTGCGCTGGCGCTGGCTGCCTACGCGGTCTCGGGTCGCGGGCGCGAGGGCCTCGACTACCTCGCCGACCTCGCGCTTCTGCTGCTGACGACGAACCTCTTCAACCTCCTCGACCTGCGGCCCGGCCGCGTAGAGAAGGCCTTCGCGCTGCTGCTCGCAGGTGTGTGCCTCGGAGCCTGGACGGGACAGCCGCTGAAGTTGCTGGGGATCTTCATCGGCCCGGTCCTCGTGGGGGGCGCCTTCACCCTCCGCGAGCGCGCGATGCTCGGCGACACCGGCTCGAGCCTCGTCGGTGCGCTGGCGGGAATCTCGCTCCTAGTGACCCTCGGTGACGACGGCCGGCTGATCGCCCTCGCGATCGTGGCCGCGCTCACCGTCTACGGGGAGTTCCGTTCGATCTCAAAGACGATCGAGCGTGTTCCGCCATTGCGCTGGCTAGACTCGCTTGGCAGACCTAGATGACGAGGGATGCAGCGAAGCGATGAAGCCGGGCGAGACGCGCTTCATCTTCGTCACCGGTGGCGTCGTCTCCTCGCTGGGCAAGGGCATCGCCTCCGCCTCGATCGGCCGCCTGCTCGTCAGCAGGGGTTTTCGGGTCCAGCTGCAGAAGTTCGACCCCTACATCAACGTCGACCCGGGGACGATGAGCCCGTTCCAGCACGGGGAGGTGTTCGTGACCGAGGACGGCGCGGAGACCGACCTCGACCTCGGCCACTACGAGCGCTTCACCGACGAAAACACCTCCCGGGCGTCGAACGTCACCGCCGGGGCCGTCTACAACTCGGTCATCCGCCGCGAGCGCCGCGGCGACTACCTCGGCGCGACCGTCCAGGTGATCCCCCACATCACCGACGAGATCAAGCAGCGGATCCTGATCGTCGCCGAGTCGCAGGCCGTCGACTTCGTGATCACCGAGATCGGCGGCACCGTCGGCGACATCGAGTCGCTGCCCTTCCTCGAGGCGATTCGCCAGCTCTATTCGCAACTGGGCTCCAAGCGGTGCATGTTCGTGCACCTGACGCTCGTCCCGTACATCGGGCACGCCGGCGAGATGAAGACCAAGCCGACGCAGCACTCGGTCAACGAGCTGCGGCGAATCGGGATCCAGCCCCATGCCCTCGTCTGCCGCTCGGAGGCGGGACTTGACCGCGAGATCCGCCGCAAGATCGCGCTGTTCGCCAGCGTTCCCGAGGAGGCGGTGCTGTCGGCCCGCGACGTCGACAACATCTACAAGGTGCCGCTCGTGATGCGGGCCGAGGGCGCCGACGACCTCGTGCTCGATCACTTCGGCATCGAGGCCGACCCGCCCGAGCTCGGGGAGTGGGAGAAGCTGGTCCGTCGCGCCGACGCGTGCGAGGGCACCACCAGGATCGCGCTGGTCGGCAAGTACGTGCAGCTCGCCGACGCCTACAAGTCGGTCGTCGAGGCGCTCAACCACGGCGGCTATCACCACGGCACCAACGTCGAGGTCGAGCTGGTGGACTCCGAGGACTTCGACCCGGAGCGGCTGGAGAGCGCCGACGGGATCCTGATCCCTGGCGGCTTCGGAGAGCGCGGCATCGAGGGCAAGATCCAGGCGGCGCGGATCGCGCGTGAGCGGGGCATCCCGTATCTGGGGATCTGTCTCGGCATGCAGATCGCGGTGATCGAGTTCGCCCGCCACGTCGCCGGAATGGAGGGAGCCAACTCGGCCGAGTTCGATCCCGAGACGCCCTTCCCGGTCGTGGACCTGCTTCCCGAGCAGAAGGAGGTCTCCGATATGGGCGGGACGATGCGCCTCGGCGCCGATCCCGTGAAGCTCCACGACTCCACCCGGGCGCGGGAGAGCTTCGGCGAGGCGGTCATCTACAAGCGCCACCGCCATCGCTACGAGGTCAACAACATGCTCCGGCGCCGACTCGAGGACGAGGGCCTCGTCGCCAGCGGCACCTCGCCCGACGAGCGCCTGGTCGAGGTGATCGAGTTGCCCGACCACCCGTTCTTCGTCGCCTCCCAGTTCCACCCGGAGTTCAATTCGCGACCGACGCGCCCCGAGCCCCTGTTCCGCGACTTTGTCGGCGCGGCGGCCCGGCTCGCCCGGCAGCGGCGCGACGCCGTTCCCGCGACGGAGGAGACTGGTGCGGAGGGGGCGGCCGAGGCCGTCGACGTGCGGGTTCGTCGCGAAGCTTGATCGGCGCTCGCCCCGAGCATAGGATCGGCGCATGCCGATCGATCTCGACGAGTACCGCAGGACGAGTTATGAGAACTGGGACCGGATTGCTGTCAACTGGGACAGCGAGCGCCAGTGGATCTGGTCGGCTACCGGACACGTGGGCGAACACATCGTCGAGCGCGCCGACCCGCAGCCCGGCGACACGGTCCTCGACATCGCCGCGGGCACGGGCGACACCGGCTTCCTGGCCGCCGAGAGGATCGGCGACGAGGGCAAGCTGATCTCAACCGATTTCGTGCCGTCGATGGTTGAGGCGGCCAGGCGCGTCGGCGAAGAGCGTGGGCTGACGAACGTCGAACACCGCGTCCTCGACGCCGAGAGCATGGATCTCGACGACTCGAGCGTCGATCGCGTTGTCTGCCGCTGGGGCTACATGCTGGTGGCCGATCCGGCGAAGGCGCTGGCCGAGACCCGACGGGTGCTCAGAGACGGTGGGCGGCTCAGCTTCGCCGTCTGGGGCACCCCAGACCGTAACGAGTGGGCGTACATCCCCGGGAGGGTGCTGATCGAGCGCGGCCATCTACCCCCGCCAGAGCCAGGGCAGCCCGGAATCTTCTCGATGGGCGATCCCGAGAGGATCCGGCAACTGGTCACCGGCGCGGACTTCTCCGAGCCCGAGATCGAGCAGGTCGAGGTCGCGTGGCCCTACGCCGACGCCGACGCCCACTGGAACTTCACGTTGAAGCTCGCAGGGCCGCTCGCCGACAAGATCGCGAGCCTCGATGAGGACGAGCGCGAGGCGGTGAGGGGCGAGGTTCGGTCGCAGATCGAGTCCCTGATGGCGGCTGGCGGAGTAACCGGGCTGACCCACGTGGTCACAGCGTCATAGGAAGGAGAGCGCCGATGGCGGAGCAGTGGCAGGTCAAGGGAGACTTCATCGACTTCTGCAAGTGCCGCGTCCCGTGTCCGTGCTCGTGGGGACGGCCACCCGACGAGGGGGACTGCCAGGGCGTGATCGGCTTCCACATTCGTGAGGGTCGCTATGGGGACGTCAACCTCGACGGTCTGAACGTCGTCGCCATCTCGGAGTTCGAGGGCAACATCTGGGACGACGACGTGCGCACCAAGGGGGACGGCCTCTTCCTCGACGAGCGCGCCGCCGACGACCAGCGCGAGGCCATCCAGATGATCTTCGGCGGCCAGGCCGGAAGCTGGCCGCAGTGGCTCGGCGAGAACGTATTCGGCCCGACCGTGGGAATGGAGTTCGCCCCGATCGAGCTCGAGATCGCCGACGACGCCAGCTCATGGAGCCTGAAGATCGCCGGAAAGGTCGAGGGAGCGGCCGAGGTGCTCACCGGGCCAACGACGAAACCGGGCGAGCATGTCCGCGTGACCAACATCCCCGGCGCCGAGGCGGGGCCGTCCGCCGGCGAGACGACCTACGGAATCGCAAGTAAGAACGAGGTCGACGCGTTCGGCTTCAAGTTCGACTGGGCCGGCCGCTCGGCCAAGCACATGCCGTTCGTCTGGTCGAGCGACGATCAGTTCTAGAACTAAAGCGGGGGCCCTTACCCGCCGCTAGAGCGCTTCCAGAGGTGCCGGCGTCAGAGCCGCCGGTGACAGGAGCTACGGCATCGCGCTGTCGTCCATACCGCCGGACGAGTTGTTCGCCGACTCCTTGGCCATCCCCGCGCCGCCGGCCCCGCCCATCGACTCCTCGTCCATTGTTCCGGCGCCGGAGCCGCCCATCGATTCATCGTCCATCGCCTCACCCTCCGTCCCCCTCGAGCCACTCTCGCCCTCCATCCCCATCGCCTCCATCGCCTGAGCGGCCTCGGGCGAGTCGGCCAACGTGAGGCCCGGCACGTCTTCGGGGACGAATGCGACCGCGATTCCGAGCACGGCGAGGAGTACGGCGATGCCGCGGTTCGCGAGTGCCTTCCACGGGAGCAGCTTCTCGGCCGCGATCAGCGCGGCGATGAACGCCATCCAGCCGATCGACATCACGCCGAGGGCGAACAGGGCCGCCATGAGCATCCAGCAGCAGCCGACGCAGAACCCCCCGTGCTCGATCCCCATCCGCAGCGCCCCGACGCGACCGGGGCGCCGGTGGTTGAGCAGGAACATCAGCGGGTGGCGGCAGTGCCTCAGGCACACGTCCTTGAGCGGGGTCAGCTGGTAGAGGGCCGCGGCCGCGATGACGCCGCCCGCCACGTACGGCCCCGCTTCGTCCCAGGCGAGGAAGCCGAGGTCAAGCGACCGGACTCCCTCGACGATGAGGTAGCCGGCGAGCCCGGCGGCCGCCCAAGAGACGAGGTAGCCGCCGATGAAGATCGCCGTTGCTCCGATTGGAGCCGGCTGCTCACGCTCGCGCCGTCCGCCCTGGATGCGCGCGTACATGATCACCATCGGGGCGATCGACGGGAACATCATCGCGGCCATCATCACCACCCAGACGCCGACGAACCAACCCAGCCCACCCAGGTCGGTGCCGGGGCCGGCGTCCATGCCGGCCATTCGGTCGTCGGTCATCGCCCACCCGACGGCCGCGAGCACGACGAGCAGTGCGATCAGCCCGAGCTGGATCACGCCCGGCAAGGGCGGAGCGCGCCTTAGTGTCGCGGTCTCCATTGGTGGGGTTTTATCTGTTTTCTAGCGCCCCCTGGGTGCTCCCTCCGGTTGCTCGCTCGAGAACTCGTAGTCGGCGGTTTCGGCGTACTGACCGTCGAACTCCACTCCGAGCGCACTCACGTGCCCTGGCCCCCGGCCGATCCGGAACTCCGGCGCGAATCCGAAGGCTGCTCCCTTGACGGTCGTGTGGGACCCATCGGGCGCGACCAGAGGCTCGAACGTGACCGACGCCTCGCCGATGCTGAACGTGGGCTGCTCGCCGCCGGAGAACTCGACCGCCCCTCGCTCGGCCCCGAGCCACTCGCCGTAGAGGGCCGCGAGGTCCCCGAAGGTACCGCCCTCCTCGCCCTTGAAGATCCGCTCCAGGGCGCTCGCCTGATCCTCGGACGCCTGCTCGTCGACGATGATCCCGATCCTGAGGTCTCCGGCCGAGATGTTCGACGGGAAGTGATTGACCAACGCCACGTTCACGTCCGAGAGATCCGTGCCGTCAAGGCTCCCGTCCGCGATGTGGAAGACGCCGACGCCCTGGCACGTGTCGTTCGGACCCGTGGGCGTGCCGTCAACCGGGCAGGGACATACGAGCCTGCACGAGCAATTGGCCGCGTAAGTCCCCGAGATGCTCCAAGCCATCTTGGGCTCCGTTTCTCCCCCTATGTTGGTACTTGGCCAACCCTAGATCGCCCGCCGGGCGCGCGTCAAGGCTCCCGTGTCGCCGTGGTTGATCCCCGCGAGGATCGTCCCCGCTACCAGGGCGATCGTCAGGGTCTGGCGTAGCTAGTCGCGGCGCACGACGATCCGAAGCGCCTCGCGCACTGTCATCGGTCGATCCTCTCACCCCGTCGTTGTCCGGGGAGCGCATAGCCTTCGCCGCGTGTCCGAGCGGATGCTCGATCGCTTCGTGCGGCTGTGTGAGACCGCGAGCCCGACCGGGGATGAGCGGGCCGTGGCCGACCTCGTGGCCGCCGAGCTGCGGCAGGCTGGCGTCGAGGTGGTCGAGGACGGCGCCGCGGGGCCGGCCCGGGCGGGCGCTGGCAACCTGATCGCTCGGGTGCCGGGATCGCGTGACAAGTGGGTGATGTTCTGCGCGCACCTCGACACCGTCCCGCACGAGGATCCGATCGAGGTCGAGCTGCAAGACGGCGTCTTTCGCAGCCGCGGAGAGACGATTCTCGGCGCAGATAACAAGGCCGCGGTGACGGTGCTGTGCGAGCTCGCGTTGCGCGCCCGCGAGACTCCACCCCCGGTCGGCCTGGAGCTCGTTTTCACCGTCGCCGAGGAGGACGGGCTTCGCGGGGCCAAGGAACTCGACCTCGTGGCCGTGCGGTCGCCGTTCGGCTACGTGCTCGACCACGCGAGCCCGATCGGCGAGGTGATCACGGCCGCGCCGACCCACAACAAGGTCCTGGCCGAGTTCGAGGGAGAGGAGGCGCACGCGGGGATTCGCCCGGAAGCCGGGCACTCCGCGATCGCGGCCGCGGCCGCGGCCGTCGCGAGCATGCCACTCGGGCGCCTTGACGAGGAGACGACCGCCAACGTCGGCCTGATCTCAGGAGGCACGGCCACCAACGTGGTGGCGGGTGCGTGCCGAGTCGGGGCCGAGGCGCGGTCGCTCGACGAGGCCAGGGCCGCCGAGACCACTCAGGCGCTGGTGGATGCGTGCACGTGGGCGGCCTCCGAGCACGGGTGCGACGTAGACGTCGACGTGGTCGAGGTCTTTCGCGGCTACCGGCTGGCCTCGAGCGCGCCCGCTGTTCGGATCGCACGCGAGGGGCTGAAGCGCGCCGGGGTCGAGCCGCGAGAGGTCGTCACCGGCGGCGGCAGCGACGCGAACGCGCTGATTGCCCGCGGCTTTGAGAGCGTCCTGCTCGCCAACGGCACCGAGGCGAACCACACGCCGGAGGAGAGCGTGGCGGCGCAACGCATCGTCGAGACGCTCGACGTCTGCGAGTCGATCGCGGCCGTCGCCGAGCGGGAGTGATCCGGTGCTGAAGCTGCGGCGTGGGACCGTCACGTCCACCGAGCCGCTGCGCGTGCGAGTGGACGGCGAGGAGCGCGCGGCCTGGGCCGACGTGGGCTTGGTCGGCGAGGTGCTCGAGGGCGACGACGTCGTCGTAAACGTCGAGGCGCAGGACCTCGGGCTGGGCTCGGGCGGCTTCGACATCGTCCACGTCAACCTCACGCGTGGCCTCGGTCGCGAGGGAGCGCGCGAGGCTCACGCCATGAAGCTCAACTACACGTCGCTTCAGCATCCGGTCGCTCCGATCGAGCGCGACGACGGCGAGCGCCGGCTCGTCCCGGTGCTGGTGATTCCGCTACACGGCCACCTGGCTCCCGCCGCCTGGTCCGCCGCTCAGGCGCGTTCCGGGATCAGGGTCGGGTTCCTCCAAGGCGTGGGCGGGGCCCTGGCCGGGAGCCTGTCGCGGGACGTGGTCGAGTTGCGCTCGCGCGAGTTGCTCTGCGGGCACGTGACGGCAGGTGCGGCGTTCGGTGGAGAGGGGGAGGCGATCAGCCTGCTCGGCGGCCTCGACGCGGTCGGCGCGATGGGCTGGGACGCGGTCATCGCTGGCCCGGGGCCAGGGATTCTCGGCTCAGACACGCGTTTTGGACACGGCGGCACGGCCGCCCTGGACGCCGCGCACGCAGCGCTCGCCCTCGGCATGCCCACCCTGGTCTCACCGCGACTCTCGAGCTCCGACCCGAGGCCGCGCCACCGCGGACTCAGCCACCACAGCGCCTCGGTGCTCGAGCTGGTCCTGGGAACGGTTCGCGTGCCGGTTCCCGAGGCGGATGTGGAGGGCTGGCCGCTGCTCGACGCCGAGGCGCCGGAGGGCGGCTCTCCCCAGGCGGCACTCGACTCGCTGATCGAGCTCTGCGGTGGCCGCCACGACATCGCCGTGCAGCGGATCGACCTGGACGGCTACGCCTCCAGCGGCCTGCCCGTGACGACGATGGGGCGGACCATCGCCGATGACCCGCTGTTCTTCGCCGCGGCGCTCGCCGCCGGACGGGCGCTGGCCGAGGCGGCTGAGGCGGTATAGATAAGCGGTGGAACGGATCTCATCCAAGGTCGTCTACGAGGGGCCGATCGCGACGGTCCGCGAAGACAGGTTTCGACTCACCGACGGATCGGAGACCGAACGCGAGGTCGTCGAGCATCCGGGCGCCGTGGCGATCCTGGCGCACGATGGAGACAGCCTGTACCTGGTGCGTCAGCCGCGCGAGGCGGTGGGAGACGAGTCGCTGCTCGAGCTTCCAGCCGGCAAGCTCGACGTGCCCGGAGAGAGCGAGCTGAAGTGCGCGCAGCGCGAGCTTGCCGAGGAGATCGGCAAGGAGGCCGCGGAGTGGACGGAGCTCAAGCGGCTTTACACCAGTCCTGGCTTCACCGACGAGCACGCGATCCTGTTCCTGGCGACGGAGCTGTTCGACTCCGACGTCGAGCCGGATCCCTCCGAGCGGATCGAGATCGTCACCTGGGCGCTATCCGACCTCGACGCTGCGATCGACGAGTGCAAGGACGCCAAGTCGCTCGTGGGACTGATGCTGTTCCGTGAGTTGCGCCGCTCGGGCGGCGCATAGGGGGTTGCACAGGCAGGGTCGGCGCCGCGGCGGAAGAACCGGGCGGCATGGCGATTGCAACGAAGCCTCAGGCCGAGCGCCAGGTTGAGGCGCGGTTCGAGGCGCTGGTTCTGGACTTTCTCGCCTACCTCGAGTTCGAGCGTGGGCTGGCGCGCAACACCCTCGACGCCTACCGGACGGACCTGCTCCAGTTCGGCGCGTTCCTGGCCGAGCGCGGTCGTGGCGCGACAGAGGTCGAGCGGAGCGACGTCGCCGACTTCCTGGCGGACCTGGCGACCGGTAGGCAGGCAAACCGTGACGACGAGGCGCGCGCGCCCTGCTCGCCGGCGACCATCAGCCGCAAGACCGCGTGCCTGCGGTCCTTCTACCGGCATCTGCGACGCGAGGAGCTCATCGCCGAGGATCCAACGGCGAGCCTCAACCCGCCGGCGAAGAGCCGCAAGCTCCCGCAGGTCCTCAGCCTCGGTGAGGTCAAGGCGCTGCTGGGGGGCGCGAGCGGAACCGATCCGATCTCGCTGCGCGATCGCGCGCTGCTCGAGGTGATGTACGGGTGCGGTCTGCGCGCGTCCGAGGCGATCGGCCTCGAGGTCGGAGACGTCGACCTGCGGCGCAGCTTCGTGCGGCCGCACGGCAAAGGCTCGAAGGAGCGGATCGTTCCGCTCGGGCGCGCCGCCGCGTCGGCGGTGACCCGGTACCTGCGCTCGGCTCGCCCGGAGCTGGTCGGCGAGCGCCGGGAGCCGAAGCTGTTCGTCAACTTCCGCGGCGGGGCGCTGACCCGTCAGGGGCTCTACAAGATCATCCAGCGTCACGCCAAGATCGCGGGGCTCGACGGGAAGATGAGCCCGCACACGCTGCGGCACACCTTCGCCACGCACCTCCTGTCGGGGGGGTGCGACCTGCGGTCGGTGCAGGAGATGCTCGGACACGCCGACGTCGCGACGACGCAGCTCTACACGCACCTCTCCCGCGAGCGGATCAAGGAGGTCTATTTTAAGTCCCACCCGAGGGCCACGGAGACGGCTTAAGCAAGCGGTTTCTTCGCCTTAAGCACCTCGCTCGCGCCGCTTGCTTTAGGGCTCGTGTGCGTCCCCGTGGAGCCCCGATCGCGGCCAGGCTCACTGAGCCGCTTGCCGCCGTCCTCGATCAGCCGGTGGAAATCAGTTTCGACCGAAGCGGAGCGTTCCACCCCGCGGAGGGACTCGAGCGTCCGGACGCGCAGCCTTACCGGCGGTTCCGCCGCGAATACGTCCAACGCTCGGGCCTACGCCGGCGGGATGTTGTGGTTGACCCGGAACAGGTTGTCGGGGTCGTAGTGGCGCTTGATCTGCCGTAGCCGATCCCATGTCGCGCCTGGGTAGGCCGAGCGGATCGTCGCCTCGTCCTCGTCGCCCAGGAAGCCCACGTAGCCGCCGGCGCCGTCGCGGCCGAGCGCGTCCGAAAGCTCGTCGACCCACGCATCGTGGGTGTCAGCCTCGGCCGCGTCCATGTACATCGCGGCGACGTTCACGAAAAGGCCGCGGTCGCGATGCGCAAAGGCGGTTGTGTCGTTGGGCACCCGCGCCAGCCCGCCGCCCAGCACCCGCAACTGGACGGCCTTCATCATTGCCGTCGACTGGGGCAGCTGGTCGAGGATCGCGTCGGCGCCGGCCGGCCCGAGCGAGTCCGCGAAGAAGTTCGCGCCGGACGCGAAGCGGACCTCCTGCTCGGGGCCCTCGTATAGCTCCGGGTAACGCATCGGCCGCACCATGTCCGCGTACGGCTCGGCCAGTGCCCGGAAGGGCGCGACGACGGACGCGCCCCGGTCGACCGGCCCCGCGTAGGCGATCAGGCCGATCACGATCGGCTGGCCGTGTGCCTCCTCCGGGATGAACGGCATCGGCGGCGCGAGCAGCACGTTGGCGATGGTCGAGAGCTCCTCGGGCGCGGCCTCGGCGGCCTCGAGGAAACCGGTGATCACCTCCGGCGTCGCCGGCAGGATCAGCATCCCGCCGACGATCTCCGAGATCTCGTGAAGCCGGAATTGGAAGCGCGTGGCGACCCCGAAGTTGCCCTCGCCGCCGCGGATCGCCCAGAAGAGGTCGGGCTCCGATTCCTCGCTCACCCGTCGCACCTCGCCGTCGGCGGTGACGAGCTCGGCCGCGAGCAGATCGTCGATCGTCAGGCCGTTCTTGCGGACCAGGAACCCGATTCCCCCGCCGAGCGTGATTCCACCGATGCCGACCGACCCCGTGTCCCCGAGTCCGGTGGCGAGCCCGCGCTCCCCGGTGGCGGCGGTGTACTCGCCGGCCGTGATCCCGGTCTCGGTCCAGACCCTCCTGGCGTCCGTGTGCATCTCCATCGCCTTCATCGCGGAGAGATCGATTACGAGACCGCCGTCGCTCGTCCCATAACCGGCCCAGCTGTGGCCGCCGCTGCGGACCGCGAGCTCGAGGCCACCCTCGCGGGCCGCCGTGATGACGCGGGCGACGTCCTCGGCGCCGGCGACCCGCGCGACTGCGAGGGGGGTGCGGTCGAAGCCCTTGAAGAAGACCTGGCGCGCCTCGTCGTAGGCGGGGTCCTCGGGGGTGATCAGCTCTCCGCTGAGCTGGGCCCGAAGCTCATCGACCGGAATCTCCCTATGTGTTGAGCGGCGGTCTCTGTATTCCTGGTCGGTAGTCATCACGATTGGCTCCTAGTCGGTCGCTTTACTAGAGCGACGATTGGGAGGGGCCGAGATCGACAGCCTCGGCGGAACTCGTTGCTTTCGTGGTCTCCATGCCATCGCGACTGTCCCTAGGCGCCGGCCGGCTGGAAGAGCTCGATCGGGTTGCCCGAGCGATCCTCGAGCCGGATCTGCTGGCCGCCTGTGAGGGTCTAGTCCCGCGTCTGAGGCGCGCGGCTCCCAGGCTCGCTTCTCGTCCGAAGCGGGGGTCTCCTGGCTCGTACGGGTTCGTATTCCGCGACTTGGGCCGCAACTTCCACGCCTTCGCCATGTCGGCCGCGCCGTACTGACCCGGAGGCGCCGCCTGCCAGTGCCTGACCCCTCACTCGAACGCAGTCGACGCAGGCTCTTGGTCTCGTTGGTTCTCTCCGAGGTGCTGCCGGAAGAAGGCCACGATCCGCCGCCGGGCATCACGGGTCGAGGGCTCGTCGTACTCGGCGTTCGCGAGCTTCGCGATGACTCTCACCCACATGGGCAGTTCGGCAGGCTCGTGATCGTTCATGAAGCCGTGTCCCACCCCAGGGTAGACCTCGATGTCATGGTCGACGCCCGCCTCGGCGAGCGCCCGCTCGAGCCGAGTCGGGACCGTGCGCGTCCCGGGCCAGCGATCCTCGGCGCCGAAGCTGGCGACGATTGGGCAGACGTCGGGTAGCGCGCGCTCGACTTGCCCGACGGCGCCGCCGTAGTTGACGCTTGAAGCGGAGAAGCCGTGCCGGCGCGGCGCCATGGCCAGCGCGAAATCGCCGCCCATGCAGAAGCCGATCACGCCGACCTTGCCGGTGCACCGGTCCTGTCCGACTACCCAGCGGCGCGTGGCGTCGAGTTCACTGCGCGGCCGCTCCCCGAGACGAACTGTCGCGATCAGGCAGCGGATTCGCGCACCCCAGTAGTACAGGTTGGGTGCCACGGCGAGGTATCCCTCGCCTGCAAGCCAGTCGGCCTGCCTGCGGATATCCGTGCTCATGCCCAGGGCATCGTGGATCACGACCACGCCCGGCCACGGATCCTCGCTCGCCGGTGTCGCCAGGTAGGCCGGCATCTCGCCGCGAGGCGTGGGGATCTTCACCTCGGTCATCGCAGCCCCGGATGACCTTGATACCCGCGAGCGGGCGCGCAATACGCGTGGTGAAAGATCGATGCGCAGCGGGTCGGCGCTGATCTCATCACCGCCGGCTCGGCGGAGGCGCGGCCGGCCGAGCGGGCTCCTCCTCGAGCCTTGCGTCGGAGCCGGGCGGCGCGCCGATCACCCGCGCGCCACGGCCGTGGGTGAAGAAGCTGAACGACCAGTGGATGAACACGAGCAGGCGGTTCTGGAAACCGATCAGGTACCAGAGGTGCACGACGAGCCAGCTCGCCCAAGCGACGAAGCCGCTCAGCCGGATCCAGTGAAGGTCGGCGACCGCGCGGGCGCGACCGATCGTGGCGAGGTTGCCCTTGTCGCGATATCGGAAAGGGCCGATCCGGCGGCCGCGCAGCCTCGCATGGACCAGCCTCGCCGCGTAGCGGCCCTGCTGCATGGCGACCGGAGCGAGCTGCGGCAGGCCCCTGGCCGTGCCGTCCTCCTCCCGCACCAGGACCATGTCGCCGAGCGCGAGCACCTCATCATGACCGGGCAGGGTGAGGTCGGGCCGGACGGCGACCCTTCCCGACCGGTCGAGCTCGGCGCCGGCGCGTTCCGCGAGCTGCTTGGCGAGCGACGACGCGGTGACGCCCGCGGCCCAGATCACGCTGCGCGCCGGAACCCGCTCCGCGGAGCCGTCCGGCGCCTCGATCGTCACCGCGCCCTCGTCGATCCCGATCACGGTCCGCTCGAGCAGCGGCGTGACTCCGAGGTGCTCGAGCGAGCGGGCGGCCTTGCGAGATAGGGAGGGCGGAAACGCAGTAAGCACGCGATCGGCAGCCTCAACCAGGAGTATCCGGGCATCGCGCGGATCGACGGCGCGGAAGTCGCTCCTCAGCGTGTCCCTGGCGAGCTCGGCGATCTGCCCCGCCATCTCGACCCCGGTCGGGCCGGCGCCGACGACGACGAACGTGAGCAGGGCGCGGCGGCGCTCGTCGTCGTCCTCCAGCTCGGCCGCCTCGAACGCGCTCAAGAGTCGCGCCCGCGTCGCTAGCGCGCTCTCCAGCGACTTCACCTCCGGCGCCACCCGCTGCCACTCGTCGTGGCCAAAGTAGGAGTAGCGCGAGCCGCCGGCGACGATCAGCGTGTCGTACGGCACCGACAGCGAGCTCCGTTCGTCGGCGGCGGGCCGCAGGTGGACGGCGCGCGCCTGGAGGTCGAACTCCGTCACCTCGGCCAGGAGGACGCGGACGTTGTGACGGCGCTTGAAGACCGCTCGCAGCGGATAACAGACCTCGCCCGGCGAGAGGGCGCCGGTGGCGATCTGGTAGGTGAGCGGCTGGAAGAGATGGAAGTTGCGCCGATCCACGAGGGTCAGCTCGACCGGCGCGCGGGCGAGGTGGATCGCCGCCTGAAGGCCGCCAAAGCCGCCTCCGATCACGACCACCCTGTGAGCGCCGTAACTCATATGACGCATCTTGGACGAGAAGTGGTAGCGCTTTGCATGGAACGCGGGGCGTTCCGGCTACTTCGCGGCGAACAGCTTCAGCTTGGCCGTGATGGGCGTGCATCCTGCTGGGTTGCTGAACGTTCCGCGGAACGGTGATCCCGGTCGGGAACGACGGCTAGCGTCCGCCAGCATGCGCCCCGGCAGCATGCGCCGCGCCCGCTCCGTCGCGGTACGGGGCCAGGAACGCCGTCAGCGCCGCCAGCATCTCGTCGGGAGCCTCCTCGGCGACGAAGTGGCCGGCGCCGGGAATGACGAGGCTCTGCACATCGTCCGCGACGAGCTTCATCGCGTTCCCGACGTTCTCGCCGAAGCTTGCCTCTCCGCCGATCGCCAGGACGGGCATGGTCAGCCGCTGGGTCTTGCGCTGCTCGTCCTGTGCGATCGTCGTGTCGAGCGCCCGGTACCACCCGAAGTTGCCGCACTCAACTGACGCGCGGCGTCTCGCTGACTTTCCAGGCGCCTTCCGGATCACGGGCGAAGGTGACCTGTTCGCCGTTGCTGAACTCCGCCGTGGCGGTGTCGCCATCGACGTTGACGCCCTCAACGGTCGCGCCGGCGAATGATCTTTGAAGCTTGCTGCTTCCGGTCAGCGCTCCCTGCGCGTAAGCCGTGCAGGAACTGGGTCCGCCAAGGTCTGGATGAAGGTAACCGCACATCGCCTCGTCCTCTGCCCCAAACAGCTCCGCCCAGGCTTCGCCTACCGCTTCGATCTGCTCTTCATCGGTTTGATCCGCGACCTCCTGCTGGAGCGCCGCGGCTTCCTCGCCCCCCGGTACCGCCAGCTCCGTCGCCTGGTCCTCAGGCGTTTCATCGCCCTCGTCGTCGTCGCCACACCCGGCAGCGACCAGCCCGGCGAGGACGAGCACGAGTACCCAAAGTGGTAGACGAATCATGTTCGCGTGTACCCCCAGTTCGTTGAGTTCTGCCTACCCTAACCCGCGCTGGAGCGCGGGACCGCGATTCCGCTTGCACGAAAGGCGGTAGCCCGCGGATTCCTCTCGCCAGCCGCGCTTGAGTTCGCCAGGGACGCCCGCTTCAGATGTCACACGACAAAAGGCCGAAGCCTAGGTGTCGCCGAAACCACCCTAGGGCTACTTGCCCAGCCAGAGGACGGCGGGTCGTCCTGTCGGTACCGCTCTGGCAGCCGCTGGGACCGAGCTTTCGCGACTGCGTGCCCCGTGTGATGTGAACGACATTCGCTCGTAGTATCGAGTGAGATGGCCAGACGGCGCCGCGGACGAACGCTTGCCATGACCATCGGCGCAGTCGCGCTCGGCGCATGGTCTGGTTGCCAGGACGACTCGTCAGACTCGGGGCTCCCCGAGGAGCAAACGGCCGATCCGGTTGCCGTCGTGGCCGAGGCCGGCGCGAGAACATTTGGCGAGCCCAGACTGAGCCTAGGCCTCAAGGTCGCGAGCCCCGGGGCCCACTATGAGGTGCGCGGGCCCGTTGAGCCGGGCGAAGGACGGTTCCGTGTCGAGCCCGAGGTCGTCTCATCCAGTGCGGAGATCCGCCTGCGAACCGTGATCGGGCTGGATGGGGAAGGCTTCGAAAACACGGTTGAGGAGACCGGTGGGCTCCCAGGCCAGGAGAGCCGGCGTTGCTGGTTTAACCCGCACGCCCCAGTCGGAAGCTTCCTTGGCACAGCGAGCGTCGAGGAGAGTGTCCGTATCGTCAGCGCCGTTCTTGAGAGCCTGGGCAGCGAGGTGAGTTCTGCCAGACGCGCCGACGGTGAGTCGTACGCGGTTGTCCTCAAGGCGTCGGCAGCTCAACCGCGAAACGACTTCCGTACGACCAAGGAGCGGGTCTGGGGAGACCGCAACCTGCTGACGCAACTCGCGGGCCCGATCGAGATCAGCGTCTCCGAGGAGGGCCGAGTCGCGGACGTCACTCTGAGGCTGCGCGGCTACGAGCCCTACGTGCCGTTCCAGCGCGATCGGAGCCTCGATGTGACCATCGACGCGACACTCGCCTCGACCAACGAGGAGCTGGTGATCGACCCTCCTGATTGCCAAGCGATCGAGTGAATGACCATATCTTCAACGAAGGCGAACGACCGGACTGGCTGTTCCGCGTTTCTTCGGGTGAGAGCTAGCGCTTTGGACGAGCAGCGATAGTCCCTGGTTTCGAGAGCGGCGGCGGGCTTCATCGCGGGATACTGGGCGGGCGATGTCGCAGGAGAACGTCGAGCTCGTGCGTACGCTGCTCGGTGCGTATGACCGCGCCGATTATGAGGCCGCGCTCGCGGCGCTTGACCCCGAAATCGAATGGCAGGTTCCTCCCGGGATCGCCATCGGCCGGGAGGTCTACCGTGGCCGCGACGAGGTCCAGAGGGGGTTTGCCGAGTGGCTCGGGGCGTGGGATACGTACAGATTCGAGCCCGAGGAAGTGCTCGACCACGGAGACCACGTGTTTGTCGGCGGCATGCAGACCGCCCGTGGCCGAGGGAGCGGCGTCGAAGTGAGGCTCCCGACCTTCCACGTCTTCACCTTGCGTAACGGGAAGGTCACTCGCCACCGGAGCTACCGCGACCGCGCCGACGCCCTCGAAGCCGCCGGGATGTCGGAGTAGGCGCGCTCGGGTCCGGCTCGATCCGCCTGACGCCAGGCATGTGCGGGTGTAGGGTCGACTCACCCAATCCCAGAGAGGGGAGGATCGCCGTGAAGCGGTCATTGCTTGCCGTACTCGCAACGTTGGCATTGGTGCTCGGGCTGAGTGGTCCCGCATCCGGTGCCGCAAGTCCCCAGGCGAGTTGCCAGGCACTTGTCAACTCGAGCTTTGCCGGTCAACCCGGAGCCCGGGCAGCAGAACTGCAAAGCGCCTTCGAAGAGGCGGCGGAGCGCGGCGTCCCGGTGGGAGCGGTCCTGAGCGAGTTCTCCCGGAGCCATGGTGGCTCTATCGAGGGCTGCTTCGTCGACTAGAGCTGCCAGCGGATCGCCCGTCTCGCCAAAGCGCTCCTCGCCCGCCTCGCGGGCGTTCTCCCCTGCCCCGTAGCCTGTCGCAGCTCCGCGATGCCCCGCACCAGCGACAGAAACCAGGTCCTCGAAGCCGCCGGGATGTCGGAGTAGGCGAAGCTCGCGAGCCTACGTCGCCCCGGTTACCTCACTTCCGCTTCGAGCAGGCGCTTCAGCGTGCTGAGATTCGCGGCGACCGCACCGCGAACCCGCCCGGCCGCGATCGGGGCGGCAAGCCTCATCGCCCCGCGGGCTTTGAGATCAGCACGGTTCGTCAGGCGCGTGGCGTCGCCGACCTCCTCGAACTCGTAGACCAGCGTCCCCTCAAGGGGTCCGAGGCCCCCATATATCGCAAGCCGTCGCTGTGGTTCGAACTCGGTCACCCGGAGCGTCTCCTCGCTCGTCGCAGGCACCGAGCGAACCTGGCGGTAGGTCGTTCCTATCCCTACGGGTCCTGGGGATGTCTGCTTGGTCTCGACGATCGCGTAGTTCCACTTCGGAATGTTCTCCAAGTCGGCGACGAACTCGAACACGTCGGGCCGCGGCCGGTCGATCGTGATCGTGTTCGAAAACTCCATCGGACGGGCACAGACGGTAGCCCTCTCGTGCCGCGCGGGACGAATTCCAGGGTCTTCGAGTGTGGTTGGCCACGCCGTGGGACGGGTCGAAGGCCGCGTACCGATCGAGGAATGGAGGAAGCAGGAATGCCCAGATCGGCCCGGGGCGACGGAATCGCTGGCACACCCCTCGGGGGATCATCGTGATGATCGGGCCGCTCACGATGATCTTCGGCAGTGGGTCGGCATCGTCGTGGAACAATGTGTCGCGTGGCGTCTGTCCAGCGAGTGGCGTCCACGGGGAGTAGCCTGGCAGGAGGCAGATCACCGCCTTTCAAGTCTCCTCCTTCTCCTCCCTTGATCGCGTGGCATCGGCGAGAGGAGAGCGGGAAACGGAGTCGGTCGTGACCAGGTACCAGCGGCACGCTGATCGAAGTCAGCGCGTCATCGAAGACGGAACCCTGACGGTCCGCATCGATGAGCGACTCGCAAAGTGGTCGGTCCGGGTGATCGGGGAGTTGGACGACGCGAACGTCCGCACGCTCGAAGCCGCGCTCCAACAGCTCGACGGCAACAAAGCCATAGCCCTGGACCTGAGCCGTCTTGACTTCATGAGCGCGGCAGGCGTCGAAGTCTTTGTGCGACTGGCCAGCGACAAGCGATTCGCGAGCCGCGGCGTTGAAGTCGTCGGTTGCTCTGCGCCGGTCGAGCGACTGCTCTCGACGTGCGGACTCGATACGCCGGAGCATGGGTTGTCGGCCGAGATTCCATCGGACGAGCGCTCTGCGCTCGGGGCCATGGGACTGCGGGACTAGCTGCTCGCTCCCCCGATCGGGATTGCGGACTCGAAAACTGGGAAGCCGCCCAGTTGGGCACCGAGTCTGGGCCGACACTCAGAGGAAGGCCTTTACCCGACGGGTGAGATCCGCGCGCAGATCGAGCGCGATCACAAGAAGGATCGGCACTTGAGGTAGGTGCTGAGCCGAAGGCCCGCCGCCCCCGCATTGGTGGCGGGGCCCGCCCCCTACTCCATCGCGGGGGATACTGCGCGGGCGATGTCGCAGGAGAACGTCGAGGTCGTGCGGCGCTGGTATGAGCACTTCGACCAAACCGGCGAGCCGGACTACTGCCTGTTGGACGCGGAGGTTCGTATACGACGTCTCTCGCCGGACGTTCGATTCCAACGTTTACCGCGGACACGAAGGAGTCCGGCGGTTCGCGTCTCTGATCCGAGAGCAGTGGGCAACGCTGCGAATCGAGCCTAAGGAGTTCCGCGCCGCCGGAAACGAGGTCGTCGTCTCTGTCCGCCTAGTCGGCGTGGGCAGGACGAGTGGAGTCGAGACGACACCATGGGCGCGGGCGAACCAGTGGAGTTGAGGTCCGCGGGCAAACGGGATACCTCTACACGCTTCGCGGAGGCAAGATTGTTCGTCTCGAGCTCTTCCCCAGCCGCGAGAAAACCCTCGAAGCCGCCGGGCTATCGGAGTAGGCGGAGGCGCAGGAGCTGGCCCGTTGACATGCCGGACCCGAGCTTCCCCGGCCGAGTGAATTGGAAAGGCACCGCGGGAAAGACCTTCTTGAGGGGGTCTGAGGCTGCAACGCAACGCCGTCGCTGAAACGCCCTCTGGGCCTGAAATTCAATCGGGGGTGGCCACTTTGGGAGGCATCCTTGTCGGGAATCGGTGCCCTCCTTAGCTGCTGAAAATCTGAGAGGGGCGACTATCGAGATACTGGCCTGCACGCCGAGCCTGGCGGCCGGCCTCAGTCGGGCCGTCTTGTGCCCCGCATCTCCTGCTGCAGGCGCCAGGTCAGGCCGTTGTCGTCCGATGCCTCTCCGCGCCACAGAAAGCCATCGGGCGTGATCTCGGAGAACGTCCAGCGCTGGAGCAAACCGCCGCCGAGGGGGCTGCCCTCCTGGACGATGTCGTCGCCCACTCGCCGCGCGACGAGGGTGACGAACTCCCCGGCGACCGGCGCCACGAAGAGCACGCGCCAGGCGTCGGCGTCGGCGTCGTAGCAGCGGATCGAGGTTCCGTACTCATCGGCCGGGCGCTCCTTTCTCCCGAGCACATCCTGGACGCCGCGGCCGCCGAGCACCCAGTCGAAGCGCCACTCGACCTTCGCCCGACGCCTCGACCCATCGGGCCGATACCAGGTGGCGTCGACGTCCCAGGCGCCGATCAGCGGCGCGTAGAGCTGTCGACGCTCGTCCATTGCGACGTTGGGGCCGTCGGCGGCGAGCATCGTTGAGAGATCCGGCATTCCTGTCCCTCCGATCTGATCGTTGTGCGAGTCGTCTAAGGCAACGATCCGCGCCCAACATTCGTGAGGTCGGATGGCGTGCGCAGGCGCTGACAGCTGGCTCCAACGCCTCGGCGGTGAGCGCGGCGCCTTTCCGCGAGATGCTCAGCGGGCGATGTCGCAGGAGAACGTCGCGAGCGTGCGGCCGACCAAGAGCGCGAATGCGACGACCCCGCAGCGCACCGCCCAGCCGCCAGATGACTTGCACCCGGAAAGGAGAGCATGATGACCGAGCACGAGGTCGTGAGTCGCGAGGAGTGGGCGGCTGCCCGCGAGGAGCTGCTGCAACGCGAGAAGGAGCACACCCGGATGGGCGACGAGCTGGCCCGGGAGCGCCGCGAGCTGCCGTGGCTGCGGGTCGAGAAGGAATACCGCTTCGACACCGACGACGGCACGCGGACCCTGACGGAGCTCTTCGACGGCCGGTCCCAGCTGCTCGTCTACCACTTCATGTTCGGGCCGAGCTACGAGACCGCCTGCCCCACCTGCTCGTCGATGGCGGACGGCTTCAACGGCGTCCTTCCGCACCTCCGCGCGCGCGACGCGACGATGCTCCTCGTCTCGCGCGGGCCGCTCGAGAGGCTCCAGGCCTACAAGCGGAGGATAGGCTGGAGCATTCCCTGGGCCTGCTCCGCCAATGGCGACTTCAACTACGACTTCGGTGCCTCGTACCCCGACGAGCTGGTGCGCGGGCAGCTGGGCCCTGCGCTTGACGACCCGGCGTCGGGACTGCCTCAGATGGCTACCGCCACGGGAACGGACGTGGCGGGATACGCCTCGGAGGGCTTCGGGTTCAGCGCCTTCACCGTGGCCGATGGAGCCGTCTACCACGCCTACTCGACCAACGGGCGGGGAGTCGAGTTCTTGATGGGCTACTAGCCGATCCTCGACCGGGCGCCGAAGGGGCGCGACGAGGGGACGCGCGGGCCCCGGCGTCAATGCTCTGGATCCGGCGACACGACGACTACTAAGAAGGGCGGCTCCGGCCTCGGGACCTGCACGAGCGGTTCTGGCAAGTTCGGAGTGGGCTCTAGCGGCGGAGCCAGCATGTGCCGGTATGGATTCCGGCTCCGCCACAATCTCGGCATGCCCGAGCTGCCCGAGGTCGAGACGGTGCGCCGGCAGCTCGAGCCGGAAGTCCTCGGGAGAACGATCGAGCGCGCGGAGGTTCTCGACGAGCGCTGGACCCGCCCGGAGCCGCCCGAGTCGGTGGAGCGGGCGCTCGCGGGCCGCAGGATCGAGTCGGTCGCACGGCGGGGCAAGTACCTGATCGTCGGCCTCGACGCCGGGAAGGTCCTGATCATGCACCTGCGGATGACCGGCAACCTGTTGCTTCGGCCGGGCTCCTCGGGCGGGGTCGCCGACCTGATGGAGTCGGACCGCCTCGGTGGGCCGCGTCTGTATGAGTCGGAGCCCGAGCTGGCACACCTGCGCGCCAGGCTCGTGCTCGACGACGGCTCGGAGCTGCTGTTCACAGACGTGCGCCGCTTCGGCACCGGGGCGGTGCTCGACGCCGACGACCTCGAGGAGTACCTGGCCCGGCGGACCGGGATCGAGCCGCTGACGAAGGCGATGACCGCCGAGGCGATCTGCGAGCTCGCCGCGGGGCGGCGTGCGCCGCTGAAGTCGTTCCTGCTGAGCCAGGCGGGCGTGGCAGGGCTCGGGAACATCTACGCCGACGAGGCCCTATGGCGCGCCGAGCTCCACCCACTCTCGCCGGCTGGGTCGATGCGCCTCGAGCACTGCGAGGCGCTTCGGCAGGGGATCGTCGAGGCGCTGGAGCTGGCGCTCGCAAACCGTGGGTCGTCGATCGACGACTATCGCGATCTGCGGGGCGAGCGTGGATCGATGCAGGACGAGTTCGTCGTTCACACGCGCGAGGGACAGGAGTGCCTGCGCTGCGGCACGGAGATCAGGCGGATCGTCGTCGGCGGGCGCTCGACCTACTTCTGCCCGGGATGCCAGACGCGGTTGCGCCGTCGCAAACGCTCCTCGCGCAAGCGCGGGGCCGGAGCGGCTCGAAGCGATGAGCGCTGAGGCGCCGCCACCGCCGCCCGGGTTCCGGTTCGGCCACTGGACGGATGCCGGGGCGCGAACGGGGTGCACAGTGGTGATCCCGCCGCCCGGCACGACCGGTGGGGTGGATGTCCGGGGTGGAGGGACCGGGACCCGTGAGATCGAGCTGCTCGGTCCGCTCGCTAACGCGGAAGGGCCGACCGCTGTGCTCCTGACGGGCGGCAGCGCGTTTGGGCTCGCTGCCGCGGAGGGCGTATCCCAGTGGCTCGAGGAGCACGGGTTCGGGCGTCCAACGCCCACAGGGCACGTCCCGCTCGTGCCGGCTGCCGTGGTCTATGACCTGGCTGAGGGGGACGCGAGCGTCCGGCCGGGTCCCGAGCAGGGGTACGCCGCGTGCGAGGCGGCGCGAGAGGGTGTGCCCGAGGGTGGGCCGGTTGGCGGTGGAGCGGGAGCGATGGTCGGCAAGGCGCTTGGTCACGAGCGCGCGACGCGCGCCGGCGTGGGATATGCGGCGGCGCGGGTGCCCGAAGGGGCGACCGTCGCGGCCGTGGCGGTCTGCAACGCGGCCGGTGACGTCATCGGCGCCGAGGGCGAGGTGCTCGGTGGGCCCCGCCGCGACGGCGGCGGCTTCGCCCGCAGCGCGGAGCTGATGCCCGGGATGAGCGGGCCGCCCTACAGTGTGCGTCCGGGGGAGAGCACCACGCTGGTCTGCGTGTGCACGGACGCGCCGCTCGACAAGCGCGGCTGCGGGATCGTGGCGCGGATGGCGACGGCGGGAATTGCACGCGCGGTCGATCCGGTGTTCTCGCCCGTCGACGGCGACGTGATCTTCTGTCTCGCCTCGGGCGAGGACGTGCCGGCGCCCCCGAGCCCTGAGGCGTCTTGGGCGCTCATGGTGCTCGGCACGATCGCCGCGACGGTCACCGCCGATGCGATCCGCGATTCCGTTCTCGCGGGCAACGCACCCTAATCTAAGTCGCGTTGGCAATCGATGAGTTCTTACTGCGTCGCTTCGAAGATCCCGACGAGGTGCGGGAGTTCCCGCTCGGACGCTTCGAGTTGGTGCGCATCGGCGGGACGACGATCGGGCGGGCGACGTACCAGCCGGGATGGAAGTGGAGCGAGCACGTTGGCAACTCGCCGGACGAGCGTTGCATGGTCGAGCACCTGGGGATCGTGCTGTCCGGGCGGGCGGCAGTCGTCGGCTCGGACTACGACGAGGTGATGGAGCCCGGAGACATCTTCGCCGTGCCCCCGGACCACGACAGCTGGGTGGTCGGCGATGAGCCGTACGTGTCGCTGCACTTCCTCGGCGCGGACGAATACGCGACCTCCGAGTAGCTCTCGAGGGCACGGTTGCGTCCGGGCCGCGGTGCAGGCTATGCGGCCCCGATGGCGGGCAGTTTCAAGACCGAGGCGATCGTCCTGCGCAGCATTCGCTACGGCGAAGCGGATCGGGTGCTGCACCTCTACAGCGCCACCAGAGGGAGGATCGGCGCGATCGCGAAGGGCTCGCGACGCCCGCGATCGCGCTTCGGCGGCCGGCTGGAGCCGTTCTTTCGCCTCGACATGGTGCTGTACGAGGGGCGCGGGGAGCTGGCGACGGTGACCTCCGCCCACACGGTCGCGGCCCATCCCAACCTGCGCGCCAACGGTCCGGCGCTGGGCGCTGCGGCACGCGCCTGCGACGCGGTCTTGCGCCTGCTCGACGGCGAGGAGGCGAACCCCGGCGCGTACAACCTGCTCGGCCGCTACCTGGCGCAGCTCGACGGCTCCGAGTCGGTGGCAGAAGACGGCTCGGCCGACGGCGCGGCGGGGCTCGCTGCGGCGCTTGCCTTCCGGTTGAAGCTGGCGCTTGCGGCCGGGTTCGCGCCGGAGCTGGCGTCGTGCGCGCGCTGCGGCGAGCGGGACGGGCTGAGCGGCTTCTCGGGCGCCGCCGGTGGCGTGGTCTGCTCTGCGTGCGAGCGCGACGGGTTTCCGCTCTCGGGCGAGGCGCGCGGGTTCATGATCGAGGCGCTGGGCCGGCCGCTGGCGCAGGCGCCGAGCGCCTCCGAACGGGCGCTGCGCCAGGCGGAGCGGGCGGTCACCGAGACGCTCTCACACCACGCGCACGTGCACCTGCGCGCGGCCGCTTGACGGCTCGCTAGGCCACTGGCGACGGTTTGACTAGTTGCGGCGTACGCGCCAGCCGACCGCGCCGCTGTCGCAGGTCACGCCGGGAGCGTCGGCGGCTGGGCCGAAGATGCGCACGGTTCCCCTCGCGCGGCCCTTCCTTCGGATCTTGCCGCGGACGATCATCGTCGTCTCCCCGAGCTTGGCGCGCCCGTGGAACTTGCGCTTCTCGTTGACCTTCATCTTCTTCCCTAGCCGCGCGGGATCCTCAGTGGTGCCGCTGAAGCCGTTGCTGCAGGTGTAGGGAATACCGTTGGCGACGAACTTCTTGACCTGCTTCGGATCGCCGTTGCGAGAGCGCACGGTGAAGGAGATGGAGAGGTCGGGTGCGGCCCCCTGCGCTGTGGTGACAGAGCCCGAGTTCAGCTCGGTGGCGCCGGCTGCGGCCGGGAGGGCAAGCGCGAGCGCCAGCGAGAAGATGATGGTGCGCCTCATTGGTGGGCCCCCTAGTCGGTGGTGGCGCTTGAGCGCCCGTCGAACCCCGTCCCGCGGGGGATGAAACGGCACCACCTCAGCCTATGCTCTTACGGATCCTCATGTCCGATGCAGCCGCCACATCGGCCACCACCGCCAGGCCGCTGGAGGAGCGGGTGCGCGCCTGGGAGGCCGAGTACCTGTGGGGGCTTGCCACCCCGTCGTATCCGGCGGTTCGCCGGGAGCCCGAGCCCGACAGCCCGGTTCGGACTCCCTTTCAGCGCGACCGCGACCGGATCGTGCACTCGAAGGCGTTCAGACGGCTGAAGCACAAGACCCAGGTCTTCATCGCGCCCGAGGGAGATCACTACAGGACGCGTCTCACGCACACGCTGGAGACGTCGATGATCGCGCGGACGGTGTCGCGGGCGCTGGGGCTCAACGAGGATCTGACCGAGGCGATCGGCCTGGGGCATGACCTCGGCCATCCGCCGTTCGGCCACATCGGTGAGGAGACTCTCGACGAGGCCCTGCGCGAGCACGCGGGAACCGGGTTCAAGCACAACCGGCATTCGTTGCGGCTGGTCGACACGCTCGAGCGCGACGGGCGCGGGCTGAACCTGACCGAGGCGGTTCGCGACGGGATCCTCACTCACACGGGACCCGAGAAGCCGGCGACGCTCGAGGGGCGCGTCGTGCGGCTGGTCGACCGGGTTGCATACATCAACCACGACATCGACGACGCGCTGCGCGCGGGGATCGTGAGCGCGGACGACCTGCCCGCGGCGGAGATTGGGCTGCTGGGCAGCACTGGCTCCGCGCGCATCGACACGCTCGTCAGGGACATCGTCGCGACGTCGCGAGATGCGGGGGACGTCGCGCAGTCGGATGAGGTGGGCGGGGCGATGCTGCGGTTGCGCAAGTTCATGTTCGAGCGGGTGTACCTGGGGCCAGAGGCGCGCAGCGAGCACGATCGGGTCAGGCGCATGCTGCGAGGGTTGTTCGACCACTACCTCGAGCATCCGGAGCTGGTCGGGGACGGGGGGCTGGGCACCGATCCCGTGCAGCAGGTGACCGACTATGTGGCGGGGATGACGGACCGGTACGCGATCGCTTCGTTCAGGCGGCTGGCGTTGCCCGAGGAGTCGCGGCTGTAGTCGCGCCGATGGCCCAGTTCACCTCGGACAGCATCGAGCGGGTGAAGGACGCGGCGGACGTCGTCGAGGTGGTGTCTGCCTACACGGACTTGCGGCCTTCGGGCACTCGCTTCACCGGGTTGTGTCCGTTCCACGACGAGCGCACGCCGTCGTTCTCGATCGATCCGGCGGGCAAGCTCTACCACTGCTTCGGCTGCGGGGTTGGGGGCGACGTGATCAAGTTCGTGGAGGAGAAGGAGGGGCTGTCGTTTCCCGACGCGGTCGAGGCGCTTGCGGATCGCTACGGCGTGGAGCTTCAGCGCGAGCGCGAGGATCCGAGGGCGGAGGAGCAGCGCAAGCGACGGACGCGCTTGGGCGAGCTGCTGGAGCGCACGGCGGCTTTCTACGCCAGCTTCCTATGGGATTCGCCGCAGGCACAAAAGGCGCGCGACTACCTCGCGGGGCGCGGACTAGGGGAGGAGGTGCTGCGCGAGTTCGGGGTTGGCCTGGCGCCGGGCAAATGGGACACCGTGCTCGTGCGCGGCCAGCGGGCCGGGTACTCGGTCGAGGAGATGAGGGCGGCGGGGCTGGTGCAGGCGAGCCAGAAGGGGAGGGGGGACTACGACGCCTTTCGCTCGCGGATCATGTTCCCGATCCGCGACGCGCGGGGCCGCGTGCAGGGGTTCGGCGGCCGTGCGGTGCTGCCCGATCAGAAGCCGAAGTACAAGAACTCGCCGGAGGGGGAGCTGTATCGCAAGCGGCGCACCCTGTTCGGGATCGACCGGGCGCGGCCGGCGATCACCAAGGCGGGGCGCGCGGTTGTCGTCGAGGGGTATACGGACGTGCTCGCCTGCCACGAGGCCGGGATCGCCGAGGCGGTGGCCGTCATGGGAACGGCGATCACTCCGGAGCAGGTGAAGATCCTCGCCGCCTACACCGACGAGGTGGTGCTGGCGCTGGACGCGGACCGGTCGGGGCGCGAGGCGATGTTGCGGGCGCAGACGGTGGCCAGCGGCAAGCGGGTGCGGCTGCGCGTGGCGCGGCTACCGGCGGGCAAGGATCCGGCAGACCTGCTGACGGACGGGGACGAGGAGGCGCGCGGGGATGCGGCGGAGGGGCTTCGTGAAGCACTCTCCGACGCCGAGGAGCTGCCGGTGTTCCACGTGCGGACGCTGCTGGCCGACGCGGATACGGGCAGTCCGGCCGGGAGGGACCGAGCGCTCGACGAGGTGGTGCCGGTGATCGCGGCGATGCCGGATTCGATCACGCGCGAGGAGCTGATGCGCGAGGTGGCTGACCGGCTGGCGGCGGACCCGGGGCTGGTGGCACGACGGGTGGCGGGTTCGGGACGCGGTCGGCGGCGGACCCCGCAGGCTCAGCCAGAGGAGGTCGGATCCGACGGCGGACGCGAGCAGGTGGGGGCGGCCGCGCCGCGGGCCCTGAGCAGTCGGGAGCGGCGCGAGCGGGCGCTGCTTGCGCTGTGCGTGGCGGCGCCGGCGGAGGGCAGAGAGTTCATCGAGCGCCTCACCGATGGCCATCTGGCCTCGCCGATCGCGCGGCGGGCCCGGGAGTGGCTCGCCGCCCACCTGGAGGAGCCGACGGCCGGGTTGCCGCGCGACGACCAGGAGCTGGTCAGCTACATCACCGAGCTCGTGATGCTCGCAGAGCGCGAGCCGGCGAGCCGCGACGCGATGGAGCTGAACTTCCTCGAGCTCGAGCGCGCGCTGGTCGACGACCGGATCGCGGCGGCACGGGCGGGTGGGGAGGAGCTGCCGGTCGAGCTGCAGCGCCGCCGGGGCGAGCTGGCGGAGCAGATCGCCCACTTCGACCGCTGAAACCCTCTCCGAACGTACGTTCGCCTCTCGTCCGATCCCGACGGAACAATCCAGGCATGGATCGCGGTCAGCTGGTGGCTTGGCTGGCGGCAGGACTTTCTCTGACCGAGATCGGCGTCCTTATCGATCGAGACGCCTCGACAGTGGGCTACTGGGTGCGGAAGTACGGCCTGGTGGCAAACGGGCGGACGAAGCACACGCCCAAGGGCGGTCGATGTATGCCGGCTCCACGGCGAGACCAAGTTCATCCTCGAAGGCCGCGGTGCGTATCGGTGCAAGCGCTGCCGTTCCGAATCGGTCAGCGACTGGCGACGCCGGATGAAGCGTCTACTGATTGAGGAAGCTGGCGGCAGGTGTGCAGTCTGTGGCTATGACCGGCGCCCCGGGGCACTGCATTTTCACCATGTGGACCCGAGCCAGAAGGAGTTCCCCTTGAGCAACAGGGGCGGGACGATTTCGATCGAGCGCCTGCGCAAGGATGCGCGCAAATGCGTTCTGCTGTGCGGGAACTGTCATGCCGAAGTCGAAGCAGGAATCGCTAGCCTTTCTGAGCAACAGAGACGCCGTCCCGAGTAGCGCGGAATGGCATCAAAACGGTCCCGGGTAGCTCAATTGGCAGATGCGCTCGGCTGTTAACCGAGAGGTTGTGGGTTCGACTCCCACCCCGGGAGCTCACACGTGCGGCGCTGACGGCCTGAATCGTTAAGGCGCCACCTGTTCGACCAGCTCAGCGCCGCGGTCGGCTCCATCGTTGCTCTTGGCCCAAGCCGCGATCTCGCCGGCGCGAACCGTGAACGAGGCGTCGGAGAGCAACCGCTTGGCCGACACGCGCAGCGGTCCAGGGCGCGTCAGTCGCCACGGCAGCATCAATCCTGCGCCCGCCCACTGAACCCGCGCCCCGTTCTCCGCCATGTCGCCAACGGCCGGGCAGCACAGCACCGGCGTCCCGGCGCCGAGCGCCCGCGCCACCGTCCCGTGCCCGCCGTGCGTCACCACCAGGTCCGCCGCCGGCATCACCTGCGAGTAGCCCACCCAATCGACCACCACCGCATTCGCCGGCTCCGGCGGCGCCGCCTGGGGCCGGATGCCGTTCAGCGACGCCAGCACCCGCACCTGCTCATCCGCGAGCGCCTCCAGCGCCACCCGCACCAGCCTGCACTCAGGATCCTGCGCCGTCGACGGCGCCACCACCACCAGCGGCCCGTCGCCCTCCGGCAACTCAACCTCCTCGTAAGGCAACTCGAACTGCATCGGCCCGGTCACGTGCACGTGCGTCGGCCAGCGGCGCGGGTACTCGAGCTGCGGGAATGTCGCCACCAGCGCCAGCGCCTCGCTGATCCCGCCGTGGAATCGCCCGATCGGCGCCAACCCAACCGCCTCGCGCATGGCGTTCCCCTCCCGCCGCCCCCGCCGCAGCCCGCCCACGAGCACCGGCAGCGCCGCCTTCCACAACCCCCGACCCACGGGGGTCCGCGGCGGCTGTGCCCCGAACGCGAAGAACGGCATCCCCGGCTCGTGCACCGGATACACGTGCGGAATCAGGGTCGCGCGCCGCACCCCCGCCCGCTCCGCCGCCAGCGCCGGCGCCGCCGTGAGGATGTCGCTCACCACCACGTGCGGCCGCAACTCCTCGATGAACGGCAGCAGCGCCAACGCCGCGTCCGCCGCCGACGGTCCATCCGCCGAGCCGGGCGGGGGAGGGGGAAACGTCTTGTACTCCTCCGCCGCGGTGAATCGCAGCCCCTCCGCCTCGACTGCCTCCCGCCACTTCTCCCACGTCTCGACGACCGCCTCGTGCCCACGCCGCGCCAGCGCGCGCGCCAGCGCGATTGCCGGGAACGCGTGACCGGCATCCCCGAACGCCGCGACTAGAAACCGCCGCTGCAAGATCCCGTTCCGCGCACTCGCCGCATTCCTCTCGTGATCGCCACTGGCGCACCATTCTCTCCATGCGACGCAGGGAGAGGAACGCCGCGCAGCGACTGCGCACAGCAGTCGACGCGCTCCCCACGCGGACCAAGGAGGCGATGCTCCGCGGCATCGACTCCAACCGCATCATCGTCGGCGCCTACGTCGACCCCGAATCCGGCGGCATCTGTCCGATGCTCGCCGCGCACCGCAACGGCGGGCGCACCTCGCTCGCCAGCTTCGCCCGCGCCTGGGACGCCTACACGAATGCACGCCGACCCCGCCGAGCCACCCGCCGCGAGGTCCGCACCCTCCGCTCGCTGATCGAATCCTCCCTCGCCCGCGAGCATCTGCCGGCCGAGGGTTCGATCGCCGCGCTCGCCGCTCAGATCCGCGCCGAGCGCGCCGAGCTCGCCCGCTGCGCGCCGGCGCCCGCGGACCTTCAGATCCGCCGCAAGCGGCCGGCTCCTTACCTCGACCTGCTGACGATCGCCGAGCAGGCGTTGGCGGACGGCGGAAGCTGGGACCGCGTCGCCGAGCCGAGCGCGCGGACCGCTAGCCGGCCCGTATCGAGCCCACCCTAGCCGACGGTCCCGACCGCCTCGCCGGGACGCAGGAACATGATCTCCGGTACGTGGCAATTGGGGGACGTGCGCAGCAGCATCCGCACCGCCTCGCCGATGTCCTCCGGTCTGATCATCGCCTCCGGCGGGACTTGGCCCCGCACCCACTCCGTCATCGCCGTGTCGACGAAGCCCGGGCACAGCGCCGTCACCTGAATCCCGTCGCGCCCGACCTCCTTCTCCGTCGCCTCGCTGAAGCCCACCACGCCGAACTTCGTCGCCGAGTAGACCGAGATCCACGGCTGTCCGGCCTTGCCGGCGATCGACGCGGTGTTCACGATCAGCGCCTTGCGGTGCTCGCCGCCCGCTGCCTTCAGCAAGGGCAGCGCCTCCCGCGTCGCGATCACGTACGAGCGCAGATTGATGTCGAGCTGCATGTCGAGCTTCTTCGTCTCGATCTCGCCCATCGGCGCCCCCACGCCCAACCCCGCGTTGTTGACCAGCACGTCGAGCCGGCCGAACCGCTCCTCGTGCGAGGCGATCAGCCCGACGATCTCCTCCTCGTGGACCACGTTCGCGGGATGCGAATGCACGTCGTGCCCAGCCGAGCGCAGCTCGTCGACCGCCGCCTCCAGCTTCTCCGGCCGCCGCGCTGAGACGGTTACGCCGTATCCCTCCTCCGCCAGCACGCGCGCGATCGCCAGTCCGATCCCGCTCGACCCGCCGGTCACCAACGCCGCACGCTCCGCCACGCATCCTCCTTCGCTCGACTGCGGCGAGCACCCTACCGCCGCCGACATGCCACGGGCCCGCGCTTACCGCCCGATTAGCCTCCTTCCCTAGCATGCGCCGCGTGCTTGGGACCCCCTATCGATCGATCGCGCTCGCGGCCTTGGCCGCCGGCGCGCTAACCGTTGCGGGATGCGGCGATGACGACTCCGATTCCTCCGACGGCGCGCAACCCGCGCCGGCAGCGGCCGACTTTCCCGCCCCCGATGGGCGTTCCCTCGAGGAGCTCTACGCGGATTCCAACCCAGGTGACCTCGTTGTCGCTCCGGCCGGCGCAACCTTCACCGAGGGCCGCAACCGCTTCGGCTTCGGCGTCTTCACGGTCGCCCAGGAGCAGGTAACGGACGCGGAGGTCGCGATCTATGCGGCCCACGGCCCGAACGGCGAGGTGCAGGGACCCTTCCCGGCTCGCGTGGAGAGCCTGGCGACCGAGCCTGCCTTCACCGGCAAAACCACCGCCGACGACCCGGACGCCGCCAAGGTCGTCTACGTCACCGACCTCGTTCTCGATTCACCGGGGGAGTGGCGCCTGATCGCTCTCATCCGCGAGAACGGGGAGATCTCGGCTAGCCGCCTCAACACCAGCCTCGTCGTCCAGGGCAACGACGCGGTTCCCGCTCCCGGCGAGCCAGCCCCCCGCGTGCACACCCCGACCACCGAGGACGTCGCCGACATCGCCGAGATCGACACGCGCATCCCGCCCAGCACGCTGCACTCCGACGACCTCGCCGACGCGCTCGGCAAGGAGCCGGTCGTCCTGCTGTTCGCCACCCCGGCCCTGTGTCAGAGCCGCGTCTGCGGCCCCGTCGTGGACGTCGCCGAGCAGGTCGCCAACGACCGTCAGGACGACGCCGCTTTCATCCAGATGGAGATCTACGAGGACAACGATCCCAACAAGGGCTTGCGCCCGCAGGTGCGCGCCTACAACCTTCAGACCGAGCCGTGGCTCTTCGTCATGGACCGCAAGGGCCGCGTCGACACGCGCATCGAGGGCGCCTTCAGCGTCGCCGAGCTCGAGCAGGCGGTCGAACGCGTCGCCGGCTAGCCGCCCCCTCGCCGTTCAGTCGCCGCATCTGTACCGCCGCCGTGTGCTCGCTCGTCGCGATCAGAGCCGGTGGAGTGGGAGAGTTGGCGAGCGGGAGCGGGCCGACGCCCGACCGCTACTCCCGCAGCCCGGCGGCTTCCAGGGCATCAACGCGTTCGCGAAAGCTCTCAAGGCGGATCACCTTGTCCCCACGAAACGACCAGACCTGGAAGTACCGCATCTCCGTTGGCACGCCACTGGCGGTTCCGACGCCCCGCTGGTGCACACCGACAAGCACGCTGTCTCCCGCCGGGACGATCTCCTCCGCCTCGACCGTGAGGTGCGTCCAGGGCTCCAGCAAGGTCTCCCGTGTGTACCCCGCGACCGCTTCGGTGCCGACATACGCCCCAGCGTCGTCCCCGAACCCGGTACCCGGCACGAAGACGACGTGACGGTCGAACAGGTCGACGCTGGCGCCGAAGTCGCCCTCGCTCCACCGCTCATAGACCGCCCGTACCACCTCCGCGTTCTCCTCCGACATCGCCTACTCCTCAAGCCCGGCGGCTTGGAGGGCTTCGTCTCGGTCGGCGTACATCTGCATTCGCGCGACGAGGCCATCCCGGAACGTCCAGACCTGTGCGAAACGCATCTCCACCTCCGGCCCGCCCTGCCTGGGATTCGCATGTTGGCGGACGATCGTGACGACCTGATCCCCAGCGTCGAAGACCTCCTCCACGTCGATCGACCAGTTTTCGAAGCCTTCGACCCATCGCGC
>JBKPDQ010000073.1:0-14622 GCA_046728015.1 Actinomycetota bacterium
AGAAGATGCCGAGCGCGGCGGGTAGCAGCGTGAGCGTGTCCCCCAGCGACGGCGACGGCACGGCCAGCTCCGGCAGGCCGGACGGGATGTCGCCGACCACGGCCACGCCCTCGGACGCGAGGTCGAGCCAGCCCGAGGCGATGATCGCGGCGACCACGACCGGCAGGGCGGCCGGCACGCGCGGCGCGAGGAAGCGAAGGGGCAGCAGGATGCCGAGCGCGAGCGCCCCGGCCGCCAGAGTCACGGCTTGGACATCACCGAGCTCGCGGACGATCTCCACGAGCTGCGGCAGCGGGTCGGCGGCGTCGACATCGATCCCGAGCAGCTTCGGGACCTGGCTGATCACCAACACCACGGCGACGCCGTGGATGTAGCCGATCAGCACGGGTCTGGAAAGGTAGTCGGCGACCCAGCCGAGGCGCGCGAGCCGGGCGACGAGGAAGCACGCGGCGACGAGCAGCGCGAGCATGGCCGCGAGCTCGGCGGCCTCCGCGCTCCCCGCCGCAGCGGACGCGAGCACCGTGGCGCCGACGAGTGTCGAGATCGAGCCCTCGGGGCCGACGACCAGCCGCCGCGACGATCCGAAGAGGGCGTACGCGACGGTCGGCAGCAGCAGGGCGTACAGACCGGCGACGGGGGATAGGCCCGCCAGCTCCGCGTACGCCATCGCGGATGGCACTGCCAGCGCCGCCACCGTCAGCGCGGCGATCAGATCGCCCCGCGCCTTGTGCGCCCCGTAGTCGGGAAGGTCGCCGGTCACCGGGACGGCGCGCTGCAGCAGCGGCTCTTTGCGCGCGGGGCGGAACGGCGTCCCTGCGTAACCGTCGTCGTCGCGCGGCGCCCCCGCGTTCATCCGTCGGGAACCGGCGCCAGCTGCTTGCTGCGTCCCTGCAGCTCGTTGGCGATGTGCACGGCCGCGGAGGTCAGCGGCGCGGCGAGCGTCAGGCCGACCATCCCGAACAGCGCGCCGGCGCCGATGGTGACGACGAGCACCACGAGGGGATTGAGCCCGAGCGTCGCGCCCATCACGAGCGGCTGGATGATCTGCTGGAGCGCGCCGTTGGCGAGCAGCGCGACGACGGCCATGATGAGCGCGGCCTCCGTGCCCTCGGCGCCGAGCGCGATCAGGACCGCGAAGGCGCCGGCGACCCAGGCGCCGACGAACGGGACGTAGGCTCCGGCGAACGTGACCACGGCGATCGTCCCCGCGAGCGGCACGCCGATGATGAGCGCCGCGCCGCCGATCACGACGGCGTTGAATGCGGCGATGATCGTCACGCCGAGGAAATAGCTGCGCAGCGACTTCGCGACGTTGGTCGTGACGACGTTGGCGACCGGCTGCGGCACGCCCATATGCCGGTTGATGAAGCGGTGCATCACCGGGCCGTCCTTAAGTACGAACAGCGTGCTGAGCGTCGCGAACGCGAGGAAGAACACGAGCGAGGACAGCGCGCTGAGGCCGCTCGCGATCCCGCTCAGCAGTGTGGTCCGGATCTCGGGAAGATCCTGCTTCACGTCATCCGTGGCCTGCTGTGCGTTGTCCACGCCAAGGTCGGCGAGCCAGCCCTGGATCTTGTCGGCCGCGTGGTTGAGATTCGTCGAGATGTCGGCTGACTGGGCGGATATCCCACCGACGACGAGCAGGACGATGAACGCGCCGATGGCGACGAGCCCGAGCAGGACGATGATCGCGCCGCCGATCCGCGGAACCCGGTGGTGCTCCAGCCAGCCCACCGCGGGTCCGGCGACCGCGCCGAGCACCGCAGCGAGGATCACTGGCATCACGATCGTCGACGTCTGGCCGAGCAGCCAGATGACCCCGACGACGACCAGCACGAAGCCGACCAGCAGCCACGACGCGAAGCCCAGATCCCTGAGCCACGTCGGAGCTGTGAACTGCGCGTCGCGCTCGGGCACGTCGGTCAGCCTCGCTTCTCGCCGCGCGCGGCCACCGCGATCAGGTCGGCGCTCAGCTCGCCGAGCCCGGCGGCGTCGACGAGCTCGCTGGCCAGCGGCGTGCCGCCCGTGCGAAGCGCCTTCTCGCTCATCCGGCGCCGTTCGCCCGGGTCGAGGCGGAAGCCGAGAAGCGGCGCTACGAGCGAGCCCTCGCCACGCCCGCGTCGCTCGATCGCGCCGACCAGCCGGCCCTCGAACTCGGCTCCGGGCGCGGATCCGTAGACGAGCAGCTGCGCGGGGGTCATGTCGCGACCTCCCTCGGGCCCCGCGCTCGCGTCACCTCGGCTGAAGCGCTCTCCATCGCCGGTGCCTTCTCGCGGGGGTGTCGCTCATACCAGCGGGCGTAGCGGTTCGCGAGCGGGGCGGCGCTGAGGCCGTGGGCGACGACCGAGAGGCCCACCGTCAGGTAGATCGCCAGCACGATCAAGTGCTCGTGCGGAAGGTTCGACTCCTCGATCACGATCACCGCGAACACGATCGATGCGAGGCCGCGGGGACCGAACCACCCGAGGAAGCCGACCGTGGGCGCCCTCGCGCGTGAACCGAGCATCGCGATCGCGACCGGAAGCATCCGCACGACGGTGAGGCTGAGGACCGCGTAGAGCACGAGCTCCCAGCTCAGCTCTGCGAGCGCGGGCCCGAGCAGGATGGCCCCGAAGAGCACGAAGGTGATGCCGTTGAGCACGCCTCCCACCTCCTCGCTCAGCTCGTTGAGTTGCTCGGGGTCGCGCCGGAGCGCAAGCCGGAAGGTCATCCCCGCGACGAACGCGGCGATGAAGCCCGACCCATGGAGCCCGACGGCGATCCCGTAGGCGAGCGCCGCCCCGGCCGCGGGGATCACCTGCCGCCAGGCGTTGTCGATGAGATCGCGGCGGCCGGCGTGGATGACGATCGTGGCCACCAGGAGCCCGCCGATCACGCCGCCCACGGCTCCGAAGCCGATCTCCTCGAGCAGCAGCGTTCCCGCGCCGCGGCCGTCCGAGATCCCTGATTCCACGTCGGCCAGGGCCACGGCTGCGAACAGCAGCGGCACACAGATCCCGTCGTTGAGGCCGCTCTCGACGTTGAGCCCCTGGCGGATCCTGCCGGGGATACGCGGCTCGGTGACGACCGCCTGCCCTAGTGCGGCGTCGGTCGGCGCCAGGATGATCGCGAGGATCAGGGCCTCCTCGACGGTCAGCTGATCGAAGAGGATGGCCGCCGCGACCATGCCGAGCGCGATGGTCAGCGGCAGGCCGATGCCGAGCAGCCGCACGGGCACCCCGACCTCGCGGCGGAGCTCTCCGAGATCGATGCGTGATGCATCGCAGAACAGGACGAGCGCGAGCGTCGCCTCCGCCAGCGCCCGTACGGTCGAGCTCGTGCTCTCCAGGTCGATCCCGTCGAGCACCTGGGGTCCGGCCAACAACCCGACCACGACGAAGACCATCGCCGGCGTGATGGGCGTGCCGTACAACCGTCGAGAGATCGCCGCGACGCCGAGCAGGGTGAGCGCCACGATGGCGAGCCCCCACTGCATCTAGATCGTCACGGGTCCAGCCGCTCGAGCGCGGCGTCGACGTCGTAGCCGAGCGCGAGCCCGACCTTCGGAGCGCACTGGACCACTCGCGCGGCGCCTGTCACGGGCGTCACAGCCTCGAGGCTGGCCACGATCTCGTCGCTCGTCGCGCCGGCTGCGAGGGCGAGCGTCACCGCGTGCTGGAAGGACGCCAGGGCGGCGTCGACGGCGACGGTCGCGGCGACGCGAATGAGTGCCGCGGTTCTCTCGTCGAGCACCGACGCGGCGTAGGAGCTGCCGCCCACCGCGATCGCTTCAAGAAGCGCTTCGTCGTGCACGGCGAGCCGTCGCAGGTGCTCCTTGTACTCGTCCATTGGCGTCGTCCATATCTCACCTGCCGCGGCCTGCCGCCGCGTCATACTTACTGGACGAAATCTGCCCGCGGCGGGTAGATCGAGTCCTCCACCAGCCCGACCTCGATGGCGCGCTCGATCGCCTTGCTGCGGGAGGAGACACCGAACTTGCGGTAGATCGCGACCGCTTCGGTCTTTGCCGTGTTGCGCGAGATGAACAGCCTGCTCGCGATCTCCGGGAACGTGAGATGGGTGGCGAGGTACGGAAGCAGCCGGAGCTCGGCGGCCGTCAGGCTCATCGCCCAGGCACCCGCCGGCGAGGAACTCGCCGCTACGCGGTCGCGCAGCTCTCGCGCCTCCTCGACGAGGGAACCCAGGTCCGGGCGGAGCTCGCGCACCAGCTCGGTCTCCGCGAGAACCGTCCGGGCGGCGGCCGCCTCGGCGAGTGCGAGGTGGGCACGGGTGAGCTCGAGACCGACTGTGACGGTCACCCAAGGCATCCCGTGGTCGAGCATGGGCCGCAGACGGTGGGCACGCGCCAATGCCGATCGCGCCTCGGCGTGGCGGGCCTCGTGAAGCGCTACCCGCGCAGTCGCCGCATGCACGACCGCGGTGCTCGCGTAGTCAGCTAGGCCCTTCTCGTCGACGGTCGCCTGTGCCGCCCGCGCCAGTTCGGCGGCCTCTCCCCAGGCATTTTGCTTGGCCGCGCGGAGCGCGAGCAGTGCCTGAGCCACCGGGACGTCGTCGCCCGGGGCGCCCAAGGCCTCGGCCGCCGCGATGGATCCCTTCAGGTCCTCCGTCTCGCGATCGGTTGCGCCGAGCAGCCCGTGGGCGACGCCGCGCATGCGGAGCGCGCCGGGGATCCACCAACTTCCCGGCGGAAGCTGATCGAGGGCCAGATCCGCGTCGGCAAGCGCACGTTCGACACCGTCCGGCATCATGTGCGCGCGCAACGTCGCGATCCACGGCTGGATCGTGACGCTGCCATCCGGGAGAGGGCCTGTCGAGCTCGCCCCGTCCGCGATAGCGAGCAACCGTTCCGCAGCTTCGGGCCTTCCGGCCAGGACGCGGACCCACGCCCCGTAGACGGCAAGGACAGGATGCTGCGCCAGGTCGTCCTCGCCGAACCACCCGAACCACTCGTCTGCAGTATGCATCCGGCCGTCGAAGTAGAGCGGTAGGACAAGGCCCTCGAGCAGGTCTGCGACGGCGTCGGCCTCACCCGCAGCCTGCCCGTAGAGCACCGCCGCCTCGGTCAGGTCATTAGCGACGCACCAGGCCATCGCCCGGCGGTTGAGTGCGGCCACCACGTGCGGCTCATTGCGTTCGAGCTCGTTGCGCAGCAGCTCGCGGAACAGTTGGTGGTAGCGATACCACTCGCCTCGACGGTCGAGCGGCACGATGAACCCGTTCGTGCGCGCAAGTGTCTCCAGCGTCTGCGTCGACCGTGTCGTCTGTAGCACGGCGTCGCACAGCCCGCCGCACATGCGATCCAGCACCGAGGTGCACTGCAGGAACCGTGCCTCGTCCGGCGGCAGGCGCGACAGGAGCTCGAGCCGGAAGTACTCGGACACGAACTGGTCGTCGCCGCCGAAGCCCCCAGCGCTGGCCGCACTCGGAGCGCCGGCCTGCAGGGACAGCGCCGCCAGGTACAGGCCGGCAGGCCAGCCCTCCGTCTGCTCGGTCAAGTCGGTCACCGCACTCGGTTCGAGCTCGACTCCGGCCGCCTCGAGCAGCAACCCGGCCTCCTGCTCGTCGAGCCGGAGGTCCGACACGCCGATCTCGTCGAGCAAACCTCGCGCGCGCCAGCGGGCTAGCGGCAGTTTCGGCGCTTCCCTGCTCGCGATCGCGAGCAGCGAACCGGACGGGGCATATCCGATCAACGCCGCGATCGCGTCCAGACAGGCCGGATTGGCGACCGCGTGCAGGTCGTCCAGCACCAGCACCAGCGGGCGCTCGAGTTTCGACAGCGCGCTCCCAACACGCGGGACACGGCTCGCCCAGGCGGATCCCCCTGGGCCCGACAACGCCTCGAACACGGCCTGGCCGACCGGCTCAACGCGATGGATCGCGGCCGTGATGTGTCGCAGGAGGACTAGGGCGTCGTCGTCGCCCGCGTCGAGAGCTACCCACGCGAACGGACGCGGATCAGCCTCGGCCCATCGTGCAAGAAGCGTCGTCTTGCCGTACCCGGCCGGCGCGACCACGGTCACGAGCGGCGAGCGTGACGAGCAAAGGCGCGCCATCAGGTCCGCTTTCGCCACGGTGCCGGGACGAATCTGCGGCGCGGCGAGCTTGACCTCGACGACGTCGAACGGGAGCTCTGCGACGAGCATTGCGCGACGTAGCCTCGCAGCGGGATGCGCGGTCCGCAAATGATGCATACACCCGTCGCGCGATGCTCCAGGGAGCCCTCGACGCAGCAGTCGCGGAGCTGCAGGCGCTCCAGCCGTACTGCGCGCCCGCGCTCGGCTAGGTCTCCCAGTGGACGTCGATCCGCGCGCGCGGGTCGCGGCGCGCGGCCTCCGCGTAGTGCTCGAGCGCGCGCGTGTCGGCCGCCGTCGGATCGCCGGTGAGCGACCGCGGCCACAGCCGCATCGCCGCGACCGCGTTGACCTCGGCGGCGATCAGCACTAGCTGGGCGGCCAGGGACAGCCACGAGAGCAGGCCGATGACGGTCGCGAACAGCCCGTAGGTGTCACTCGCATTCGCGATCGCGGCGTTCACGTACCAGCCGCCGAGGGTCTGGAGCACGAGCAGGCCGAGTGTCGCGACGATTACGCCGGGGAGAAGCTCTCCGAGGCTGCGGCGCTCGGACGCGAGCAGCCCGAAGGCGGCCAGAAGCGCGATCGCATCGACGGCGAGCGAGAGCACGAGCGCAGCCGCCGCCGTCCACGCCTCGCCGCCGAGATTTCCGCTCGTCGCCGCGCCACTGAGCACGGAGCTGGCGACGATCGCGAGGCCGGCGGTTGCGAGCATGGCGAGCCCGCGCACGCGGCGCGCGATGTAGCCGAGCTGCTCGACCGGAGCGACGTTCCACGACGCGTCGAGCGCCTGGCCGAGCGCTAGCGTGATGCCGAGCCCGGCCCACAGCGCGACGCCGATGCCGACTGCGAGCGCCACGCCGTTGCCCCCGATCGTCCCGATGTCGCCACGCACGAGCGGGCCGACGACGGGCATCTCGGCGTAGGCCGAGTTCAGGATGTCGTCGCGCCGGCCGGGATCGTCCTGTAGGACGAAGCCGACGATCGAGACGAACGCGAGCAGCAGCGGGAAGACCGAGAAGAACGCGTAGTAGGCGATCCGTACGGCATGCCGCGAGGCGCCGTCGTCGGTGAACTTGCGTACCACGGCGACAGGGAACGCGATCGGCCGGTGGCGCCGTTGCCACCGGTCGACGCGTCCCAGCAGCCGCCGCACGTGCTACTGGCGTGCCATGGCGACGCGGAGCAGCTCGGCGGGATCGAGTTGGTGGTCGGCGTCGGCGGCGGCGTCGCCGACGTCGATCTCGACCCAATTGACCTCGCCGGTGAAGGCGTTGGGGATCGGATAGTCCTCGGCGACCAGGGCGCCGTCCTCCTTGCCGACGTCGCAGGTGTCGTCGGCCGAGAAGATCATCGCGGCGGTCGCGGCGACGGTGCCTTCTCCGACCTGCTGGCCGTCGAGGTACAGCGTCGCGGTGCCGCCCTTGCCGAGCCCGGGCCCGTCGTAGTCGAACTCCATCCGCGCCTGGTGCGTGCCGGCGGGGATCTCGCGGTCGCTGTCGACGTAGAAGCGCTGGACGCCGAGCAGGTTGTAGCAGTACCGCAGCCGGCCGTCCTTCACGTACAGGCTCCAGCCGCCGATGCTGCCGCCCTGGGCGATGATCACGCCCTGCACGCCACGCACGCCGTTTGACGGTACGACGATCTCGGCCGTCACCGAGTGCGACTTGTTCTTGATGTTGACGATCGAGCTCTCGGTCAGGCGGCCCATGCCGCCGAACAGCCGCTGTCGGGTGCCCTTGATGAGCGTCGGCCGGCCGGCGAGGTCCGGGTTGAGCCGCTCGGCGCCGCGGTCGTCGAGCGGGAGGACGTTGTTGCGGGTGGCCTCGATCACGAACAGCCGCTGGAGCTCGTGGAGCTTGTCGGGGTGCTGCGAGGAGACGTCCTCGAACTGCGTCCAGTCGACGTTGGTGTCATAGAGCTCCCAGACGTCGTCGTCGAACGCGGGGACCTCCTCGCCGACGAGCAGCCACGGCGTCCTGTGGCGGGTCACGGCGGTCCAGCCCTTGTGGTAGATGCCGCGGTTGCCGAACATCTCGAAGTACTGGGTCTCGTGGCGCTCCCCGGCCGCCGCGTCGTCGAACGCGTAGCGCATGCTCACGCCGTGCATCGGGGTCTGCTGGACGCCGTTGACGAACTTCGGCTCGACCAGCCCGGCGGCGTCGAGCACGGTCGGCGCGACGTCGATCACGTGCGAGAACTGCGTGCGGATCTCGCCCTTTGCGTCGAAACCGGCCGGCCAGTGCACGACCGTGCCGTTGCGGGTCCCGCCCCAGTGCGAGGCGACCTGCTTGGTCCACTGGTACGGCGTGTCCATCGCGTGCGCCCAGCCGACCGCGTAGTGGCAGTAGGAGTCCGGCCCGCCGAACTGGTCCAGGCGCTCGATCATGAACTCCGGAGTCTCCAGGGCGGCCGCCCCGTTGAAGTTGATCATCTCGTTGAAGGTGCCGTTCAACGTCCCCTCGGCGGATGCCCCGTTGTCACCGATGATGTAGAAGACGAGCGTGTTCTCGAACACCTCGAGATCCTCGAGGGCGTCGAATAGCCGACCGACGTGGTGGTCGGTGAACTCCATGAACCCGGCGTAGACCTCCATCTGCCGGCGCAGCACCGGCTTGAGCTCCTCGGGCATCTCCTCCCAGGCCGGGATCTCGTCGTGGCGCGGCGTGAGCTCCGCGTCGGCGGGGATCACACCGAGCTCCTTCTGGCGCGCGAAAATCCGCTCACGCTGGGCGTCCCAGCCGTCGTCGAACTTGCCCGCGTACTTGTCCGCCCACTCCTTGGGCACGTGGAAGGGAGCGTGCGTCGCGCCGGGCGCGAAGTACATGAAGAACGGCTTGTCACCCATCAGCGACTTCTGCGAGCGGATCCATTTGATCGCCTTGTCGGTCATGTCCCCCATGAGGTGGTAGCCCTCCTCAGGGGTGCGATCGGGCTCGACCGGGGTCGTGCCCTCATACAGCGCCGGGTAGTACTGGTGCGCCTCGCCGCCGATGAACCCGTAGAAGTACTCGAAGCCGCTGCCCGTCGGCCAGTTCTCGAACGGCCCCATCGGGCTCGTCTGCCAGACCGGCACCTCGTGGCACTTCCCGAGCTGGGCGGTGGAGTACCCGTTGAGCTTGAGGATCTCCGCCAGCGGCGCGCACGTGTTCGGTCGCATCGAGTTGTAGCCGGGCGCGGCCGTCGCGATCTCCGTGATGCCGCCCATCCCCACCGTGTGATGGTTGCGGCCGCTCAACAGTGCCGCGCGCGTCGGCGAGCACAGCGCCGTCGTGTGAAAGCGGTTGAACTTCAGGCCACCAGCGGCGAGACGCTCCGCGTTCGGCGTCGCGCACGGCCCGCCGAACGCGCTCGACGCACCGAAACCGACGTCATCGATCAGGACGACCAGCACGTTCGGGGCGCCGGCCGGCGGCCGCAGCTCTTCGATCGGCGGGAACGACGTGTCCGGATCCTTGGCGTCATAGGTCACCAGGCCGGATCGCGGCTGATCGGGGATCGGCAGCACCTCACGGTGGACAGAACGCTCATCACTCATCAGGCGTTGCTCCTCTCGATGTTCCGCGCCGTACGGTGTCAGCATCGGCCATCGATGCGGTCCTTGGCATCGTCCAGATTGGATGATCACGCTTCATACCGACTGGATGATGCGCTCTCGGTCGCTGCGCGCGAACGTCCTCCGCATGCATACGCGAGGGTCAGCCCGAGCCGGCATGGTCGCTGTGCCGGGCGGCGAGTTCGTGATGGGCTCCGACGCGTTCTATCCCGAGGAGCGGCCGGTCCACCGCGTCGCGGTCGAGGCCTTCTGGATCGACGCTCGGCCGGTCACGGTTGGGCAGTTCCGGCGCTTCGTCACGGAGACGGGCTACGTCACCGTCGCCGAGCGTCCGCTCGATCCCGACCAATATCCGGACGCCGATCCCGCGCTTCTCGTGCCGGGGTCACTCGTCTTCCGGCCGACGCGCGGCCCGGTTGATCTCTCGGACTACCGCAACTGGTGGTCCTACACGCCCGACGCCTGCTGGTCGCGCCCAGAGGGTCCCGGCAGCGACACGTACACACGCGGGCGCCACCCCGTGATCCATGTCGCCTATGAGGACGCCGAGGCGTACGCGGCGTGGGCGGGCAAAGCGCTGCCGACAGAGGCCGAGTGGGAGTACGCGGCGCGCGGCGGCCTTGAGGGAAAGGCCTTCACCTGGGGCGACGAGCTCGCACCCGAGGGGCGCATGTTGGCCAACTTCTGGCAAGGCGAGTTCCCCTGGCAGAACCTGATGAACGACGGCTACGCCGACACCTCGCCGGTCGCCGCCTTTCCCGCCAACGGCTACGGCCTCCACGACATGGCCGGCAACGTCTGGGAGTGGACCAGCGACCTCTACACGGGCAGCCACGACAACGCGCCGTGCTGCGGGCCGCCGGCCGACGAGCGCATCCCGCGCCGCGTGATCAAGGGCGGCTCGCATCTGTGCGCAGCCAACTACTGCCTGCGCTTTAGGCCCGCCGCGCGCCAAGGCGAGGCCATCGACACCTCTACAGGCCACATCGGCTTCCGCTGCGTGCTGCGGTGAGCGGGGGCCGCCGGTACCCCTCAACCGCTCCCGAAGTCTTCCGCGTCGATGATGTCGTGCTCGAGCGCGGCGATGAAGACTTCGGCCTCCGCCGTCATCCGCTCGTGGTCGTGGCGCTCGAGCGCGGCAGCGATCTCGACCATCCCACGCTGGAGGTCCGACTCGTATCGCTTCGCGACGTCGTCGCTCACCACGACATCGCGGTACGTCCCGCACTGGCCACAGCGGAGCCGCAGGTCCCACCGGCCGTCGTCGAGCGCCTCCGCTTCGACCGGCACGACTGAATCCTCGCGGCAGAGCGGGCACTGTTGGAGCCCGGATCCGGGCGGCGACCGCCTGGGCGCGAGGCCGAGAGAGCACCTTACGTGCAGCCTGCTCGGCCAGTATTCAGAAGCTGCCGGTTCGCCCATACGGCAAGGATCGCCGCGAACGCGAGCACGACGAGCGCGCGCGCCCATCCTCGCCGCTGGGGCCGCGCAGTGGTGGTGGTTCTGGTCACTGCCACCACTCCTCGCGTCGAGATCCCCACCGCATGTCCGGCCCGGGTCCTGCACCTCGTCCAATTCGTGTGACGTCAGCCCACCCGCGTGGCCGTAGGGTCGCGGTGATGCCGAGCGACACCGACAGGCGCACGTTCACGCTCAAGCTGAGCACCGCCGGCCGCGACACGCAAATCGCCGCGGCCGGCGGTGCCGTCGGCTTGTACGAGGCCCGCGAGCTCGAGCGCGCCATCGTCTCGGGGATCGGCCAGGGACGGACGCGCGTGGTGGTCGACTTCACGGAAGTCACCGATGTCGGCCCCGGCCTTCTCGGGGTACTGCTTCGCCTGCGACGCGGCGTCACTCGGGTCGGCGGCTCAGTCGCCCTCGTCGCGGCCGGGCCACCGGTCTCCGCCCTGGTGGAGACGACGCTTTTGGCCGTCCTTATCCAGGTTGCCGGTGACCGGACCGAGGGGCTCGCGCTCGTCGGCGGGAGCAGCGAGCCCGCCCGTGATCGCTCGACAGTACGAACGTAGCTCGGCTCGTCGGCGACGAGCTCGGCTGCGTCCGCCACGAGCGACCCTGACGCCTTGCTTGGTCGATGCCGATGGTCGCGGCTACCGCGCGACAGCGGCTTGATAGTCATCGAACCCCTTCGCGGCGGGCCCCAATTCGGGCGCCAAAGTGAGGCCGAGTGGACATAACTGAGGACGACTCAAACCGCGCTGGGGAGCAATTCAGCAGCCGGCACAACCGGATTCCCGGGTTGTCCCGGCGGTCGCGTTCGAATCCCATGGCTCACCTCGAAGACCGCTCAGCGACCGTGTCTCAAACCGCCGGGAGTGACTGCGTCCTGCGTTGCGGCGCCCGCGACCGTGAGCCGTGCAGCGACGAGCACGTCGTTCGAACCGAGAGCAACAGACGCCGGAGTCGTGTGGTCTTCGTCTCTAACCAGGCCCGTAAACCCGCCCCGGCAATGGGTGTCGGTGTGGGCGCCGCCTGAATACTGACCCAGCTGCGCCGGTTGAAAAGTGGCCCACCTGGCGTGGGGTCGGGTTCGTCCGGCCGGGTCCGGACCCTCGCTTGATCTAGTGATCGAGCGAGGAGGAGGCGTTGCTCGGGGTGGAGCAGTGGGCGGAGATCAGGTGCATGCATCGGGTCGAGCGGCTGTCGATCCGCGAGATCAGCCGGCGGACGGGCCTGCATCGCAAGACGGTCCGTCGGGCGTTGGCGGCGCAGGCGCCGCCGAAGTACTCCAGGCCGCCCGCAGCGTCGAAGCTGGATCCGTTCAAGGGCTGGATCTGCGAGCAGCTGCGCGCGGACCCGGGCATCCAGTCGCTGCGGTTGCGCGAGATGGCCGCGGAGCTTGGCTATCGGGGCGGCAAGACGATCTTTGACGATTACGTGCGCGAGGTCCGCCCGCGCTTTCTGGTCAGGCGTACCTTCCAGCGCACGATCTACCGGCCTGGTGAGTTGGTGCAGTGCGATCTGTGGGAACCACGGGCGCCGATCCCGGTCGGCCACGGACAGACGCGCCGTGGCTGGGTCGTGACCGCCGAGCTGTGCTGGTCACGCGTGCTCGCGGGCGCGTTGATCTTCTCCAAGGAAGCGCCCGACATCCTGTGGGGTGTCGGGCGCTGCCTGGCGCGGATCGGAGCGCTGCCGGAGAAGCTGGTGTGGGATCGCGAGGGCGCAATCGCCGGCGGCGGCCGACCGACGAGCGAATTCGTCGCGTTCTGCGGGCAGCTCGGGGTCGGCTGGGTGATCCTGGATGCCGGCGACGCGCAGGCCAAGGGGCTGCTGGAGCGCTCGCACCGGTTCATGCGCACCAACTTCGAGCCGGGCCGGCGGTTCGCGAACCCGGTCGACTTCCAGCTGCAGTTCGACGGCTGGTGCGATCGCGTCAACGGACGGGTGCACCGAACGGTCCGTGCCGTCCCGGCCGAGCGACTGATCGAGGAGCACGGGCGGATGCGGCCGCTGCCTGCGCGCATGCCCGACACCGACCGGCGGTTCGTGACGCGGGTGCCGGCGCAGCCATATCTGCGTGTTGACCGCAACGACTACTCGATCGACCCCGCGTTCGCGGGGCGCCGCGTCGAGGTTCGCGTCTCGCAGGGCGAGGTGATCGCGGTCGTGCTCGACGCCGGCGAGGTCGCCTGTCGGCACCGGCGCAGCTTCGCCGGCGGGTTGACGAGCACCGACCCGCAGCATCAGAGCGAGCTCGAGCGGATGCGCGCCCGTCGGCGCGGACGCCACGACGTCGAGGTCGAGGTCCGACCGCTGGCCCGCTACGACGCCCTGATCCCGACATGAGTCGGACCACCGCCGAGCTCGCGCATCTGTTCCGCGCGCTGAAAGCGCCGGCCGCGGCCCGCGCGCTGCCGGCGCTCGCCGAGCGCGCCCGCGAGGAGCAGTGGAGCTACGAGCGCTTCGCCGAAGCGCTGCTGTCAACGGAAGTGTCCTCACGCGACAGCCACGGCGGCGAGAGCCGGATCAAGGCCGCGCGCTTCCCCGCCAGAAAGACGCTGGAGGAGTTCGACTTCACCTTCCAGCGCTCGGTCAAGAAGACGATCGTCGAGCACCTCGGCCAGCTCGACTTCCTGCACGCGCGCGAGAACGTGATCCTGCTCGGCCCGCCCGGGACCGGCAAGACGCACCTGGCGATCGCCGTCTCGATCCGCGCCTGCCTGGCCGGCCAGCGCGTGCAGTTCGCGACCGCCACCGAATGGGTCGCCCGCCTCGGCGAGGCCAAGCGCCAGGGCAGCCTCGAGGCCGAGCTGCGCCGACTGTCGTTCATCCCGCTGGTCGTCGTCGACGAGGTCGGCTACATCCCGTTCGATCCCGAGGCCGCCAACCTCATGTTCAGCCTGGTCTCCAGCCGCTACGAGCGCGCCTCGATGATCGTCACCTCCAACAAGCCCTTCAGCGCCTGGGGCGAGATCTTCGGTGACGACATGGCCGCCACCGCGATGATCGATCGGCTCATCCACCACGCCGAGATCCTGTCGCTCAAGGGCGACAGCTACCGCCTACGCGGCAAGGACCTCGACGCCCGCATCGGCCCCAAACACGCCGAAATCGCCTGACCGATCACCCTCGGGCACCTCGCCGAAGCCCGCAGACGCCGTTTACGGACCCCCGATTCCTCGGCGAACACGCCCAACCGCCCGGACAGGGCCCCGACGAGGCGCACAAGCGGCTACGAGCTCCGCTCGGCGCTACGCGCCTTCGCTCCGCTCGCAGCCGCTAATCCCTCAGAACGGATCCGTCTACGCGGATCGAGGTGGTCCACTTTTCAACCGGCGCAAGTGGTCCACTTTTCGACCGGCCTTGACAGTCGGCTCCGGCGACGATCACTGCCAACCGTCGGCCAGTGCCCAATCGAGTGCCCAAACGAAAGCCCCATCGCATCGTCCGAAAAGAAGAAAATCCCGCTGGAATGCGGGATTGCGGATGGCGAGACCCGGACTCGAACCGGGGACACCACGATTTTCAGTCGTG
>JBKPDQ010000074.1:0-9941 GCA_046728015.1 Actinomycetota bacterium
GTGCTGTGGAGTAAATGGATCTGGGTCGGGGTCTGTTGGTGAGCCGCCTTAGCGACGTAAGCAGCAGGTGTCGTCCGTTGTGAGTGCTCGAACCAGCTCACGAATCCGGCGATCGGTTCTGGTGCGTCGATCCGCTCGAACCCCAGCAACTCCCAGAACTCCGCGCTTCGCTCGATCTGGTCCGGCGGTACCTCGAGGCTGACGTGGTGGAGCACCGCCGCCAGGGTGGCACAGCGGGCGATTCACGGCCCGTTCACAGCGCTGGCGCCACCGCTACCGAGTGCAGAGCGACGCGGGCTGGCTCGCCGCTGCGCCGATCGGCCTCTGCGCATATCTCTTGGCTGACCCAGGGGATCCGTTGGCGGCGTTGACAGCCCACTCGGAGTGGGATCGGGTCTTCGCTCCCCTGGGCGGCCTCGCCCTCGGCCTGTGGAACGCGGTCACCGGCGCGGTCGACGTCATCGGGATCGTTGCGGCTCCCGAAGCGACACCAGCCACCGCTGGGTCTCCGGGACCACGTGCCGGTTCGCAACCTGGCGACGCTGCCGTTCCTGCCGCTCGCGGGGTGGCTCACGCTGGAGGCATACCGCCGGCTCCCGCGGGCCTACTTCGCCTACGCGCTCGTGAGGTCGAGCGTGCTCATGGTCGCGGCGACGGCGCTGTTCGCCACCCGTCGGTCCCGCCCTGATGCGGGCGAGTGTGGCGGCGCGGGGCGTCGGGTAGGGTCGAGGGAGTGGAAACGGCGACCAAACCGGAGCGCCAGGCCGAGCGCGCCGGAGTCTCCTCGTTCTGCAAGTCGCTGTTTCTGGGCGAGATACGCGAGGAACTCGTGTTCCCGTGGCCGGAACCGGACGCGGCCGAGCAGGAGCGGGTTCGCGGGCTGATCGCCGCCGCCCGCGAGATCGGGGAGCGACTCGACCCGCGCAAGATCGAGGAGGACCGCTGGGTGGGCGACAAGCTTGTCAAGGAGCTCGGCGAGGCCGGCCTCCTCGGCCTCTACGTGCCCGAGGAGTACGGCGGACAGGGGCTCTCGCAGACCGGCTACGCGCGCGTGTTCGAGACCTTCACCCAGATCGACGCCACGCTCTCGATCGTTCTAGGCGTTCACCAGTCCATCGGCTACAAGGGCATCGTCCTCTTCGGCACCGACGAGCAGAAGGAGCGGTTCCTGCCCGACCTCTGCGCCGGGCGCAAGCTCGCCGGGTTCGCGCTCACCGAGCCGGAGGCCGGCTCGGACGCGTACGGGATCCGGTCCCGCGCCGCTCAGCAGGCCGACGGCTCCTGGGTGTTGAACGGCGAGAAGCGCTACATCGGCAACGGCGGCAAGGGACACGTCTTCACGGCGTTCGCGCGCTGTGAGGTGGACGGCGAAGACCGCCACATCGCGCTGATCCTCGAAAAGGGGATGAAGGGCTTCGAGGTCGGCGAGCGCTTCGACACGATGGGCCTGCGCGGAAACGACCTGCGTCGCCTCTACTTCAAGGACGTCCGCGTCCCGCCTGAGAATGTCCTCGGCGAGCCGGGCGAGGGCTTCCGGATCGCAATGCACGTCCTCAACAACGGCCGCATCGGGCTGGGCACCGGGTCCGTGGGCGCCACCAAGGGCCTCCTCGACCGCGCGATCGACCACGTCAAGGAACGGCGCCAGTTCGACCAGCCGCTCGCCGACTTCGAGCTCGTGCAGGAAAAGATCGCCTGGATGGTCTCCTACCTGTTCGGGCTGGAGTCCATGTGCTACCTGACCTGCGGCCTCGTGGACGCGGGCGTGGAGGACTACTCGCTGGAATCGGCGATCTGCAAGGTCTCGGGAACCGAGTTCCTCTGGTACGCCGCCAACCGGGTGCTGCAGCTCAAGGGTGGCGCCGGGTATTTGCGCACCGAGCCCTACGAGCAGATCCTGCGCGACATCCGCATCTTCCCGATCTTCGAGGGCGCCAACGACGTGATGCGGGCGTTCATCGCCCTCTCGGGGGTCAAGCCCTTGGGCGAGAAGCTTTCGGGGCTCGGCGAGATCGGGCTCGGCGATCCGATCGGGACCATCGGGGTGCTGTTCGACTACGTCTCAGGGCGCATCCAGCGCGAGGTCCGCCCCGACAAGATCACTAAGGCGCACCCGGAACTGGAGTCGCTCGCCGACTCCGTCTCCGAGCAGGTTCAGCAACTGCGCGAAATCGCCGAGAAGCTGCTCCGGGAGCACAGGGGCGAGATCGTGGCGCGCCAGTTTCAGCAGAAGCGGCTGGCGGCCGCCGTGTCCGATATCTACGCGCAGATCGCCGTGCTTTCGCGCGTCAGCCAGATCTTCACCGACCAGGGGGTCGAGCCCTCGGGCCAGGAGCGCTACATCGCCGAAACCTTCTGCACCCGCGCGGCGAGTCGGGTGCGTTCGACCTTCGAGCAGATCGAGTCGAACGACGACGACCGCATGGCCGCGATCGCCAAGCTCGCCTATAAGCGCGGCGAGTACGGCTACGCCCTCTTCGAGGACTAGTAGGCGCCTGCAAACCCTCGGCTGGCTTTGTCCTCGGTCGGTCGGCTCGGTCACGCACGCTTTCTGTGCGCTCGCTTCGCCGACCTCCCAGCGTCCTCGCCAGCCTTGATTTTCGGCGCCTGCCCGTAACCCTCCGCACCCGAAGGGCGCTCATACCAGCGGAACCGCAAGCGAACCACAGGAGAACATGCGTACGCGAAATCGGCTCATCCCTCTCGTTGCCAGCGCGCTCGCAGCGCTGCTGGCCGTGGCAGGGCTCGCCCTCGCACAGACCGTCAAGGGCACGAAGGGCGACGACACGCTGACGGGGACCGAGAACGCCGACAAGATCATCGGCACGAAGGGCGACGACACGCTCAGCGGTCTGGCCGGCAACGACGATCTGCGCGGCGGCAAGGGCGATGACGGCGTCTCCGGTGACGAAGGCGACGACAAGGCCAAGGGCGGCGGCGGCTCCGATTCCCTCGATGGCGGAACCGAGGACGACAAGCTCGACGGCGGCCGAGGAGAGGACGAGATTGCCGGCGGCGACGGCGACGACTGGATCAAGAGCCGGGGAGACGGCAGGGATGCCGACAACATCACCTGCGGTGAGGGCGAGGACACAGTCCGCGCTGACCGCAATGACGTAGTCGCGGGGGACTGCGAAGAGGTCAAGACGGCTGGTTCAAACGGCCACGGCCATGGCAATGGTCAGGGGCACGGTCAGCAGCCGTAGGCTCACCAAGGCGCAGGTGAGAGCGGAGAAGGGGCCCCACGGGGGCCCCTTCTCTTTGCCCTTTTCGAAACCGAACCGCGGGTCGATGTGTTCAGTGAGCGGGATGCGCTATCCCGTGGACGCCTTCTCGAGCGTGAGCGCCCAGCCACGACACCCGACCACAGACCCTGGCTTCGAACGCCTGCTGGCAGCGGCGCGGGCCGGGGACCGCGGCGCGTGGCGCGAGATCTACGACGCGCTGGCGCCCGCTGTGCTCGGCTACGTCCGGGCGCGAGGCGCGTCCGACCCGGAAGACCTGACAGGCGAGGTCTTCGTGCAGGTCGTCCGAGACCTGGCGAGCTTCGAGGGCGGCGCCGCCGGGTTTCGCGCGTGGGTTTTCACGATCGCCCATCATCGGCTGCTCGACCAGCGGCGCCGGGAGACGCGCCGACCCCAATCGGTCGGAGAGCCACTCGAGGAGGTGCAGGTCCACGGCGGCGACGTGGAGGCGGAGGCTCTGGAGCGGATCTCGTTCCGTCGGGTCACCGATTTGCTTCGCTCGCTGTCGCCCGACCAGCGCGACGTCCTCCTGCTGCGGATCGTCGGCGACCTCTCGCTGGAGGAGGCGGCGCGGGTGACCGGCAAGCGCACGGGCGCGGTCAAGCAGCTTCAACGTCGAGGGCTGGCGGCGATCCGGAGGCAGCTGGAGCGCGAAGGAGTCATCCAATGAGCGAGAACGGCCACCGCATGAGCGACAGCAGCCATAACCCCGGGCCGGATTTCGGCGCTAGTAGAGATCGGATGCGCGCATCGGAGCTCCAACTGGATCTGGCCGCTTTCGAGAGGCGGCTGCGCGAGACGTACGTGCGCCCGCCAACCGCGGCCGTCGCCGAGGCACACGTGCAGGCGATGCTGGCCGAGGCGGACGCGATCGCAGCCACGGCCGTGGTCGAAGCGCCGCCCACCCGGACTCGTGCCCCGCGGAGCCGCTGGGTCGCACTGCGACGACTGGCGCTCGTGCCGCTGGCCGTGCTGGTCGCGGGTGGCGGGCTGGCCTTGGCCGGTGTGCGGCCGCCGGAACCGATCAGCGACGTGTTCGAGAGCGTCGGAATCGACGTGCCGGGCACCGACGAGGAGGCCGCCGACGAGGAGGCCGCCGACGACGGGCGCGAGGGCAAGTCGCCAGGCGACAGTGCCGCGCGAGACCGCTCGGACGGCGAGGCCCCGGCTGCTTCCAGTCAAGGCGGCTCAAACGCCGCGAACGACGGCCCGACGCCGGGCGCCGAGCACGCCAACCGCAACGCCGGCGAGGGCCAGGAGACCGCCGAGCAGGCCCGCAGCGGCCAGACCCCGCCGGACATGCCGGGCCGAAGCGAGGACCATCCCGCGCCTCAGGGCAACGGCACGCCGCCCGAGGACCCCGGCCACCCGGGGCATGGCAAGCCGGACTCCCCACCCGGCCAGAGCCACAGCTCGGCCCTTGAGCAAGGTGGCGGAACCGCCAACAAGCCCGTCAAGCCCGACAACGTCAAATCCGAGAAGTAGGGCTCCGGCCCGCGCCCCGCCCTAGTGGCGAGTTGTTCTCGGCATTCGAGAACAAAGCGCAAACGGCGGTCTAGCTACAAGCACGAGCGCGTCGCTAGGCTCCGAGCCGATGGCCACGATCGCCGAGCTCGCCGCCCCCTACGCGCTGCCGCAGGAGTTCGTCGACTTTCGCTCGACGATCCGCCAGATCGTCACCGAGCGCGTAGCGCCCCGGGCCGCCGAGATCGACGAGAAGGGCGAGTACCCGCAGGACCTGCGCGAGCTTTTCGCCTCGCACGACCTGTTCGGGCTGCCCTTCGACACGGAACACGGCGGCACGGGGACTGGGACGCTGATGCTCAACATCGCGGTCGAGGAGGTCGCCAAGGCGTGCGCGTCCACCGCGCTGATGCTGATGATCCAGGAGCTCGGGACGCTGCCGCTCAAGCTCTTCGGGACCGACGAGCAGAAGTCGCGCTTCCTGCCGCGCTGTGCGAGCGGGGAGTGGACTCCGGCCTTCGCCCTCTCGGAGCCCGACGCCGGCTCCGACCCCGGCGGGATGCGAACCCGCGCCGTGCGCGACGGGGACGAGTGGGTGATCGACGGGGCCAAGAACTGGATCACGAACCTCGGCGTCGCCGACTTCTACATCTGCTTCGCCGTCACCGATCCCGACGCCGGCCACTCGCACGGAATCTCGGCCTTCATCGTCGAGGCCGATCGCCCCGGCTTCGAGGTCGGAAAGCTCGAGCACAAGATGGGGATCCGCGGCTCGCCGACGGGACAGCCGATCTTCAACGGCGTTCGCGTGCCGGCCGAAAACCTGATCGGCGTCGAGGGCGAAGGCTTCAAGGTCGCGATGGCCACGCTGGATCGCTCGCGGCTGGGCGTGGCGGCGCAGGCCGTGGGGATCGCGCAGGGCGCGACCGACTACGCGGCCGCGTACGCACAGGAGCGCCAGCAGTTCGGCAAGCCGATCGCCTCCTTCCAGGGGATCCAGTTCAAGCTCGCCGACATGGAGTCGCGCGCCGCCGCAGCGCGCGAGCTCCTCTATCGCGCCTGCTCGAAGGTCGACTGTGGCGACGCGGACATGGGCAAGTACTCGGCGATGGCCAAGCTGATCGCGTCCGACACCGCGATGTGGGTGACCACCGAGGCGGTACAGGTGCTCGGCGGCTACGGCTACGTCAGCGAGTACCCGGTCGAGCGCATGATGCGCGACGCCAAGATCACCCAGATCTATGAGGGCACGAACGAGATCCAGCGCCTGGTGATCGCCCGCACGCTGCGTTAGCCGCCGATTGGTGAGTTAAGGGGGCTATAGGCCCCCAAAGTCACCAATCGCCGGGGTCAGGTGCGCTAGTTCAGGCGCTCCACGATCATCGCCTCGCCCTGGCCGCCGGCGACGCACATCGTCTCCAGGCCGATCTGATGGTCGTCGGTCTCGATCGCGTTCAGCAGGGTGCCCATGATCCGCGCCCCGGTCATCCCGAAGGGATGGCCGAGCGCAATCGCGCCGCCGTGCGTGTTCAGCTTCTCGAGCGGGATGTCGCAGGCGTCCATGATCGGGATCACCTGAGCCGCGAAAGCCTCGTTCAGCTCGACCACGTCGATGTCGGACATCTGCATCCCGGCGCGGTCGAGCACCTTCTTGATCGCGCTGATCGGCGCGACGCCCATGTACTCGGGCTCGATGCCGTGCGTGGCCGCGGTGATGATCTTGGCGCGCGGCTCAAGTCCGAGCTCTGAGGCGCGTTCGTCAGACATCACGAGCACCGCCGCGGCGCCGTCGTTGAGGGGGCAGGAGTTTCCGGCCGTGACGCCGCCGCCGCCCTCGAACGCCTCGGGCAGCTCGGCGAGCTTCTCGAGGCTCGAGTCGGGGCGCGGGCCGTCGTCCTTGGCGACCTCGGTGCCGTCGGGGAGGGTCACGGGCACGATCTCGCGGTCGAAGAACCCCGACTCCCGCGAGGCTACCGCCAGCTCCTGCGAGCGCTGGGCGTACTTGTCCATGTCGGCGCGGCTGACCTCGTACTTCTTCGCGACGTTGACCGCGGTATCGCCCATCTGGATGTAGGCGTTGGGCTGACCGTCCTTGCCCTGGAGCTTTTCGTTCTGGTCGGCGACTCCGGCGGCCTCCTGGCGTTCGTTGTAGCGGCTCACCCACTCCACGCCGGCGGCGATGTACGTGTTGCCCTCGCCGTTCTTGACGGCATTGGCGGCGTGGCGAATCGAGTCCAGGCTCGACGCGCAGTAGCGCGAGAAGGTGACCCCGTTGACCGACTGGGGCAGCTGCTCGGAGAGCAGGACGACGATCCGGGCGATGTTGAACGCCTGCAGCCCCTGGGGCAGACCGCAGCCGCAGAACACGTCCTCGACCGAGTCCGGGCTCACGGCCTCGTTTCGCTCCAGCAGACGATCGACCACGAATGCACCCATCTCGTCCGGTCGCTGCTGGGCGAGCGTTCCCTTGAACGCACGGCCGATCGGGGTGCGCACGGTGTCGACGATCACTGCTTCGGGCATCGGTTCATCTCCTGACTGACGGGGACGGCGGGGACGCAAATGGTATGGGAGAGCCGGCGCAGTCGGGCTGGGTAGGCTCTCGACGGTGAGCGAGGAAGCGACCGCGAACGAGGCCGAGGTGGGACCGAAGAGGGTGGCGGTGCTGGTGGCCGAGGGGGGCTTGCTCGTCGACGTACGGCGCGACTACGAGTGGGACGGTGGCCGAATCCCCGGCGCCCGGCACATCGAGGTCAACGACCTCACCGCCCAGGCCGAGTCGCTGCCCAAGGACCGGCCGGTGATCTTCTACTGTCGCAGCGGCAATCGCTCCGCGATGGCGGCGGCCGCCTTTCGCGAAGCGGGGTACGACGCGCACCACATGGCCGGCGGCCTGCAGGCGTGGGTCGACGCGGGCCTCGAGATCGAGCCCTCCGACGGCGAGGTGCGGGCGCCGCTGCCCGCGTCGTAGCGCGGATCTAGGATCCCCTGCCGATGAGAAACCCCTTCAAGCGCAAGGCCGAGCCGAACTCTGAAGATGCTCCGAGCCCGCCCGACTCTGGCGCCAAGCCGGCGGCGGCGGAGCCCGGGGGAGCCACTCAGCCCCGGGGCCAGGCCCAGGCACCCGAAAGCGCCGATCCGCAGGCCCGAGTCGACGGCCTCCGCGCGTGGATCGCCCGGGTGGACCGCAAGCTCAGCGTGCGCAGCTATGCCGGCGGCGCCGCGATCGTGCTCGCGCTCGCCGCGGGCATCGTCGGCGTCGTTCTTGCGCTGAGCGCCAAGGACGAGAGCGCCACCAAGGACGAGCTGCGCGAGCTTCGCGACCAGGTGGCCGAGGTCTCGCAGGAGGCGTCGGCCGCCGCCGAGGAGCAGGTCGGCACGCTCGCCGACCGGGTGGCGGCGCTGGAGGACCAGGTGTCGAGCCTGTCGGGCGACCAGACCACGATCGAGCGCGAGCTCGAGGTGGTCCAGGACGACATCGACGACCTGCGTAATCAGATCTCGGACCTGGAGTCGTCGCCCCCGTCGCAGGGCGGGGGCCGCGGCAACAACCCGTAGCCCGGCGGACTAAGCGCGCATGCGGCCGCCCTTGGTCGGCCGCCTGATCGAGGGCGCCGGCCCGGGAAGGTCACCGCGGCCCTCGGCGAGTTGCGTCTCCAGCTTGTCGAGCGAGGCGCGGATCTCCGCCAGCCGCTCCGCCACGGTCTCGCCCTCTGCCTCGACCTCCTCGGCCGCATGCAACCTCGCCTCCTCGCGCTCGGCCTGGTGCACCTCCTCGACCGAGTTGATGATGATCGCGATCAGGATGTTGATGACGAGAAACGACGCGATGAGGATGTAGGAGACGAAGTAGATCCACGACGCCGGAGCGTTCTCCTGCCCTCGCTCGAGGAACTCCGGCCAGTTCTCGAGCGTCAGGATCTGAAACAGGCTCAACATCGCGTCGCCGATGTTGCCCCAGTTCTCCGGATCGTCGGAATGGAAGAGGATCCACCCGACCATCCCGTAGACGTACATGATCAGCACGGTCAGCAGGACGAGGCTGGTGATCGGTGGAATCGACCGCACCATCGCCTGCAGGAGCACCCGCAGGTCCGGGAGGACCGTGACCAAGCGGACGACCCGGAGCAGCCGGGCAAGCCGCAGCAGCGTCACGTTCTGACGGACCCCGGGGACGAACGCGAGCGCGATCACCGTGAAGTCGAACACGTTCCAGCCGTCGCGAAAGAAGTCCTGCGGGCGCCGTCCGAAGGCTGCGATCCTGATCACGAGCTCGACCACGAATATGCCCAGGAAGGTGTCGTCGGCCGCGGTCAGCAGCGAGTCGACGCTCGAGCTCCAATCGTAGGTGCCCAGTCCCAGGGTCACCGCGTTGGCGAGGATCACGACGGAGATGAAGGCCTGAAACCGTGGCGAGTCGGCGATCCGCGCACACACCCCCGGCAACCCGTGCGTGACGCGCGTGGGCGACGGTGTGGCGCGGTCGGCAGCCATGAAGGCGCGGGCATATCACACGCACGGTCCGGCACCGGGCGCCCTTTGTGCCTAAGCGCGATTGTGTTTTTTGTTACATTGGGCACGCGGCACGCGTCCGACGGGTCGTCTACGGTCGCGCGAACTGTCTCCCAGAGGAGGAGCGATTCATGCCTGAGGGCTACTGCGTCAAGGAACGCAAGAAGGTCGAGATCAAGGATCCGCAGCAGGTCACGATGAAGAACGGCCGGCCTGCGATCCAGGGCACGTGCCCCGACTGCGGCACGAAGATCTTCAAGATCGGCAAGCTGACCTAGGTTTCCCGCATAGACAAGCGATCTGCGATCGCGGCGCCCAGTAGGCGCCCCAGTCAGGAAGCGGTGACGTTGGCGCCGGCCGCCCGAGCGGCCGCGTCGGCGCACTCGCGATCGGCGTCGAGGTAGGCGTCGAGCAGCTCGGCGGCGTCGGCCTCGGCGCCCGGCATCAGGTGCCCGTAGACGTCGAGCGTCGTCGCGACGCTGGAGTGGCCGAGGTAGGTCTGCGCGAGCGGTGCGATTGCGATCGACGTACGCAGTCCTGCTACGCCCGAAGGTTCCGCTTTCCATGCGGAGCGCCTAACCGCTTCTCGTCCAAAGCGGGTGCCTAGCTACTCCCGCAGCCCGGCGGCTTCGAGGGCTTCGGCTTGGTCGGTGTAGAAGCGGACCGACACCGCGCGGCGTTCGCGCACCGTCCAGACCATCGCGGCATCGCGAGCCATCT
>JBKPDQ010000075.1:0-26775 GCA_046728015.1 Actinomycetota bacterium
GCGGGACGGGCTGCGAAGCAGGCGCACGGCCAGCGCCGTGAAGGCGACCCCCAGCGCGGCGGCGGCAACCGCGTAGACGGCGCCGAGGAATCCCGTGGCGACCGGCAGCAGCGTGAACGCAACCAGCACGAGGGTGTACGCCAGGATTTGCCGGCGCGTCGCCGCCTCGCCCCGGACCACGGGCAGCATCGGCACGCCGGTGCGCGCGTAGTCCTCCTTGATCAGCAGCGACAGCGCCCAGAAGTGCGGCGGGGTCCAGAGAAAGACGACTCCGAACGGATACAGCGCCTCAGGCGCCAGGCCGCCGGTTGCCGCCGCCCAGCCGACGAGCGGCGGCAGCGCGCCAGCCGCACCGCCGATGACGATGTTCTGCGGCGTCAGCGGCTTGAGCCAGATCGTGTAGACGAACACGTAGCCCAGAAGGCCGCAGAGCGCGAGCGCCGCCGCGAGGGCGTTCACCGTGAGCGCAAGCTGGAGCGTCGCCAACACACCCAGCCCGACGCCGAAGAGCAGGCCGTGCAGCGGCTCGATCCTCCCGGCCACCAGCGGGCGCCCGCGCGTGCGAGCCATGCGGGCGTCCCGATCGCGGTCGATGTACTGGTTGATGGCTCCCGCGCCGCCGGCGGCGAGGTAGCCGCCCAGCATCGTCCACAGCACCGTGGCCGCAGCGGGTCCGGCCGGGTCGGCCGCGAACATCGTCGCGACGGTGGTCACCAGCAGCAGGGCGATGATTCGCGGCTTGGTCAGCGCCAGGTAGTCGCGCAGCACCGCGGCGACGGAGCGGCGCCGCGTGCCGGCGAGCACGGGCAGGGGAGCCCCGGCCTCGATGCCACGGCGGTCGACGGGGGTGGTTGTCGTGGTCGCGCTCTCCAAGATCTCTATGCCGCTGCGGCCCGCGCCGCCTGCCGTCGCCCGACGCGCTCGGTTGCCGGGGCCGATGCCGGCAGCAGCGTCGCCCCGGCGTAGACGACGGTACTCCAGAGGATGGTCCCAAGGGTGAGATGGCCCAGGATCAGCCCCGCGTGCTTGCCGGCCCAGACGTTGGCGGCGCCCAGCAGCACCTGACCTCCGAGCAGCAGCGCCGCCAGGCCGAACGCCCGGCTCGGAGTGCGCCTGATCAGCGCGAGCGCGGCCATGGCCAGCACGGCAAACGATGCGAGATACATGAACAGTCGATGCGTCAGCTGGATGTCGACCAGGCGTGACTGCCCGAAGGGCATGAAGGTGCCGTTGCAGCTGGGGAACTGCTCGCCGCAGGCGACGTGAGCCTGCCCCACGGCCGGCTCCCCGGGGGTGCCCTCCTTCTCGGTCCCAGCGACGTACCCCCCGGCGACAATGGTCGCGAACACCAGCGCCGTGGCGACGATCGTCACGGGGCGCAGGCCGCGAGTCCGCTCGGCCGGCGGGACAACGGCCTTCGGGTCGGCGGCGCGCCGCAGCAGGATCAGCAGGCCGAGCAGCAGCATCGCCAGCCCGAGGTGCGCGGCGACCAGCTCGTCCTCGAGGCCCTTCTCCACCGTCAGCCCGCCGAGAGCGGCCTGGGCGAGGACGAGCACGCCGGCGGCGATCGAGCCGCGGACGATCCAGCGATGCTCGCGCAGGTTCCGGAGCGCCCTGAAGGCGAGCAGCGCGACCATCACCGCGACTACGCCGGCAGCCCCGCGATGGGTGAACTCGATTGCCGACTCTGCCGAGGCGCCCGGCAGCACGCCACCCTCACACAGGGGCCACCCTTGCGTGCCGCTGCCCTCGGCTCCGCAGCCCAGCCCCGAGTCCGACACTCGCACGACCCCGCCGATCACGATCAGCGCGAACGTGGCGGCGATCGTCAGGGTGACGAGACGGCGAAAGCGCGACAGCTCGTCCGCTTCGCCACGAGCGGCGACCCGGTCCATTCGGCTCAGGCTACCGAGGGGCTCTGGCTGTCGTCTTCGTCCGACGAAGCGGACGCGGAGCCGGTGGACGCATCGCTCTCGGCGACGGCGACCGGTGCCGCGGCCGGGGCGGGCGCGGGCTCGGGTCGCGGCGGCGCCTGCCAAATCTCGGTGCGCCGCCGCACGGCCTCGCGGATGTCCCGCAGCGGCTCGGTGCTGCGCACGTCGGGCACGGCGTCGAAGTTGTGAGGCGGCGGCGGCGAGAGGGCGAACCACTCGAGCGTCGAGCCGCCCCACGGATCATGTCCCGCCTTGAGCCCGTTGTTCCAGCTGTGTGCCGCGTTGCCGAGCTCGAGCAGGATCCCGGCCACCAGCACGAAGGCGCCGATCGAGGCGATCAGGTTGTAGCCGTCGACGCCGGTGTTCTCGTAGTACTTGAAGATGTCCACCGGCTGCCCTTCCAGCCCGGCGAGGAGCATCGGCAGGGCATAGAGGTGAATGCCGACGAGGATGAAGACCAGGGCGATCTTGCCGAGGCCCTCGCCCAGCACCCGTCCGCTCAGCTTCGGGAACCAGTAATGCAGGGCGGCGAATCCGCCCATCACGCCGCCGCCGACCAGCACGTAGAGCGTGCCGGCATGCGCTGCGGTCGTGTTGTCGAGCTGCCAGCCCACGGGGATCACGGAGTACGCGAGCTCGCCGGTGAGCCCGAAGCTCATGGTGCTGATCGCGGCGAGCGCGTAGATGATCGGCGCCCGCAGCCGCAGCGCTCCGCGCCACAGCGTCCCAACCCAGATGAACAGGAGCGTTCCGATCGGCACGACCAGCGCGAGCGCGAACGCCATCGCCATGATCGTCCAGCCCTCGGCGAGCGGTGCCTCGTACATGCTCTGCATCCACGCGAGCGGCACCAGCACCGCGATCCCGACGATCGAGGCAGCGGCACCGCGGTGGCTGAAGATCGGCTGCCCCGAGAAGGTGGGCAGGATCTCGGAGATCGCTCCCGCCGCGAGCAGTAGGACGATGGCGTAGCCGCCGGCGGCGAACAGCATCGCCAGGTGCTCGTAGAGCAGCGGCGCCCCGCCCTCGCCGGCCTCAAAAAAGACGCCGTCGAACTGGCGGTCGATCATCAGCATCACGACCGCGGCCAGCATCGCCGGCGCGAGCACCAGCAGCAGGCCGCTGGTCGCGGTCGCCGCCCAGGAGAACAGGGGCAGCCGGCGCCAGGCCATCCCCGGAGCCCGCAGGCGTCCGACCGTCACCACCATGTTCACCCCGAACAGCGTGAAGCCGGCGCACGCGAGCGCGACGCCGGTGATCCAGGCGTCGACGCCGTGCGTGAGCGAGAACGTGGTCTCCGACAGCGGCGGCAGCGAGTAGGTTCCGGCCTCGGGCACCGAATACAGGAAGCTGGCGTAGATCGCGACGCCGCCGATGGCGTAAAGCCAGTAGGAGAAGAGGTTGAGCCGCGGCAACGCGACCCCGCGCGCGCCGATCTGAAGCGGCACCAGGTAGGCGATGAAGCCCAGCGCCAGCGGGATGGCGAAGAGCACCACCGCGGTCACCCCCGCGGCGGACAGCAGCCGGTTGAAGATCTCGGGTGAGATCAGGGAGTTCTCGGGCACGAACAGCTGTGCCCGCATCAGCGCGAACTCGACGCCGGCCAGGATCAGGAAGACCAGCGAGGTCCCGATGTAGAGGATCCCGACGGACTTGTGGTCGGCGCTGGTGACGCGCTCCACCCAGCCGGGCCGGGGGGTTGGCACACCTCGGGTGACGATCTCCGGTCGAGCTGGGGCGATCGTGGGCAGGGTCATTGCTGTGCCACCTCGTCTGCGACGATCCCCTGCGCTTCACGGATGTCGGTGCCCAGCCGGTCGACGTAGGACTCGTACTCGGACACGCTCACAACCTCCACCCAGACGCGCATCGCCGGATAGCCGCTGCCGGAGAAGATCGTCGAGCGGCCCGCATAACGCCCCTCCTCGTCGGCCTTGAACCAGGTCTGACTGATCTCGCCGGGCGCCGCCTGAACCTGGCCGCCGAGCGCTGGCACCCACCAGCTGTGCATGACGTCGGTCGAGTCGATGCTCAGGATCACCGTCGTGTCCACCGGCACCACAAGCTCGCCGTAGGAGAACGGACGCTGGCCCCCATCGGCGGGAGCGGGATACTCGAACCGCCACACCCACTGCTGTGCGATCGCATCGATCAGCAACGGCGCCTTCTCGGTCGGCTCGGCTCCGGTGATCGGCTCCTCGCCCGTGGCCGACTCGCCCCCCTCGAGCAGCGTCGCGGGGGGCGCGCCCTTGACACCCACCTGCGCGCTCTGGCCGGCGTCGAGCCCCCCCGGACCCGACGGCTCGATCTCTCGCACATCGTCGGTGACGATGACGCCGTAGACGAAGACGGCGATGGCGATCAGCGACGTCGCCGCCAGCACCGGGCGGAGCGCGCCACGGCCCGCGGCAAGCCGCGCCGGACGGCGCTCGCGGCGGGCCCGGAAGCGCAGAACGGCCAGGAGGAGCGCCGCGTTGATCACCACGAGCAGGACGATCCCGACGATCACCATCGCCCAGTAGGCGGTGTTCATGTCCTCGGCGTTTGGCGAGTGCGGTTCGGCCGGAGACAGCTCGATCGCCTGCGCCGGGGCGGCGGCGAACATCGCTGCAAGGAGGGCGAACGCGCAGGCGACGAGGAGTCTGCTGGGCCGAGGCGCCAAGGCGGCCGCATTCTAATCGCGATGCGGACGCCCGCCGAGCCTGGACGGACGTCTTGAAGCGGAAGCAGTAGCGCCTCCTATACTCGCCGCGCTTTGCGCCGGCTCCGCAAATCCCGTCGCTCGAGTCCGGCGCTCAGCGCCACGGTCCGGGGCGCCGCGGCGACTGCGCTGGCCGCCGCGGTAGTCGTGCCGCTGGTGCGCCGCAGGCTTGGAATTCATCCGGCCGTGACGACCGCGGCCGTCGCCTCCGGGCCGTTCGCGCTCGCGGTGTTGCGGCCCCGCACGCGGACCCGTGACGCCGCGCTGTACGCGGTTCAGATGTGGGGCTTTGTGATGGCGCACGAGCTGCCCTACGACGACGAGCAAGCGCTTCGGCGCCGACTGCGGGTGCGCTACCCGATCGCCAGCGACCGCGCGCTGGGCTTCGGCCGGTTGCCGAACGTTCGCCTCCAGCGAGGGCTCTCGCCCACCGGCGAGGTGACGGCCAAGGACCACGTGCTGACCTGGGTGCACTGGCTGTGGTTCTTCCAGCCGCACCTGGCGCTCATCTGGATCCTCGCGCGCGACGAGGAGCGATTCCCGCGCGCGGCGAGGCAGATGGCGGCGACCTTCGACCTCGGCTGCGTCGGATACGTCGCCGTTCCCACGGCGCCGCCGTGGTGGGCCAGCGAGCAGGGCTACACGGGCGACGAGCGCGTGCGCCGCATCATGGTCGACGTCGGCGAGGAGTTCTGGGGTCGCGCCTGGCCCGTTCTCTACGACTCGCTGGGAGGAAACCCGTGGGCGGCGATGCCGTCGCTTCACTTCGCGACGTCGCTGATGGCCGCGCTGCTGCTGAGCGAATCGGGCCCCGCACCGGGGACCGTCGGCTGGGCGTACGCGGCAACGCTGGGCTTCGCCCTCGTGTACCTCGGCGAGCACTACGTCACCGACCTGGTGGCCGGCGCGGCACTGGTTGCGTTCGTGCGCCGCGGCGAACGCCTGGCGGGGCCGCTCGCCACGGGCGTGAGCGCACTCGTGCAGCGCCTCGAGCGGCTGGCTGATCCCGACGCCTGAGAGGTGGGGCCACCGAGCCATTTGCGAGGATTAGCTGGTGCCCCGCTCCGATGCCAAAGAGTGGAGGGAAGAGGAGGAGCTGGACGAGGCGATCCCGCCCGAGGACGAGGACGAGGCACTAGAGCCCTCGTTCTTCGCGGACCCGAAGCGGCTCGCTCAGACCACCCTGTTCGTCGTCGTCGTCATCGCGGCGATCTACTTCCTGCTGCCGAAGCTGGTCGGCGTCGAGGACGCGATCGACAAGCTCGGCCAAGGCGACCCGGTCTGGATCGCGATCGCCTTCAGTTTCAGCATCGCGATGTTCTTCTCCTACGTCGCCCTGTTCAAGGGCGTGGTGGGGGAGAGGATCCGCCTGCGCTGGCGCGAGTCGTACGAGATCACGATGGCCGGTCTCGCCGCGACCCGGCTGTTTTCCGCCGGAGGGGCCGGAGGGATCGTGCTCACCTACTGGGCGCTTCGCAAGGCGGGGATGGAGCGTCGGCAGACCGCCTGCCGGATGGTCGCCTTCCTGGTCATGACCTACGCGGTCTACATGCTGACCCTGGTCATCAACGGCATCCTGCTGCGGGTTGGCGTCTTCTCCGGTCCGGCGCCCGCGGGGCTGACGATCGTCCCCGCCGCCATCGCCGGCGGGATCATCGTGATCTTCCTGCTGATCGCGCTGATCCCGGAGGACTTCGAGCGGCGGATGGCGAGCTTCACTCAGGGCTATCGGTTCCGCAAGTGGCTGCACCGGCTCGCCTCGGCTCCGGCCACGCTGGCGAGCGGCACGCGGACCGCGATCGCGTTCGTGCGCGAGCCCTCGCGCGGCGGGCTGGCGGTCGTGGGCGCGATCGGCTTCTGGGCGGCAAACATCGCGATCCTCTGGGCCTCGTTCAAGGCTTTCGACGCCGAGATCCCGCTGGCGGTGGTCGTCCAGGGGTTCTTCGTCGGGATGTTCGCGAACCTGATCCCGCTGCCGGGGGGCGTCGGCGGGGTCGACGCCGGGATGATCGGCGCCTTCGCGCTGTTCGACGTCCCGGGAGTGAGCGGCGGCACGATCTTCGCCGCCGTCCTCACCTACCGGTTGATCGCCTTCTGGCTTCCGATCCCTCCGGGGATCGTGGCCTTCCTCCAGTTGCGGCGCACAGTTTCGCTCTGGGAGGAGGAGCGCGCGAGCCCGGGCGTGGGCACTGGAATCGTCGAGCCCCGGCCCGGGACGGATTCCACGTCCCCCATTACTTCAGAAAGTAAAGTATCATCCTCATAGAGCGTTAACCTGCCCGACGGGGTGGGAACAATGTCGAAGGAGCGACCGTGAGCGAACAGCGAGTGGAGAACCTGATCATCGTCGGCGGCGGGCCGGCGGGCTACACGGCTGCGCTGTACGCGTCGCGCGCCAACCTCGATCCGCTCATGATCGAGGGCTTCCAGTGGGGCGGACAGCTCCAGAACACGACCGACGTCGAGAACTACCCGGGCTACCCCGAGGGGATCATGGGCCCGGAGATGATGCAGCAGTTCCGCGACCAGGCGGAGCGCTTCGGCACTCGCTTCGAGACCGACGACGTCTCGCGCCTCGAGCTCTCCGACGGCGGCATCCAGCGGGTGTTCGTCGGCGACGACGAGCACCTCGCCAAGAGCGTGATCCTCGCTATGGGCGCCGAGCCCCGGCGCCTCGGAGTCACCGGCGAGCTCGAGCTCGGCGGGCGCGGCGTCTCGACCTGCGGCGTCTGCGACGGCGCCTTCTTCAAGGGCGAGAAGGTCGCGGTGGTCGGCGGCGGCGACTCGGCGATGGAGGACTCGATCTTCATCTCCAAGTTCGCCTCGCAGCTCGACGTCGTCCACCGCCGCGACGAGTTCCGGGCCTCGAAGATCATGCTCGACCGAGCCCGCGAGCAGGACAACGTCAACTTCAAGACGCCGTTCACGGTCGAGGAGTTCATCGCCGGCGACGACGGCAAGCTCGCCGCGTTGCGACTGCGCAACGTCGGGACCGGTGAGGAGGAGGAGCTCGAGGTCGGCGGCGCCTTCGTCGCGATCGGCCACATCCCGCGCTCGGAGCTCGTGGCCGACCAGGTCGAGACCGACGAGAACGGCTACGTCGTCACCCAGAACGGTTCCACTCGGACCAATCTCGCTGGGGTGTTCGCGGTCGGCGACCTCGTCGACCACACCTACCGGCAGGCCGTGACCGCGGCGGGCACCGGGTGTATGGGCGCCCTGGACGCCGAGTGGTACCTGCGTGATACCCCGCCGTCGCCCGAGGCGCATTGGTTCGGCAAGGCGGGCGTGGCGCTCGAGACGAGCGCGAGCTAGTCGCTTACTGCCCGACAGGGGCCGGGCAGCTTCTTGAGGCGAAGCTTTCGCGGCCGCAGCTTCAGCCGTACCGTCCGCGTGTTGTTGGAGTCGCTGGACTCGGCGATCAGCTTCGTCGGGTCGGCGGTTGAAATCAGGCAGTAGCGACCGCGGTGCAGATCGGTGATCTCCATCGATTGGCCCGGGAGCCCGAAGAAGTAGACGTCCGCCCAGCCGATCGAGAGGCCCTCTGACTCCGGCGGCGTGGGCTGTCCCTCCTTGTCCAAGCCCCCGCATCCCTCGCCCTGCGGGTAGTACGGCTTCTCCGGCGATCCGGGGAGCGTCGGGAACGGCTGCACGGTGTCGATGACGCAGAAGCCGACCTTCTTCGACTCGACCAGCCTGCCTGTCCTGGCGCGGCGCAGCTGGTAGCGAGCGAAGTCGAGCACGTGCCAGTGCAGGTGTCCGGGGGCGTCGTGGAAGCGCATGCAGCCGAACGGGATCTCGTCGGCCGCCTGGTCGATCCCACGGTCGAAGACCTCGTTGTCGTTGGTGTCGTCGAACAGCCGTTGGACCGCGGTGTACTGGTCGTCCTCGCAGTCACCGCTGGTCGGAGCGCTTTCGATGTCGAGCGGACCGTTGCCCCCGTTTCCGACCTCGTTTGAAAGCCGCAGGAATCGGTGCTTGCCCCGCTTCTCGAGCACGATGTCGTTGCGGCCGATGCTCAGCGTGACCAGGTCCGGAAGGAGCTCGGGCGAACCGGCCTCCGCTCCCGGGGACGACGCGAGCGCGAGCAGGAGGACGGAACCGAGGGTGGAGCCGAGCGCGGTGGCGACCGCGAGCCGAACGCGGGCTGTCCCGCGGCTGCCCCGTACCGCTTCCATGCGAACGGGAGCCTACAGCGAGGCGAAGCCCGCGAGACTGGGTTTCGACGTCTTCGGCCTAGGCGGCAGCCGCGATCGTCGCTTCGCCCCCGCTCGAGACGATCAGGACCGCGCGGCCAGACGGCGGTCGCTCGGAGCCGGCGAGGAACATGCGCCCGATCCCCCGCGCGTCGGCCTCCGCGCGGGCGACGATGACGGCGGAATGCCGCTCGAGGCTCGCGGCGACAAGTCTCAGGGTCCCGTCCTGGTCCAGGTAGAGCACGTCGTACATTGGCACCTCCTTCGCGTCCGTCGCGATCTGATTCGCGTTCCCCTCAACGCCTCCTGCGTGGGGACCCACGAATCCATCGGCACCGGCCGCCAGCACCCTTAACTCGCCTCGAATCAGCGGCGCCGATCGGTGCGATCGGGAGGGCTAATAGGCAAGCGAGGTCGCGGCCTCTACCCTGAAATTGGACCCGCGGTCACGTTCCTATGCCCCGAGTCGTTGCATAAATGACCAACTGCACATGCTGCTTTCGCCGCTAAATCGACTCACCTATACCTGAATGGATCGCCGCTCCTGGACACTGCTGCTCAGTCTCGCCGCCATCTGGGGCGCGAGCTACATGCTGATCAAGATCGGGCTCCGCGATCTGTCCCCGGGGATGGTCGCCTGCCTGCGCGTCGCGTTTGCGGCGGCCGTGATCGCGCCCATCGCCGCAACCCATGATGCCTTTCGCGGCTTGCGCGGTGTGATCGGAGTGCTGGTGCTCGTCGGCGTGGTCCAGGTGGCGGGGCCGTTCCTGCTGATCGCCCTCGGAGAGCAGGAGATCTCCTCGGCCCTGGCAGGGATTCTCGTCGCCACGGCGCCGATCTTCACCGCGCTCCTGGCGATCTGGGTTGACCACGAGGAGCGCTCGCAAGGTCTGCGCCTCGCCGGCATCGCGATCGGCATCGGCGGCGTGGTGCTGCTGTTCGGCCTCGACCTCAGCGGGTCGGGCAACGCGCTGCTCGGCGGGCTGGCCGTGGTGCTCGCCGGCCTGGGCTACGCGATCGGCGGCTTCGTCGTCAAGCACCGGCTCTCGGAGCTCGACCCGCTGGGCATGACCGTCGCAGTGATGACGGCAAGCGCGGTGATGCTGGCGCCGGTCGCGATTGCGACGGCGCCGACGAACTTCCCGGACCTCGGCCCCCTGGCGGCGGTCGGAGCGCTCGGCGCCTTCGGGACCGGACTCGCGTTCGTCATCTTCTACAGCCTCATTGCTCGGGTCGGCCCGGCGAAGTCGTTCCTGGTCGCCTACCTGGCGCCGGGGTTCGCGGTTGCCTACGGCGCCGCCCTGCTGGACGAGACGATCACGGCCGCCACTGTCGCCGGCCTGTTGCTGATCCTCGCCGGCTCGTGGCTCGCCGCCGAGGGCCGTCTGCCCCTACGTCCCCGGCCCCAGACCGTTGGCGACGGACGTGGGGCGGAGGTCCCCGCCGCCGGCAGCCCAGTCGCGCAGGATGGGAGCGGCGCGGTACCGGTCGTGCCCGAGCTCGCTCCGGAGCGCGTCGAGAGTCGCTAGCACCGTCTTCGGGCCGATCTGTCGGGCCCATTCGAACGGCCCGCGCGGGTGGTTGAAGCCAAGCCGCATCGCGGTGTCGATGTCCTCCGGCGTCCCGATCCCGTGGCCGACCGCGTAGCACGCCTCGTTGACGAGCTGCGAGACGATCCTTCCCAGCACCAGTCCCGGTGTGTCGCCGAGCACGCACTCGACGTGCTTGCCGAGGTCGGCGAAGTACCGACCGGCGACGCTGAGCGTCCCAGTGGTGCCCGGCGCGATCTCGACTAGCGCGGCCCGGGCCAGGTCGGGCACCGCCACCCAATGGACCGAGCTCTCGATGCGCGGATCGGGTCGGGCGCGGGTGATGGCCTCGGGCTGGGGAGGGTCGTCCGGGCGATGTGGCCCGTGGCGGTAGTCGTACCAGCCCCGCCCCGACTTGCGGCCGAGGCGCCCGTCCACCACCAGGCGCTGCTGAAGCGGGTGGGGCTGCCAACGCGGCTCACCGCTCTGCTCGTATAACGACTTCGCGACCCGGAGGTTCACGTCGACGCCGACGAGGTCCATGAGCTCGAACGGTCCCAGCCGGTAGCCGCCTCCGATCCGGACGATCCGATCGACCTGATCGGGTGGGGCCACCCGCTCCCCGACGAGTCGCAGGGCCTCGAGAGTGAACGGACGGGCACAGCGATTGGCGAGAAAGCCGATGCCGTCCGCGGCCCGGATCGGCGTGCGACCCATGCGCTCAGCGGCCCGCGATGCGAGCTCGAGCACGTCGGGCGCCGTGCGCTTTCCGGCCACGATCTCCACCAGCTCCATCAGCGCCGGCGGGTTGAAGAAGTGCATGCCGCAGATCCGCTCGGGCCGGTCGGCGGTGGCGGCGATCTCGCTGACCGAGAGCGAGGACGTGTTCGTCGCAAGAACAGTGGCCGGCGCGCAGATCGTCTCGAGTTCGGCAAACAGCCGCCGCTTGAGGTCGAGGCTCTCGGGCACCGCCTCGATGACCAGCTCGCATGCCTCCAGATCGTCGAGGCTCCGCGCGCCACGCAGGCGCGCCGACGCCGCCTCGGCTTCGGCCTGCGACCAGCGTCCCCGGTCGAGGCCCTTGACCAGGTCGGCGCGCAGCCGGTCCTCTCCGGCCCTCAGGGCCGCTGCATCGGGATCGTGCAGATACGTGGTGAAGCCGCCCAGGCAGGCGACCTGGGCGATCCCGGCACCCATCGTTCCGGCGCCCGCGACCCCGATGCGCTCGACGTCTGGCGTCACTCCGCGTCGGTCGAACGCTCCGGCGGCGGCTCCTCGCCGTCCCAGAACTCGGCGGCGTCCCGCCGGAAGAAGACGTCGTGCCCCCACGCGCCCGAGCCACCCGGCGGCCGGGTGAAGGCGCTCAGCTTGCCCGACTCGGGTCGCACGACGATGTCCGGAGCGTTCATCTCGCTGATGATCAGCACCCGGGCCGGCTCGGAGCCGCGGTTGATCACCTGGTGCGCGCCGCGCTCGCCGACCGGGAACGCGACGACCTCACCCACTTCCAGCTCCCGTTCGCCGTCCGGGCTCCGCAGGCTCGCGTTGCCACCGAGGACGATCAGAAGCTCCTCGTTGCTGTGGTGGAAGTGGAGCGGAAACGGCGCCGAGCCCCGCTCGAGCTCATAGAGACTTGCGCCCAGCCGCTCGCTCCCTGCCTGGTCGCCGAGCTTGGCGCGGCGCCACACGAAGCCGGGGCGGTCGTTGGTGGTGTCGAACTCGGGATCGAAGAGGTTCGCCATCGGAGATTCAGGTGAGTCGCTTTGGCGACGAAAGCAGCATGTGCAGTTTCTAGATTCCCTTGAACTCGGGTCTCCGCTTCTCCAGGAACGCCCGCATGCCCTCCAAGCGGTCCTCGGTGGCCATCGCCAGCTCGTACAGGCGTCGCTCCTGTTCCAGGCCAGCCCCCATCGTCGTCTCCTCGGCCGCGAGGATGGCCTGCTTGGCAAGTCGGGCGGCAATCGGCGGGCGCGACGCGATTCGCCCGGCGAGCTCCATCGCGCTGTCGAGCCAGTCCCCCTTCTCGACCACCGAGTTGACGATGCCCAAGCGCTCGCCCTCGTCGGCGTCGAAGCGACGGCCTGTCAGGACGAGCTCCATCGCGCGCTGCTTGCCGATCGCGCGCGCCAGGCGCTGCGTGCCGCCCCCGCCCGGGATGATGCCGAGCGTGATCTCGGGCTGGCCGAAGACGGCCGTTTCGGAGGCGACGATCAGATCGCACACCAGAGCCAGTTCGCAGCCGCCGCCCAGCGCCCAGCCCGAGACGGCGGCGATCATCGGGGTACGAACCTCGGCGAGCCGCCGCCAGAACGACGACGCGGGGTGAAACAACACCTCGTGGAACTCCCGCTCGGCAAGCGCCCCGATGTCCGCGCCCGAGACGAAGACCTCGTCGGAGCCGGCGATCACGATGCAGCGCACGGCGGGATCCGCGTCGAACCGCTCCACGGCCCCGGCCAGCTCCTCCATCACCTCGGGCGACAGGGCGTTGCGGACCTCGGGCCGGTCGATCCGCGCCAGGCCGACGCCGCCGTCGACGGTGGCCTCGACGAGCCCGGCCATCAGCCGGCTCCCGGCGGCACCATCGCGTTGATGCCGGTGGCGTCGCGGCCGATGATCAGCTTCTGGATCTGGGACGTGCCCTCGTAAAGCGTCGTCACCCGGGCGTCGCGCAGGTAGCGCTCGACCGGATAGTCGTCCACATAGCCCGAGCCGCCGTGCACCTGGATCGCCAGGTTCGCGCACTCGACCGCCGACTCGGTCGCGTAGAGCTTCGCGATGGAGGTCTCGACCGTGCTCGGCTGGCCGGCGTCCTTGAGCAGCGCGGCCCGGCGCACGAGCATCCGCGCGGCGTCGCGGCGTACCACCTGGTCGGCGATCATCTCCTGCACGAGCTGAAAGCTCGCGATCGGAACCCCGAACTGGTTGCGGTCCTTGGCGTATGCGACCGAGGCCTGCACGCAACCCTCGCAGATCCCGACGCAACCTGCGGCCACCGAGTAGCGACCCGAGTCGAGCGCGGACATCGCGACCTTGAAGCCGTCGCCCACCTCGCCGAGCAGCGCGTCGTCTGGAACCTCGACCCCGTCGAGCCCGACCGCCGCGGTGTCCGAGGCGCGGAGCCCGAGCTTGCCGTGGATCTCCTGGGCGCTGAAGCCGTCGGTCGACGTCGGCACGAGAAAGCAGGCCAGGCCGCGATGCTTGGCCGACGGGTCGGTCTGCGCGAAGACGAGCGCGAGGGAGGCCACGTTCCCGAGTGAGATCCACATCTTCTGGCCCGTGATTCGCCAGCCGCCGTCGACCTTCTCGGCGCGCGTCCGAAGCGAGGCTGCGTCGGAGCCCGTGTCGGGCTCGGTCAGTCCGAAGCAGCCGAACGCCTCGCCGGCGCAGAGGCGCGGTAGCCAGCGGCGCTTCTGCTCGTCGGACCCCCAGCGCTCGATGGAGCCGCAGACGAGCGACGTCTGGACGGAGACGACCGTGCGCATCGCCGAGTCGCCGCGTCCCACCTCCTCGACGATCAGGCCGTACGTCAGGTAGTCGAGCCCGCGACCTCCGAACTCCTCGGCGACCGGCGCGCCCAGGTAGCCCAGGTCCCCGAGCCGGCGCGCCAGCTCGATGTCGAAGCGTGCCGCTCGGTCAGACTCGCGAGCTCGCGGGACGATCTCGTTGTCGACGAAGTCGCGCGCCGTTTCGGCGATCAGGCGCTGCTCGTCCGTTAGCTGGTGGTCGATCACTGGGCGGGCTCGGCGAGGGCACTGTTGAGGACCGCTTCGAAGGCGGCCTGCGCCTCGCGGGTCCGATTGCCGGGTGCCTCGAGGTCGCGGTCGTCGATCCGCGCAACCGGCTGGACCTCCCGGGTGGTGGAGGCCAGGAAGGCCTCGCGGGCTGCGTGTACGTCGGCGACGCCGAACTGCCCCTCCTCGACGTCCAGCTCCCGCACGATCTGGGCACGGGTGATCGAATCGAGGATTCCGGCCTCGAGCGACGGGGTCCGCAGGGCCCCTGCCTCGGAGACCCAGAAGATCGCCGACGTTGGCGCTTCGAGGACCGGGCCGTCGGGCCGAACCAGCAGGGCCTCGTCCGCGCCGCGACCGACCGCGATCCGGGTCGCCTGCATGTTCGCCGCGTAGGAGAGCGACTTGACGCCGTCGAGGATCACGCTCGGCGAGTAGGTCACGGTCGCGAGGCGCACGGTCGCGCCGCGCGGGGGAAGCTCCTCGGTCAGGAGCACCCGGCGGCCGGCGCGAGTGAGGACGATCCGGAGCTGACCGTCGTCACCCCCATGGTCGGCAAGGAGAGCGGCCAGCTCGCGCTCGAGCAATCCGCGGTCGACCGGAAGCTCGATCGCCGTGGCCGAGCGCTCGATGCGGTCGAGGTGCTCGACGAGCGCGAACGGCCGGCCGCGGTAGAGCCGGATCACCTCGAACACGCCGTCACCGCGATAGAGACCGTCGTCAGGCAAAGGCAAGGACGATTCGCGCGTGGGGGCGATCTCGCCGTCCACTGAGGCCAGCTCCCGAATCGGCATGGCGGACGAATCTACCGAGCAGAAGCCTTTCGGGACCGCCCCAGGACGAGGAATTCGCCGCCGATACTCGCTTCCTGGCAGCCGCGTACTCGCTTCCCGGTAGGTTTGAATCGCCTTCTCATAGCCGCCTCATCCGCCTCTCACGGACGACGCATAGGTTGCCCCGGAATCGCCTCGAGCGATCGTCTGGGACGCCCAATTGCTCGAGCGCATTTCGGCGCGGCCCGGGAACCACGGTTCTGGGGGAACGAGGGTGACTCAAGACAAAGCCAGATCCGCGGGGGACAGGAAGACGCCGCGGGGCGAGGAGGAGCTCGTCCAGATGGTCGAGCGCCTGCAGCGCGAGGTCACGGAGTCGGCTGCGAAAACGGATTGGCATTCCGTCGTCGCGGAGACGCTCGAGAAAGAGATTCGGAGCCTGCGTGCGGACCTGACCCGTATCACCGAGGGCGGCTCTGAGCTATGGATGAACGAGGCGAAGACCTGGCTCGAAGTTCAGACGGAGCTGTTTTCGACGAAGGTCGAGGACGTGGCGCGGAAGGCCAGCGAACAGCAGCTCTCGCAACTTGAGCGACAGCTCAGGGCCCTGTTCGAGTCGGCTCGCGCAGAGCTGGACCGAACCGTGTTCGAGACTCTCGTGCAGCGCCTGGCCGAGATCGAGCGCAGGGCCGAGAAATACGCGGACTCCGCCGTCGAGTCCGTCGCTGACCGGCTGCGGGCCAATGGCCGGGAGACCGCTGCAAGGCTGACTGCCCACATCGACCGGCGGCTTGACGCGAGCATCGCCAACGCCGAGGAGCAGGCACGCGAACGGCTGCTCGGGCTCGCCGAGGAGCTCGCCGCGGAGATCGTCGCGGCCGAGCAAGCGCAGGAGCGCGAGCGCGAGGTGCGCCGCGAGGCGCAGAAGGTCGCCGCGGGTCTCGACGAGCTTCGCAACGTCTCACGGCAGGCCCGCCGCCGCCGTGGTCCCGGTGGGCTCGAACCGGCCGCCCAGGACGACTGAGTTCGGTGATGGTCAGGCCGACCCCCGTCGGCTACACCCGCTCGACGACGGTCGCCAGTCCCTGCCCGACTCCAACGCAGAGTGAGGCGATCCCGTAGCGGCCCTCGCGGCGGCGAAGCTCCCAGACGAGGCTGGTGAGAATGCGCGCTCCCGAGCATCCCAGCGGGTGACCGAGGGCGATCGCGCCCCCGTTGACGTTCAGCCGCTCCTCGTCGATCCCCAGCTCCTGCGCGCATGCCAGCACCTGCGCGGCAAACGCCTCGTTGATCTCGATCAGGTCGATCTGGTCGAGCGTCAACCCGGCGGCATCGAGCGCGCGGCGGACGGCAGGCACGGGGCCGAGACCCATATATGCGGGATCGACGCCGGCGACGCCGATCGCGACCACCCGCGCCAGCGGGTCGGCCCCAAGGTCGCCCGCGACGTCCTCTGAGGCGAGGACGAGACACGCGGCACCGTCGTTGAGCGGCGACGCGTTGCCCGCGGTCACCGTGCCTCCATCGCGAAAGATCGGGGGCAGGCGCGCAAGCTTCTCCAGGGAGGTGTCGAGGCGAGGCCCTTCGTCGGCGTTCACGGTGACGACCTTGCGGCCGTTCAAGGAGGGCGCGTCGATCGGGACGAGCTGCTCGGCCAGCCTGCCCTCGCGCTGGGCGGCGACGGCGCGCTCGTGGCTTCGCAACGCGTACCGGTCCTGCGCCTCGCGGGAGATGCCGTAGCGCTCGGCGACGTTCTCGGCGGTCTCGCCCATCGTCTCGGTCGAGTAGCGCTCGGCCAGCCTCGGGTTGATCAGCCGCCAGCCGAGAGCGGTGTCGTACATCGTCTGCTCCCCCCGCGGCAGGCCGGCGTCGGGCTTCGGCACTACCCACGGTGCCCTGCTCATCGACTCCGAGCCTCCGGCCAGGTACAGCCTTCCCTCGCCGAGCCGCAGCGCCCGCGAGCCCTGGTTCACCGCCTCGAGGCCCGATGCGCAGAGGCGATTCACCGTGACCCCGGGCACCTCAACTGGAAGCCCCGCCAGCAGTCCGGCCATCCGCGCCACGTCGCGGTTGTCCTCGCCGGCCTGGTTCGCGGCGCCCCAGTAGATGTCGTCGACCCGCTCGGGATCGATCCCGCTGCGCTCGACGACGGCGGCGATCGCGTGGGCGGCGAGGTCGTCGGGGCGCACACCCGCCAGGGCGCCGCGGTAGCGGCCCATGGGCGTCCGCACGGCGTCGACGATCAGGGCCTCCGGCACGGCGGGCATCTTCGCACGCTGCCGGCCGGGTCTGAGCACTAATGTAGGTCGCGAGCGATGGAATTCGTGCTCGTCACGCTGGCGATGGTCGCGTTCATCGTCCTCTGTCTCGTCCTCCTCGCCCGCGCCTATCCGGGCAGCGGCGCCGACCTCGTCGATTGGCGCCCGACCCGCTCGCCCGAGCTTGAGGCGAAGCTCGAGATGGAGGACCTCTCGCAGATGATCGAGGCGCAGAACAAGATGCGCCGCCGGCGTGGCAAGCCGGACCTGACCGAGGCCGACGCCCAGCGGATGGCCAAGGAGGACGAGGCGGTACGCGAGCGCGGCCGCCGCGGCGAGTACGGCAGGACTCTGTCGGAGTCCCAAGACGAGCTCGAGGACCTCGGCACCTAGGCATCCGACCGATGGCCAGGGCCCTGATTGTCGGCTGCGGCTGTCGCGGCCGCGAGCTGGGCGCCGCCCTGCTGGAGGGCGGATGGCGGGTGCGAGGGACGACGCGCGATCCGGGGAGGGCCGCCGGAATCGAGGCCGCGGGGATCGAGCCCGCGATCGCTGATCCGGACCGCGTCGGCTCGATCCTCGAGCTGATCTCCGACGTGACGCTGATCTACTGGCTGCTCGGGTCGGCTCGCGGGAAGGCGGCCGCCGTGGCGCAGCTCCACGGCCCGCGGCTCGAGCGCCTCCTGGAGGAGATCGTCGACACGCCGGTGAGAGGCTTCGTCTACGAGGCGGAGGGCACGGTGCCAGCCGGGCGTCTTCAGGCGGGCGCCGGGATCGTGCGCGCCGCCAGCAGGCGTTGGCGGATCCCGGTCGCGATCGCCCAAGGGGCCACGCAGGAGCCGCCGGCGTGGCGCGCGCTGATGCTCAGCTACGCGAGGGAGCTGACCGAAGCGGGTTAGGGCCCTTCGGTCGGGATCTCGCCCGAAGGACGCGCTTCGATGGGCGCCGGCGGTTCGTCGGTGCCGGTCCAGGGCGCCTGGGCCTTGATCTCGTCCGGTGGCTGGTCGAGCTCGTCGGCGAGCAGCTTGCCGCCGATCACCAGCGCGGCCACCACGGCGAGGAAGATCCCGTACATGCTCGCCTGGCGCGCGACGCTGGGGCCGTAGCTCTTTCCGACGACCTCGCGCCGCTTGTCGAGGCCCATCGCGTCGACCTCGGAGACCTCGTGCTTGGCGCCCGCTTGGTCGTTCGGCAGCAACCTCCCCATCGCGTCCCGTGGCCGCTCTGACGCCACAGGAAAACGATAATGGGGCCATCTCGCCGATGCGCCGGTTGAAACGAACGCTCGAGGTCACCGCGGCGCTCGCGGCTGTGGTCGTGATCACGGCTTCGGCCGCTCACGCGGCGGACGACCATTACCCGTGGGCGAAGCGGGTTCGGGCCGCCGAGCGCTACGCCGACGGCCGGCAGGGAGTCGTCTCGTTCGCCGTGGTCGGCGAGGACAAGAAATTGCGCGGCGACCACGTGGATCGCCGGCACAACTCACACAGCGTCGTCAAGGCAATGCTGCTCGTTGCCTACCTGCGTCAGCCGGACGTCCGTCACCGCGACCTGACCGAGGCCGACCGCGATCTGCTCAGGCCGATGATTCGGCGCTCCGACAACCAGACGGCGAGCGCCGTCTATGAGCGGGTCGGCGCGGGCGCGCTCTACGCGCTCGCCCGCGACGCCGGCATGGACCACTTCTCAACCCAGGCCGTCTGGGGACTGAGCCAGATCACGGCCCGCGACCAGGCGCGCTTCTTCTACCGGCTCGACAACTTCGTGCCGGACCGCCACCGGGACTTCGCGATGCGCCTGCTGAAGCGGATCGTCAAGGGCCAGCGCTGGGGGATCCCGCCGGTCGCGCCTCGCGGCTGGACCCTTCACTTCAAGGGCGGGTGGGCGCCGACAAGCTCGGACGGCGGGCGCTGGGGGATCAACCAGGTGATGCTCCTGCGCAAGGCGCCACGCCGCTTCGCGGTTGCGATCCTCACCCGCTACAACCCGAGCAAGGAGTACGGGATCCGCACGCTGAGGGGCGTCGCCAGGCGGCTGCTGCGCGGCTACGGTCGGTTCGACGGCTGATCGACAGCCGGGACGCGGTCGAGTCGATCGAGAAGTTCGCCGAGGATGCGCGCGGTCGCGCCCCAGATCATGTGCTCGCCCACTTCGTACGTGGGGGTGCGGATCGGCACGCCTCGCCGCACGAGCCTCCGCATCGCAAAGCCGTTCCGCAGGTCGTCAAGCGCGAAAGCCAGCACCGTCTCGACCTCAGCCGGGTTCGGCTCGAAGCGCAGGTCGTCGCCGATCAGGCCGACGAAGGGATGGACCTTGTAGTTGGTGACGAACGTCCCGATCGGCGGCAGGGCGCCGATCACTTCGACCCGACCGCGATCCAGCCCGATCTCCTCCTCCGCCTCGCGCAGCGCGGTCCCGAGCAGGTCCTCGTCGGGCCGGTCCCGCGTTCCACCGGGGAAGGAGATCTCGCCGGCGTGGCGGCGAAGGTCGGCTCGGCGCTTCGTGAACACCAGCCCCGGTCGCTCGGGATGCCCGTACATCGGCACCAGCACCGCCGCCTCCGTGCGCCCGTGAGCGTCGATCGCCGCGGCCTCGTCGGGACTGAGGAGGACGGAGCGCAGCGCGTGGACGGAGCTCACCGTCAGATGATGACCTGCACCGTCCCGCCGTCGACCGACCAGGCCGCCCCGGCGACGTACGAGGCGCGCTCGGAGCAGAGGAAGACAATTGCGGCCGCGACCTCCTCCACCTCGGCCAGGCGCCCGATCGGACGCTTGGCGCCGGACGCCTCGAGCGCCTCCTCACGCGAGTCGTGGCCCGCGGCGCGCTGCGACTGGTCGAGCAGCCCACCCTCGCCCATCCACAGCTCGGACTTGGTGGGGCCGGGACAGACCGCGTTGACGAGCACGCCCTCGGCCGCGTGCTGGTCGGCGAACAGGCGCGAGAGCGAAAGCTCGGCCGCCTTGGCAACTGAGTACTCGGGCATCATCGCGGAGGGGCGTTTGCCCGCCGTGGACGCGACGTTGACGATGCGTCCCCAACCGCGCTCGCGCATCCCGGGGACGGCCGCGCGCATTGCGCGCAGGGGAGCCATCACGTTCAGCTCCCACGCGGCCTGCCAGTCGTCGTCCGGGACTTCTTCGAGCCGTCGCCATTGGGCGGTCCCAGCGTTGTTGACCAGCACGTCGAGCTGCCCGAAGCGGCGCTCGCACTCGGAGACCAGGCGTGCCCCGGCGTCCGGCTCGGTGACATCGAGGACGAGCGGTTCAGCCGCGCCGTCGGTCTCGGCGCTCGCGACGCCACACTCCTCGACCGCATCGGCGAGCTCCGCCTCCCCGCGTGCGACGAGCAGCACGCGTGCGCCTTCGGCACAGAGCATGCGCGACGTTTCGCGCCCGATCCCACGGCTGGCGCCGGTGACGACGCAGGCCCTCTCGGCCAGGCCTAGGTCCATCAGGCGCGGGGTGAAACCATCATGCGGGTAGCCGCCCCTCGATCCGGTCCCTGACGACGATCTCCGTCTCGGCGGCCAGGGCTCGGTGCACCGGGCACTTGCCCGCGATCGCCACCAGGCGGTCCTGCTGGTCCCGCTCCAGTGGCTCGGGCACCTTCAGCAGCACCTCGAACGTGTCCGGGGTGCCCTTTTCGTCGTAGCCCATCTCGACCTCGACCTCGACCTTGCCAAGCTCCCAGTCTTTGCGCTCGGCGTACATCTCGACGGTGATCGCGGTGCAGCTCGCGAGCGCCGCCGCGAGGGTGCGAGTGGGAGAGGGGCCCTCGTTGGTGCCGCCGGACGCTGCGGGCTCGTCGATGACGAGGGTGTGCTCGTCGTCGATCGTGACGTCGTGGGTGTATCCCTCGCGCCGCCGGGCGACCGCTTTTGGCATCAGCTCCCCTTGCCCTCGCGTCCGGCGAACAGCTCGGGCTCGCGGACGTCGGCGAAGCGCGCCATCGCGTAGACCGTGTCGGAGGCGCGGTTCAGGAAGCGCAGCATTGCGTCCGAGACAGGCTCGCCCGCTTCGCTCATCTCGGCGACGCGGCGCTCGGCGCGACGGATCACCGCGCGCGCGACGTCGAGCTCTGCGGAGAGCTGCGTGCCGCCCGGGACGACGAACTTCGGAGGCAGGTCGACGCGGTCCATGTAGCGATCGATGACCCCGTCGAGCTCGTCGGCCATCTCGTCGGTCACGCGGCTGATGCCGGCCTCGAGCCTGTCGGAGGCCTCGGGCGCCGTGGCGAGCTCGGCGCCGGCGACGAAGAGGTCGTTCTGGAGGCGAAGCAGGTCGGCCGCGATCTCCTCGTGCTGGGGTCCGCAGAGGGCGCGGCCGACTCCAAGCGCAGAGGCAGCTTCGTCGAGGGTTCCATAGGCGTCGGTGCGCGCGCTGGCCTTGGAGACGCGGCCGCCGTACCAGAGCGAGGTGGTCCCATCGTCGCCCTTCTTGGTGTAGATCTTGACCACGCCCCGACCCTAGCGTGGCACGGGCGCTGGCGGTCAGCTCAACGGGTTGAAGACCAGGCCCGTCAGCAGCTTCGGGAAGAAGTACGTCGACTTCGGCGGCATCGTCTCGCCTGCGGCCGCGACGGCGCGGACTTGCTCGATCGGGGTCGGTCGGAGGATGAAGGCCGCCTGGTAGGAGCCCGCGTCGAGGGCCTTAAGCGCTTCGTCGACGCCCTTGGCGTAGCCGAGGTCGCGTTTGGCGGCGATGTCGTCGGCGTTCATCCCGAGGGCGCCCTTGAGGATCAGCGCCTCGAGGATCGCGGCGTCGAGGCTGCGGTATGCCTCCGAGGCGTCGGGCATCGCGCGCTCGAGCGTCGAGGGGTCCTTGAGTCGCAGCCGGAACCCGCGCCGGAAGTGGGAGTCGATGTAGCTGACAACGCCGACGCCCTGCTCGCCGGTGGGATCAAGCTCGTCGGCCGGCACCTCTTCGAGGTCGAAGTGCTCCCTGATCGCGGCGGCCAGCGCCTCCTGGCGCACGGGGTCGTCGGCAAGGCCGCCGAGCAGACGGTGGGTGCCGAACACGGTCAGGCCGGGATCGTCGAGCGACGTCAGCGACATCAGCGTGTAGCGATGGGGGCCGTCGCCGCCGACTTCCTCTGCATAGGTGAGGGCCGTCTCGTAGCGGTGGTGGCCGTCGGCGATCAACAGCTCCGATTCCGCGAGCTCCGCGCTGACCTGACGGTGGATCTCCGGGTCGCCGATCCGCCAGACGCGGTTCACCGTTCCGTCGGCATCCGTGGCCTCGCCCCATGGCTCTGCGTGGGTTGCCCCCTGGACGTGCCTCCACGCGTCGCCGGCGGACAGGACGAAGATCGGGGAGAGGTTGTGCCGCGTCGCGCGGGTGAGGCGCAGCCGATCCTCCTTCGGCCCCGGTTGCGTGCGCTCGTGCGGGCGGATGCGCCCCGGCCCGTACTCGGTCACGCGCACTCGCGTCAGCAGGCCGCGGCGGGTGTAGCGCGAGCCGTCCGGGGCGGTGTAGTCCTGGGTCAGCGCCCAGATCGCGGGCTCACGGTCGGCCGCGAGGATTCCCTGGAGGGTCCACTCTTCCAGCGTCTCGGCCGCGTGCTCGTAGGGATCGCCCCCGGCGGGCGCCTGCGGGAGGTCGAGCTCGACCACATTGAAGGGAGAGCGACGAAGCAGCTCGGCGCGCTGCTCGGCATCGATGACGTCGTAAGGCGGCGCGACGACGTCTTCGAGCGACGGTATCGCCGCCAAGTTGTAGTGCACGGCGGTGAGCGGCTGGACGTCGGCCATCGGGCGCGGAACCCTATCGACGCGAGACGGCGGGCCCGCAGGTCTGTCGGCCCTCAGCCGGTCTCCGCCTGGGCGGCGAACCACGCCGCGAGCGCCTAGATGCCCTGACGCTGTCCCTCGCCGCAGCCGAGCTTGCCGAGCGGCCGGACGGGGTCCTGAAATTCGCTCACTTGCACCCTGTCGTTCACCCGGACAATGGCCACTTCTTCTTCCGGGCGCGCATCCGCGAGATCCTCGCGCCGCTGTTGCCTGATCCAGTGCGCGTGTGCGAGCCGTCTCCCCGACGGAACTGGCCGCCTGAGCGGCCGGGCCGTGCCGGGAGTTTGAACCGGCGATCGGGGTGGACGGATTTGAACCGCCGACCTTCCGGTCCCAGGCCGGATGCTCTACCAGGCTGAGCTACACCCCGACCCGGCGAGTGTACCCACGGCCCTAACGGGGAAGTGGGATGATCGATCGCGGTCAGAGTTCCAACGGAGGAGGCGGAAATGGCTGAGACAGCGCGCGATTTGATGACCGAGGGCTGCGAGTGCGTGAAAGAGGGTGAGACGGTGGCCGACGCGGCACGCAAGCTCGCGCAATTGAATGTCGGCGCCATGCCGATCTGCGGCGACGACAACAAGCTCAAGGGAATGCTGACCGACCGCGACATCGCCGTGAAGGTCGTCGCCGAGGGCAAGGATCCGCCGGGGGTCAGGGCTGGCGACCTCGCCGAGGGCGTGCCGGTGACGGCCAGCGTGGACGAGTCCGCTGCCGACGTCCTCAAGACGATGGCCGAGAACCAGGTCCGGCGGCTGCCGGTGCTCGACAACGACAAGAACCTCGTCGGGATCATCAGCCAGGCCGACGTGGCCATTCGGGCCGGGGACGACGAGACCGGGCGGATGGTCGAGGCGATCTCGAGGTAGAAGGGCTGACATGGACCTGAAGCGGCTCGCCAATAAGGCGCGAGAGCTCGTCGACAGGCGAGGCGGAACCGAGAGCCTCAAGGAGGACGCGACCGAGCTCAAGGACATCGCCGGCGGGAAGGGCAGCTTCTCCGACAAGGCCAAGGAAGCAGTCGAGGCCGTGAAGGATCCCGGTGCTGCGGGCGAGCAGGTCGGTGAACGGGTTGAGGACGCCGCTCGCGACGAGCCGCCGGCGCAAGCAGGCGAGGGCGGCAGAAGACCCGGGCGCGACGGCTAACCTGACCCACCGAGCCCCCGTAGCTCAGCTGGATAGAGCAGCCGCCTTCTAAGCATTCAAGGAAAGGACGGCGAGAGCCGCCCTTTCCGCTTGAACAAGCCCAACGCTGACGTTGTAGCCGAAGTCTGGATAAGGCCGGATTCGGCCCAATTCGGCGGGCTTTGGGCAGCGGAAGTGGCAGGCTGCCCAATCGTTTTTGCGTTTTGACCGGCGCACGACTGGCGCACGAGCCTCACCGCTTAAGCGCGCCCCGCCCCTAGCCCGTAGTTGCCGGTGCGACGCTCTTCGCTCTTGCTTGGCGTCGCCAGCCCGGTTAGGCTAGCCCCCGTCCACTAACGGGAGGTGCTCTCAAGATGAACCGTCGCGCATGGGTCTTTGCCGGCGCGCTCGTTGGCGTACTTGGTCTTGCGTTTGCCGGAATGGCCGGCGCGAAGACCAAGACGAAGACGTTCAGCACGGGCAGCATCGCTGCGGCGATCGAGGATCAGGACGTACTTGTGCAAAACATCCGCGTGCGCAAGCAAGGCAAGCTGAAGGATGTGAACGTCCGGGTGCGTGCCGATCACACATCACCGCCGGATCTCACCCTGATGCTGCTCTCTCCGAGGGGGACGCTCGTGACGTTGATGACCAATCCGGACAACGTCACTACGGACAACCTCGGCTCGGGCTCGACGAGTTGCAGTGGGTCGTTCCTGACCCTCGACGACGAAGCGGCCGACCCCGTGGAGGAGGCGACTACCCTCGACGGGTCGCTGCGGCCCGACGAGCCGCTCTCGCGCTTCGACGGCAAGAAGATCAAGGGCAAGTGGCGCCTGATCGTCTCGGACGGGGACGGTGCCGACGTGGGCACGCTGTACTGCGCCCAGCTCGAGCTCAAGTACAAGGTCAAGAAAAAGAAGTAGGAAAGCCCGCAACACAGGGTTTGCGAGGGCCGGGCGAGAGTCCGGCCTCTCGTCGTTCGTGGGCGCTCCCCGTCATCGCGGGCCGGGCTCTGCACGAGAGCGGCGCTTTCCGGACAGCGAACGTCCGTTCGCCTCGATAGCCTGCCCGAATCCGCTGCGCCTTCTGCAAGAGCCCTCGCGTTGAATGGCGCCATCCGACCGCCGATCGGGAGTGGCTGAGTTGCGACCGCTGCCGCGCCGCCATTGAGGCCGACGATCGTCAGGCCCTACTTGAGCGGGTGATGTTGCAGCCGATTCCCCGGACACTCAACGACCAGCATGCCGATCGGTTCCGGGCTCCGGCTCGGGAGCTTCACGAGCAGTTCTGGCTTACCCGCAGGGGCGCGCCGACGCCCGTCTAGACACGGCCATGCTGAACAACCGGGGGTCCGATCACGTTCGACGGCTCTCCTCGGCGTTTCTCGCCGGAGACGGCGGGCGCAAGCTCAACCTTCTTGTCTGTGACGACGAGCTTGACCACACGCCAGCGCTTGAGCTACTTCAGGACTTCGCCGGCAATCGAGACGCGCTCCACATCGTTTCTCCAACTGGACAGACTGGTCTTCTGCCTCGGCCCAGGCGTGAACCCGTCACTCACTTCACGCAGCAACGCCGGCAGGGAATTCTCGGACACCTCCGCGAACACGTAGCCGGCCTAGACTCAGACTCCTGCGGTCTCACTGTCCTGTATCTGGCCCCCGTAGCTCAGCTGGATAGAGCAGCTGCCTTCTAAGCAGCAGGCCGGAGGTTCGAGTCCTCCCGGGGGTGCTCTTGCGGCCGTCTGCAACCCTGAGCGGGGTGAGCCTCCGAGCCGGGCGCTATACGTTCCCCTACGTCACCTACGACGCGCCGAGCGACGTGCTCTACGCGTCGATCGAGCCGCAACGGCGCCAGGGCAGGCGCGAGCGCACGCCGGAGCAGCACTTCCTGCGCTTCGACGACGAGGACCGCTTCGTCGGCCTTACCCTGGTCGAGCCGCGTTCGCAGCTCGAGCGCGAGGGCGCCGTCTACGTGAGCCTGCCCTCGGGCGACCGGGTGCGAGTGCAGGGGATCGAGCTGGAGCTCCGCGCCGCAGATCGCTAGATCTCACGGGTACCCTTGATCGAGCGCGGTGAGCGTAGCTCAGTTGGTAGAGCTCCTGGTTGTGGTCCAGGTGGTCGCCGGTTCGAGTCCGGTCGCTCACCCTGAATCCGTGCGGATGCGCCGCACTCAAGCTTCGGCGAGCAGCTCACGCAAGCGCGACGCGGTCAGCGGCACACCTTCGCGCCGGGTCTCGCCGTACGCCGCGTAGAGCGGGGCGCCCGGCTGCTGGCGCCGGGTGTCGGTGAGGGTCCCGGCGTCGACCGCGGTGAACCCGATCTGGTCGATCAAATCGCTGACCGTATTCTTGGCCTCCGGGCTGTCGGCGGCGATCGGAATCGCGAGCCGCTGCTCGGCGTCAAGCTCGGGACGGGCCTCGTTCAGAAGGCGGCCGAAGTAGATCGTGTTGAAGGCCTTGACGACGATCGCGCCCGGGAGCAGGGAGGCGAGCAACTCGGACGAGGTCATCTCGTCGGCATCGAGCTCGGGGACCGGCCTGTCGGGTTCGGCGTAGTAGTTGTTCGCGTCGATCACGAGCTTGCCGGCGAACGGCTCGGGTGGAAGGTCTCGGATCGCCTGGGTGGGGATCGCGACTGCGGCGATGTCGCCGAAGCGCGCCGCCTCCTCGACGGTCCCCGCGCGTGCGTTTCCCTCGATCGAGGCGACGACCTCGTCGAGCGTGTGCGGTC
>JBKPDQ010000076.1:0-28411 GCA_046728015.1 Actinomycetota bacterium
GCGGTCGGCGCCGTGCTCATGCTGATCCGGCGCCCGGTTGCAACACCTCTGCTGGGTGCAGTCGTCGCTCTCGGCACGGTCCTGATCACACTCGGCACGTACGAAGCCGGCGACGGGCCGGGAACCGCGGACAACGCGATGCTCTACGTGTGGATCTGCCTCTATTCGTTCTACTTCCTGCCGCTCCCGCACGCCCTCGGCCAGCTAGCGCTCGTCGGGGTCGCTTATGCCGTCCTGCTCGCCTCCACGCCGGCGGCGGACGAGGGGCTGAGCCGGTGGATCGTGACCATGTCGACGCTGACCGTCGCCGGGCTGATGGTGGAGCGACTTCGACGCGCAGTCGAGAACCTCGTCGGCGAGCTCACCGAACGCGCGCACATCGACAGCCTCACCGGAACGCTCAACCGCAGGGGCCTCGAGGAGCGCGCCGCGCTCGAGCTCGCACGGGGACGGCGCGACGGCACACCGGTGGGCATGCTCGCGATCGACATCGACCGCTTCAAATCCCTCAACGACGGCTACGGCCACGGCACGGGTGACGACGTCCTGCGCTTCGTGGCGGGGGAGATCAGCCGAGTGACGCGGGCCCTGGACGCGGTGGCGCGCCTCGGCGGCGACGAGTTCGTGGTGATTCTTCCCGGCGCCAGCGTCGAGGACGCCGCCGTGATCGCCAAGCGCCTTCGCGACGCGGTCCTCGGCGGGGCCGCCGGCGGCATCCCACCTGTGACCCTGAGCATCGGCGTGGCTTCAGCGCCTGCATCAGACGCGACGCTCGAGGGGGTCTGGCATGCAGCTGACCTGGCGATGTACGAGGCGAAGCGCGCGGGCGGCAACGGGATCCATCGCTCGCGGCGGCCCGTTGCCGCCGCCCCGGCGTAACGGCGCCCCCAGTCCCGTGTGCCACGATCCGGGCATGCCGGCACGTGGCGCGCTGACGCTCTTTCACATCCGGGGAATCCGGGTGGGCGTCGACTACTCGTGGTTCCTCGTCTTGTTCCTGGTGATCATCTGGCTCTCCGGGTTCTACCGCGACGTGCTCGGCGCAGCCGACGACGCGATCGAGCCCTACGTGCTCGCGGTTGTGAGCGCGCTCGCGTTCTTCGGCTCGATCCTCTTGCATGAGATGGGACACGCGCTTGTGGCGAACCGGCTCGGGATTCGGATCTCGGAGATCACCCTGTGGCTGTTCGGCGGCGTGGCCCGAATGGACCGCGACTCGGACACTCCGGGCACGGAGTTCAAGATCGCGATCGCGGGTCCCGCGGTGACGCTGGCGATCGCGGTTGCGTGTGCCGCCGTGGGCATCGCGGTCGCGGGAGCGGACGACTTCTGGACCGCGATGCGCGTCGAAGAGAACGCCGACGTCTCGGGCGCCCTGGCCATGGTCGCCTGGGTGGCGTTCATTAACGCTCTGGTCTTGGTCTTCAACCTGATTCCCGCCTTCCCGCTCGACGGCGGCCGCATCGCACGGGCCATCGCGTGGCGGCTGACCGGCGACCGCCGCCGGGCCACGCGCTTCGCCGGGACGCTCGGGCAGGGCTTCTCCTACGTCTTCATCGGCCTTGGTGTGCTGCTGCTCATCTCAGGAGACGTGATCGGTGGCATCTGGCTGGCCCTGGTCGGGTTCATCCTCGCCCAGTCCGCACGGGGCCACGTGCTGCAGTCCGAGTTCTCACGCCGCATCGAAGGGATCCGCGTCGCCGACGTGATGGACACCGACCCGGTCGCGATCCCCGAGGACGCAAGCGTCGAGCGCGCGCTGGACGAGTACTTCCTGCGCTACCGCTGGCCGTGGTTCCCGGTGGTCGACGCCGCACACCGGTTGCTCGGCCTCCTGGAGCGACCGACCGCCGACTCGGTCCCCGAGCCGAGTCGGGCGGGCAAGACCGTCGCCCAGCTGCTGGATCCCGAGGGCGGCGCGCTGCGCGTCGCCACCGACGCACCGCTCGAGTCGCTGCTCGGCAACCAGGACCTGAGGCGCCTGGGCGCGCTGCCGGCGGTGGACGCCCAGGGGCGACTCCGCGGGGTGATCACCGCCGAGCAGGTCGGCCGCGCTCTCCGAGACGCACTCGGAGGCAGGTAAAAACATAGGATCGCGCGCTGATGCCGCAGCACGACGTACTGGTGATCGGGGCGGGCCTCGCCGGGCAGCGGGCGGCCCTGGCTGCGGCCGAGGAGGGCGTGCGCGTGGCGATCGTCTCCAAGGTCCACCCGGTGCGCTCCCACTCCAACGCAGCCCAGGGAGGGATCAACGCGGCGCTCGAGGAGGGGGATTCGTGGGAGTCGCACGCGTTCGACACGGTCAAGGGCTCGGACTATCTCGGCGATCAGGACGCGATCGAGATCATGTGCAGGGAGGCGCCCCAGGAGATCCTTCATCTCGAGCACCTCGGCGTCCCCTTCCATCGCAACGAGGAGGGCAAGCTCGGCACGCGGGCGTTCGGTGGCGCCTCCCAGGCGCGGACGTACTACGTCGCCGACATCACCGGCCAGGCGATCATGCACGTGCTCTACGAGCAGCTCATGAAGTACTCGGAGCTGATCGATCGCTATGAGGAGTTCTTCACCGTGTCCTTGGCGCTCGACGAGGCCGGGAACTGCGCGGGGGCCGTGATGCGCAACGTGCGCGACGGGACGATGGAGCTGTTCGAGGCCGAGAACGTGATCCTCGCCACCGGCGGCAACGGGCAGGTCTGGCAGCCGACCACCAACGCGCTGATCTGCAGCGGCGACGGAATCGCGATGGCCTACCGCGCCGGGGCGCCGCTGATGGACATGGAGATGATCCAGTACCACCCCACGACGCTCGCCGGCAAGGGGTTCCTGATCACCGAGGGCGCGCGCGGAGAGGGCGCGCACCTGCTGAACGCCAACGGCGAGCGCTTCATGGAAAAGTACGCGCCGAACAAGATGGAACTCGCCTCGCGCGATGTCGTCTCGCGCGCCGAGCAGACCGAGATCAACGAGGGGCGCGGGTTTGCGGACGGGACCGTGGCGCTGGACGTCACCGTAGTCCCGCGCAAGCGAATCCACGAAGCGCTGCGCGAGATCGTGCTGGTCGGACGGGACTTCGCGGGCGTCGACATCACCCGGGAGCCGATTCACATCAAGCCGGGGAATCACTACACGATGGGGGGCGTCAAGACCGACGTTCACGGCGCGACCGAGATTCCCGGCCTCTACGCTGCCGGCGAGGTCGCCTGCGTGTCGGTGCACGGGGGCAACCGGCTCGGCGCCAACTCGCTGCTGGACACGCTCATCTTCGGGCGCCGAGCCGGCCAGCACGCCGCGGCGCGCGCCAAGGGGGTCAGCGTCGGGCGCCCGCGCAAGGCGGCCTTGGCCGACGCCGAGAGCACCGTCGCGGAGATCCTCGGCCGCGAGCGCGGCTCGGGCCGGCGCGTCTCCGAGATTCGCAAGGAGATGGGCGAGACGATGGACAAGCACGCGGCGGTGTTCCGCGACGAGGCCGGGATCAAGGCTGCGCTGGAGACGATCCGGCGTCTCAAGGAGGAGGCCGAGACCGCCTACATCGACGACCGCAGCGCGATCTTCAACCAAGACGTCCTCGGCGCGCTGGAGCTCGGCTACATGCTCGACAACGCGGAGTGCTCCTGTGTGGCCGCCCTGCACCGCACTGAGAGCCGCGGGGCCCAGTTCCGAACCGACTTCCCGGAGCGCAACGACGAGGAGTGGCTCAAGCACATCGACCTCCGGCGGGGCGACGAGGGGCCGCAGATCAGCTACTCCGACGTCACGATCACGCAGTGGCAGCCGCAGGAGAGGACCTATTGATTGTCATGAGCGGCTTTAGTGGCGAAAGAAGCATGTTTTGTTGGGTCGGGTAAGTAAGGTGACTGCCAGTGGCTGAGTACACGCTCAAGGTCCGTCGCTTTCAGCCCGAGTCGGGCGCCGGGCCCTACTGGGAGAGCTTCGACGTCGAGCTCGACCCCACCCTGTCCGTGCTCGACGGGCTCCTGCAGGCGAAGGACCGCACCGATGGCTCGCTCGCCGTCAGGTGCTCGTGCCGGGCGGCCATCTGCGGCTCGTGCGGGGTGAAGATCAACGGCGAGTCCACACTGGCGTGCAAGACGCAGATCGGCGACGCCCATGAATTCGCCAACCGGATGAACGGGGGCTCGGAGCCAATCGTCGTGGAGCCGATGGCCAACATGCCGGTGCTCAAGGACCTGGTCACGGACATGGAGTCGACCCACTGGGCCAAGATCCGCCGAGTCACGCCCTGGCTGCTCGACGACGGCGACCCGCCGGAGCGCGAACGAATCGTCCCGCCCGAGTCGATGGTGGACATCACGCAGACGATCGCCTGCATCCAGTGCGGCGCCTGCGTCTCGTCCTGCCTCTCGATGGAGGTCGATCCGGACTTCATCGGCCCGGCGGCGCTGGCCAAGGCGTACCGCTTCGTGGGCGATCCGCGGGACGTTGAGTCGCGGGAGCGTCTCTACGACCTGGCGCAGGACCCGCACGGCATCTACGACTGCACGCACTGCTTCTCGTGCATCGACGCCTGCCCGAAGGACGTCGCGCCGATGGACCAGATCATGCGCCTACGCCGCCTTGCAACCCGCGACCACGGGATTCAGGACCGCAACAACGGGCGCAATCACGAGGAAGCGTTCGCAAAGATCATCCAGAAGAAGGGGACGCTCGACGAGGCGCTCCTCCTCCAGGAGTCCTACGCGCCGGGCGTCAAGGGAAAGCTGATCCCCAGGCTGAGCGCAATCAAGGGACTGCTGGGCTCCATTCCGACCGCGATTCGCGGGCTCCGTACCGGCAAGATGCGCTCCCTGCCGAAGCTGATCCCCGGCGTCCATCACAAGCTGCCCGGGGACGCGCAGGACCACGTGAAGCGCCTCTACCCCCACGCCGAGGAGCACCGCACCGAGCTCAACCTCTACATCGTCGGCGAGGGTGAAGCCGAGCCCGAGCCCGACGAGGAGAAACTATGAAACTGGCCTACTGGCCCGGTTGTGTCTCCCGCGGCTTCACCCCGGAGCTGCACGGCTCGATGGCGCTCGTCGCCGACCGCCTCGGCATCGAGCTCGTCACGCTCGACCGCGCCAACTGCTGCGGGGCCGGGGTGATCGCCGAGCACAACCAGGAGCTCGCCGACACCCTCAATGCCCGGACCTTCGCGCTCGGCCAAGAGACCGGGCTGGCGATGATGAACATCTGCTCGACCTGCCAGGGAGCGCAGTCCGAGTGCCAGCAACGCCTCGACGCCGACTCGGTCTATCGCCGGCACATCAACGAGGCCCTGGCCGGCGAGGGCCTCGAGTACGTGAAGGGCAAGGACGGATGGACGAACAAGAACTTCCTCTGGGTGCTGGCGGAGGACTACGGGCTCGACCAGCTGAAGGCCAAGGTGACCCGCCCGCTGGGGGAGCTTCGCGTTGGACCCTTCTACGGCTGCTACGTCGTCCGCCCCAAGCTCCGCCTCGGCTACGACGAGCACCCTGAGCGCGACATCTACCTCGAGCGGGTGATCGACGCTCTGGGCGCCGAGCCCGTCGAATACGACGGCGCCCGCAAGTGCTGCGGCTTTCCAGTAATCACCATGAACCGGGAGACCTCGCTGCGGCAGGCCGGCACGCATCTCGGCGACGCGCTGGACGCCGGCGCCGACTGCCTCGTCACCCCGTGTCCGCTGTGCCATCTCAACCTCGACATGCAGCAGCCGGAGGCGGCGAAGATCGTCAATCGCGACCTTGGCCTCGCGGTGCTCCACCTCCCGCAGCTCATCGGGCTCGCTCTCGGGTGCGAGCCCAAGCAGCTCGGAATGGACAAGCACATCGTTTCGACCGAATGGGTCGGCGAACGCCTCGACGCCCTCGCTCCCGCGTAGAGCTCGGATACGTGGAAGGAACGCAGGAACTCCCGAAGCCGTCCCCCGAGGTCGAGCAGCTGATCCTCCTGGGTCAGCTCGACGAGGCGACGTCGCTCTACGCGAAGCAGGCAGACGTCGACGACGTCACCGCCAGGGCCGTGGTCGACGACCTAGCCGAGGCCTAGACGGCGTCGGCTTAGCCCGACTTCTTGCCGCCCTCGCGGCCGGCCGCGCGCTTCTGCGACTTCGAGCCGCCGCGACCCTTGCCGCTCTTCTTCCCTCCCTTGCTCGAGGAGTTCGGCGAATTCGCGATCGACGCTGCACGTTGCTTGCTCATGCCCCGCTTTCGCAGGCCCTCGTACTGCTTGTCGTCTTTGACGCTGGGACCGTGATCCTTGGCCATCGTTTCGACCTCCTTCGTGCTCAGGCGCTTACCCAGCACTCTGAGGCCGGAAACGAACGCGCTCTACCCCCCAGGCCCCTCCGAGCCGTTCAAGGCGGTCAGCGCCGCATCGGGGTTGGCGACGACTGGCACCACTTGGTCGAGGCCCGTGAGCTCCAGAGTCCGGGAGACCTCACGGCTTGAGACGAGCAGCGCCAAGCCCGGGTTTCCTCCGGTGCGGCTACTCCGATCAGGCCGCCGGCTCCAACGGATGCGCCCCACTCAGCTCCGCGCTCGACGGGTAGCCGAATCGCGCCAACTCGGGACCCATCGCTTCGAGCATCACCCGACGTTCGTGCGGGTTGAGGTTGTGCCGCCAGCCTCCGGTGCTGCCGTTTCGAACCGGCCGGTCCGCACCACGTTGATCGGTAGGGACGGCGTCGATGTCGTGGGCTGCCGCGATCGCTTCGAGCTCGCCCTGCCGCGCCTCCACCCCAGCCATCGCGCAGATCCGCGCCAGGACTGACCTGGGGTCTCGAAGCATCTCCTCGTAGCGCACCAGCACGCGCCGGGCGGCATCGTGCGCGTCATATGCCCTCGCCACTGCCCGCGTTCGGTAGACCCAGACGCTGGCCTGCCAGCGGATGAACGCCTCGCGACCGTGCTCCGCCAGCGGGAAGGCGCCCTCCTCCTGCGCCCACGCTCCCTGCTTGTAGGCCGCGAGCCAGGAATCCACCACGTCGCGCCCGTCGCGCAGCAGGAACACCAGGCGCGAGCGCGGGAACAGCGACAGCAACAACCTGGCTGCCTGGGACCCGGGCTCCTTGACAATCACGAGCGGCCTGCGATGTCCGCTTTGGGCAGCCTGCGCCGCGAAGCGGGCCCTGATCAGCTCTCGCAGATGCGGTCGCCAAGTCGCCGCGTAGCGATCGGCGAAGAAGTAGCCGGGCTTGTCGCGCTTGAGCTCCCGCAGGGTCGTCAGCTCGGGCTCTTCGGAGGCGGTCGCCCAGGCAAGCGGGATCGGACGCCAGAGGCCGAGGTGGTGACCGATGTGCGGGTCGTCGACCGGGACGGCCCCGTCGAGCTCGGCGAGCATCCTCAGCAGCCAGGTGCTGCCGCTGCGAGAGGAGCCCATGATCCAAACGAGGCGATCCTCGTCCAAACGGCCTTGGCCGATCATCGTGCGTGCCCCATTCCCTTCCCTGTGGGCGTCAAACGGTGCGCTCCGGGTACGTGGTCAACGTGCGAGTTGTGATCGTCGGAGCCAGCGGCAACCTCGGGACCAGCGTGTTGAGAGTACTGGCGGCGGATGACTCCACCGGGTCGATTCTGGGCGTGGCGCGCCGCAGACCCGAGGTCTAGATGCCCTGAGCCGTCCTAACGGAGGTTGCCTAGGAACGCGAGCCGGCGCGCCCGCGGGGCGCCCCGCGCCGTCGGCTCGACGTGCTCCGACTCCGGCTCGACGCGCTGCTGCGCCGCCGGCTTCGACCACCGTTGGTCCGTCGCTCCGACGCGGGAACCTCCTCGCGGACAACCGCCTTTGCGAGCTGGGGGATCTGACGCTCCAGGAATCGCGCCATGCGCTCCTCGTCCCGGCGGATCGACCGGGCCAACTTGGCGGTGTCGGCGTCGTTGAGGCTCTCGGCGAGGGTCTCGATCGCGGTGTAGGTCGCGATCTCCTCGTGCTCGCTGAAGTACTCGGTCTTCGCGTTCTTGAGCATCTTCTCGGCCTCGCCGGTTCCCCTGACGATGTGCATCGGCCCCTTGGCGAGCGACTTCGCCTGCCCGACGGCCCGGCCGGCGACGCTCTGGACTCGGGCAGGGCCTCCGCCGCTGATCTGCTTGATCCGCCGCTCGAGCTGGCGGCTGTGATCCTTGGTTTCCGTGAGGTGCTCGCGAAGCCGCTTGGCGTACGGCTTCTTCGTGGTCATCCCGATGTGGGCTTGGAGCGCGGTTTCGAGCTCGCGCTCCTTGCCGTAGGCCTCGTTGAGGTATTGCAACAGTTTCGCGTCTCTGACTGTGTCGGCCACCGGTATCAACCTCCGTCTGCTCGCTCCGTGACCCTTCGCTCGTACCCGTTTCTGCGTCGGTTACCCGGGCCGGATACAGCTCGCTGATGCTCGTCGCGGTGATCGCGGACACGCACCTCCCGCGCGGCGGGAGAGCGCTCTCCGCGCGCTGCGTGGAGCTGATCGAGACCGCGGACGCCGTTATCCACGCGGGTGACTTCGTAACGGTCTCGGTTCTCCGCGAGCTCGAGGCGATCGGGCCTCCGGTCCACGGCGTGCATGGAAACGTGGACGAACCGGAGCTGCGTCGGCTGCTGCCGGCCGAACTGACTCTCGAGCTGAGCGGCAAGACCATCGCGGTGCTCCATGACGCGGGCCCGGCGCGCGGGCGTCTCGACCGGTTGCGCCGACGGTTCCCCCACGCGGACGCGGTGATCTTCGGCCACAGCCACATGCCCGCGCACGAGACAAGCGGGGACTTCCAGACCTTCAACCCTGGCAGCCCGACGGAGCGCCGGCGCGCCGAGCGGCGCTCAATGGGGCTGATGAGGGTGACTCGCCGCCGGATCGAGTTCGAGCAGGTCGGCCTCCCCTGAGGAGAGGCTGTAGGGCTGTCTCGGCTAGGCGGCCGGCGTCGCGGGCCCCCCGCCTGCCGCAGCGCCCGGGATCGTGAAGAGAGAGGCCGCGGTGGCGGCGAACATCATGTCGCCCTCGATCTTGAGCTTGCCGCTCATGAACAGCTGCGGGCCGGGGACGTTGTTGGTTACGAGGCGCAGGAAGTCGACGCCGTCCATGATCAGGGTGACGCGGGCGCCCTCCGACTGGAAGCCGCGGTGCACCTCACAGGTGCCGTTCTTGATCACGGTCTCGAACTCGTCCACGGCGCCGTCGGGGCCACCGCCGATCTTCCAGTGAATAATCGCCTCGGTGTCGCCTGCGGCCTCGGGACGGAAGTGCTCCTCCATGCGCTTGAAGATCTCGTCCAGGATCTGGTCGCGCATCGGCCCCCCGATGCTCTCGCGTAGCTGGTCGTCGGTGAGCGACGCCATGCTCTTGGCGAACTCCTCGGGGTCGACCGCCGAGCTGTCAATCTGCTGGTCGCTCATCTAGCCCTCCAGCCTGATCTCACTCGATGTGGACGCCAGAGATCGCGCGCGCGATCACCAGCTGCTGGATCTCCGCCGTGCCCTCGAAGATGTCGTAGATCTTCGCGTCCCGGTGCATGCGCTCGACGGGGTACTCGCGGCTGTAGCCGTTGCCGCCGAGAATCTGAATCGCGCGCTCGGTGACCCACACGGCGACCTGCCCGGCCTTGAGCTTCGACATCGAGCCCTCGGCGTTGGTGAACCTGACGTTGTTGCGGCCCATCCAGGCGGCGCGCCAAACCAGCAGGCGCGCCGCGTCGATCTCGAGCTTCATGTTGGCGAGCGTGAACGCAATCGCCTGGTTGGAGATGATCGGCCGGCCGAACTGCTCCCGCTGCTTCGCGTAGTCGAGCGCGTACTCGTAGGCCGCGCGCGCGATCCCGAGCGCCTGTGCGCCGACCGTCGGGCGGCTGGTCTCGAAGGTCTGCATCGCGGCCTGCGACTGGCCCTTGCCGCCCTCGCGAATTCGGGCCAGGCGCTCGTCGAGCTTCTCCTTGCCGCCGAGCAGGCAGGCGCCGGGGACGCGGCAGTCGTCGAGGTGGACGTCGGCGGTGTGTGAGGCGCGCAGGCCGTGCTTCTTGACCTTGGCGCCCTGCTCGCAGCCCTTGGTGCCCGGGGGAATCACGAAGGCGGCGTGTCCGCGCGCCCCGAGCTCCCGGTCCACCGAGGCGATCACGACGTGCACGCCGGCGATGCCGCCGTTCGTGGCCCAGGCCTTCTGGCCGTTGAGGACCCACTCGTCCTTGGCCTCGTCGTACTTGGCGGTGGTGCGGATCGCGGAGACGTCAGAGCCGGCGTCGGGCTCCGACGAGCAGAACGCGGCGACCTCGGGGTCGTCCTGCGTCCCGAAGCACTGCGGAATCCACTCTGCCATCTGCTCAGGAGTGCCCTGGCCGAAGATCGCCGCCACCGCCAGCGACGTGCCCATGATCGACATGCCGATGCCGGCGTCGCCCCAGAAGAGCTCCTCGTTGACGATCGGCATCTGCAGGCCGGAGGAGTCGAACCAGAACTGGGCCAGGGCCTCGTAGCCGTAGAGGCCGATCTTCGCCGCCTCCTGGATCACCGGCCACGGCGTCTCCTCGCGCTCGTCCCACTCGGCGGCGGCCGGGCGGACGACGCCCTCGGCAAAACCGTGGACCCAATCGCGGACGTCCTTTTGGTCCTGGTTGAGCTCCAGGGAGAACTTCGGCGCGTCAGCGCCCGCGTTCGCGCCCTCCTGGGCGATGGCGATCAACTCCTTCGCACTCGTGCTCATGGGCCGATGTTACACCAATTGATGTAGAGGTTACGAGGCCACCTCGCCGCGGATCCGCTCCAGCTGCCTGCCGAACGCCTTCTCGACCGCCTCGGTCATCGCCAGCTCGAAGAAACCGAGCAGCGACTCGGCCGCCAGCGGGCGCAGGCGCTCGATCGCCTCGACGACCTCGGGCCAACGCTCCTCGGGCCGGCCCGCCTCGTCGAAGGGGCGCCAGACCTGATCGAGGAAGAGCTCGACGTAGGCGGTGGCGACCTCCTCCGCATGACGCTTGAGCTTTTCACCGACATCGAGCGCGGCCTCGGCCGAGATGCCCTGCGCCGCGAGCTCTGCGGTGACGCGGCCAAGCCGCGGGCTGGGCTCCTCGAGCGAGCCGTCCTCGCGCTCGCGCACCACGCCCTGCTCGATCGCGCGAGCTAGCAGGGCGGGATCGTTGACGCCCCAGCGACGAGTCAACTCCGCCCTGTCGAGAGGCTGGGGCTCCTCGTCGCCGAACGGGCGTCGAACGGCGCGCGCGAATTGGAGCACGTCTTCCCCCAACCCGCTGCTGCTGTCGACCAGCCGCTTGATCAGCTTCAGGTTGAAGCCGTCGGCCTGGAGCTCCTGGATCAGCTCGATCCGAGACACGTGCTCGGGCCCGTAGTAGCCGGTGCGCCCACGGACCTCGGGAGGCGGAAGCAGCCCGCGCGATTGGTGCGCACGGATGTTGCGCACCGTCATCCCCGTGCGGCGGGCGAGCTCGTCGATCGTCAGCTCGTCGACCGCGACTGTGTCCGCGGAGCTCACGGTGTCGATTGTGACATGAACCTATGTCACATTCGCGGACCGCGCCCGCCGGCGTTCGATCCAGCCCGCTCCCAACGTGTCGGTCAGGCCGTGGGCGACGATCGAGGCGAGGACGACGAACGCCGCGACGTCGAACACGGTATTGCGATCCGCGACGGCCGAGTTGAGGACGAAGAGGGCGAAAAGCATCGAGGCGACCCCCTTGGGGCCGAACCAGGCGATGAAGGCGCGGTCCGGGGCGGGCATCTCCACCCGCAGGAAGGAGATCAGGATCGCGACGGGGCGAGCGACGATCAATGCGAAGGCGATGAAGATGGCGAGCTCGTGGACGCTGCGGTCATAGCCGGTGGCGACGATGATCGCGCCGAAGACGAAGAACGTCAGCACCTGAAGGATCGAGCTGACGTTTTCGCTGAAGTCGACGAAGTCGTTGGGGATGTCGTGCTCGGCCACGCCGAGTGAGATGCCCCCGACGAAGGCGGCGATCAGCCCGTTGCCGAACGTGACGTCGGCGACGCCGTAGCAGAGGAGCCCGAGCCCGAGAGCGTAGATGCCCTCGTAGCGCCGTGTGATCCCACCGCCGGGAAACCGGTGGACGAGCTTGCCGCCAGCGACTCCGATCGCGACCCCCAATGCCGCTCCGAACGCAGCCTCGCCAAGGAGCTCGAGCGCCTCTTGGCCGGCGTCTCCGCCGGGCGTGGCGAGCACGAGAAAGAAGAGCACGAAGGGCAGGGCCAAGCCGTCGTTGAGACCCGATTCGAGGTTCAGCGTGTGCCGGACCTTTGCCGGCACCTTCTGCGCCGTGACCACGGCCGACGTCACGACCGGATCCGTGGGCGACAGCACTGCGCCGAGCAAGAACGCCTCGGCCCAGCTCAGGCCCCCGAAGAGCAGCTTGGCGCACAGCGCGAGCAGCATGAGGGTGATCGGCATCGCGATGGCCAACGCCCGCACGGTCGGGCCCGAGTGCAGCCGCAGCAGCTCGCGCTCGACGAACAGACCGTCGGAGAACAGGGTCACGATCAGGGCCAGCTCGATCAGGTGCACGACCGCGCTGTCGGTCGCGTCCACGTCGACGACATCCACGAGGGCCAGCACGATCCCGGCTGCCACCGCCAGCACCGAGATCGAGAGCACCGTTCCCCGCATCACGCCGGAAAGGGCGCCCGCGACTGCGAGCAGCCCGCCCATGATCAGCAGCGCTTCGCCGAAACCGATGTCCATTAGCGGCTTATAGCCCGGGGAGCGGCCTGGCGCACGATCAGTCGCTCGCGGCGGTCGTCTGCGACCAGTCCGCATATCGGCCGCAGGCGCGGCTGGCGGGAACGATCCGTTTGCCTCCGGCGGGGAGCGGCGAGACATTCGTCGCGGCGTACAGCCCCGGGCCGGGGCGTGTCAGCGCAATCGCTCCGAGATGGGCCACGGAATGAGCGCCGATCAGGCGCCCCGCCGCCGGCGGGTCCTCAACCGTTGCCGTCAGCTGCACCGGTCCGCCCGTCTCAACGTCGATCTGGCCCGCCGGCCAGAAGGGCCCGACGCCGCGATAGTCGAGGTTCCCTGGGAGTGTCGCCCGGTAGCCCGGTCCGGACAGCGTCACTGGGCGGGTCGCGTCGTACTGGATTGAGACCTCCCAGACGCCGCGCTGGACAGTGAGCTCGATTGACGCCGAACTGCTCGATTCCAGCGTCGTAGTTGACCAGTCGGTGTCCGGGAACAGCAGCGGCTCGGCGGGAAAGACCGCGGCCACACCCGCGGCCCGCGGCTCGCAGTCCACAAGCACCCGACCCGGCTCCGGCCCGTCCTCGACCGGCACCCGGCGGGCCACCGGGCCCTGCTTTCGCCAAATCACGTACGAAGACGTCGCGGCGACCGGCTCGTAGTCGGGCGGCGGGCCGCTGGCGTAGGCCGCGCGCGTGGTGATCACGTAGGGAAATCGGGCAAGCGTCTCGGCCGTCACCGAGTCGAAGTCGAACTTCGAGGCTACGCTGCGGAGCTCGAAGTTGGGCTCCACGAAGTACGGGTCGTAGAAGTTGCGGACGTGCGTGAAGGGCTTGGAGCCGCGCAGCTCCCACAGCACGAAGTTGTCGCGGCCGAGGAACAGGACCTTCTCGCCCTGCACGAGCGGCCTGATCTCCGCCAGCTCGTCCATGTGTGCCTCGGGCGCCACGGGCGCCTGGCGGAGCACCAGAAAGCTCGATACCGCGACGCCGACTGCAAAGGCGACCGCGAGGCCCCGCCTCCACGCCGTGGCGCCCACTCCTCCGAGCGCGATGAGCGCGATGAGCGGCGCGATGATCGCCAGGGCCTTGGCCTCGGAATACACCGTCCCGAACGCCCGCGCGACCAAGTAGGCCACAACGGCGGTCAGGAGCGCGGCGGGCACCGTGACGCCATGCCGCCTTACCCAGCCCGGCAGACCTGCGACAAGCGCGGCGAGTCCGACCACTGCCCCTGCGTAGAACGCAATCGCCGGCCCACTCCCCTCCCCCGCCGAGAGCCTGAATTCACTCGTTGGCCAGATCCCCAGCGCCTCGAGTGGCGACAGATGCCCGCGGAGATTCCCCAGCCCGCCCTCGTTGGCCCGATCCGGATCCAGCGCCCTGAAGTCGACGAAGTCCCGGATCCGATCGAGATCGAGGGCAACGAGGACCAGCAGCGCGGCGAGCGCCGCGAGCGTCGCCGAGGCAGCCTTAGCAGCATGGATGCGACGAAGGTGCGATGCGTGGCTGCGGAGCGGCTGCCGCAGGCGGCTCTCGCCGTGATCGCCGGCAGTGCGCCACAACAGCACCGCGCCGTAGATCAGTGCTGTTCCCGCTAGCCAGGCGAGGCCAGGGAACGAGTAGACGTAGACCGTGCCCGCGGCGATCACGCCGAGTGCGATGGCGCCGCGCCAATCCCGGGTTGTCGGCAGCAGGACGGCGAAGGCAAGCAGGAAGAGGGCGACGATCGGCTCCTTGAAGGCCTCCTGGGCGAGGTAGGCGGCGGCGAGGTACGGCAGAGCGACGAGCGCGGCGGCCGCGACGCGAGCGACGGGGCGCAGGTGGCCGAGCAGGCCCGAGACGATGAAGGCCGTCAGGCCCGGAATGGCGAGCACCAGGCCCGCGAAGACGTCGATGGTGCGGACGTCGAGCAGGGATCCGATGCCGATCACAAGGGCGTGCGGGCCCAGGGGGTAGCCCTGGTCGACGAGCACGGGCTCGGGGTCGAAGCGCTCGGCGATCCAGTCGGCGAGTAGCAGGTGGGACGCCATGTCGTCGTTGACGAGCCCGACTCCGAGGATGCCGACATGACCCGCTGCGATGAACGGGATCGAGGCCGCGAGGCCGGCAAGCAGGGCCGCGGCGATCGCCGCAACGCGGACCTCGGTTGGGACCGTCGGCAGCCCGGTTCGCACCAGCACCGCGACCGCAGCGGCCGTCACGGCAACGAGCGCGATCGCGATCGCGGTGCCCCGGCCGTCCAGACCAGCGACGATGCCGGCCACGCAGAGCAGCAGCGCGAGTCCGACCGGGCCGGCGGCGACACGGTCCTCCGGTCGGCCGCAGAGCGTCAGGCCTGCCTGACCCACCGTCAACGAGGCGGCGACGACCAGCGCCGCCGCGGCGGGCGCCGCGACCAAGGGCGGCGCCTAGGCTGCGAGGGCGGGGGCGCCCTCGGGCACGCGAACCAGGTCGCGCTCTACGAGCAGCTCGGCGATCTGCACTGCGTTGGTCGCTGCCCCCTTGCGCAGGTTGTCGCCGACCACCCAGAGGTTGAGGCAGCGCTCGTGCGACGGGTCGCGGCGGATGCGGCCGACGAGCACGTCGTCGCGGCCCTCGACGTCGATCGCGAGCGGATACAGGGCCTCGCCGGGCGAGTCGACGACGATCACCCCTGGAGCGGCAGCCAGCAACTGGCGACAATCTTCGGGCGCGAGCGGATCCCGCGTCTGCACGTTGATCGACTCCGAGTGGCCGGTGACCACCGGCACCCGGGCGCAGGTGGCAGAGATCCGCAGGTCTTCCTCCGTTGCGCCGAGGATCTTGCGCGTCTCCCGCATCACCTTGCGCTCCTCGGTCGTGTAGTCGTCGCCGTCCTTGAATGTCTCGACCTGCGGCAGGACGTTGAACGCCACCTGATGCGGGAAGACCTCGGCGGCCGGCGTCTCGCCGTCCAGGGCCGCGCGCGATTGCGACTTCAGCTCCTCGATCGCGCTCCGGCCCGTCCCGGATACGGACTGGTAGGTCGACACGACCAGGCGCTCGATCCCCACCGCGCGCTGGATCGGTGCGAGCGCGACGACCATCTCCATCGTGGTGCAGTTCGGGTTGGCGATCAGGCCCTTGTGCGCCTCGGCGTCATCGGGATTGACCTCGGCGACCACCAGCGGAACCTCGTCGTGCATGCGCCAGAAACTCGTGTTGTCGACGACCACCGCTCCGGCGTCGACGAACCGAGGCGCCCACTCCGAGCTGACCGCCCCACCCGCCGACGACAGCACCAGGTCCAGGCCCTGGATCGAGTCCTCGTCGAGCGGTCGGCACTCGATCTCGCCGCCGGCGAATTCCAGCCGTCTGCCGGCGGAGCGTTCGCTGGCGAACGGCACGACCTCCGAGGCCGGAAACTCGCGCTCGGCGAGCACGTCGAGGATCGTCGTCCCGACGGCGCCGGTGGCGCCGACGACTCCCACGCGGTAGCTCACGACGCCACCGTGGGTCGATGCTCGCCGCTCGGATCCTCCTCGCGGACGGCGTCGGCGCCGAGCTCGAACGTCTCGTGGATCGCGCGCACTGCGTCGGGAACCTGGTCGGCGGCGATCACGCACGAGATCTTGATCGGCGAGGTGGAGATCATCTCGATGTTGATCCCGTTCGCCCCGAGGGTCTGAAACACCTTCGCGGCGACACCGGGATGACTGCGCATTCCCGCGCCGACGATCGACACCTTCCCCACCTGGGGATCGGTCTCCAAGCCGTCGCCCACGCCCAGCGGACCGAGGACGTCGGTCGCTGCCACGAGGTCGTCGCTCGCGACCGTGAACGAGAGGTCTGCCTTGGAGTCGTTCGAGACCGGCTCGTTCTGGATGATCATGTCGACGTTCACGTTCGCGTCCGCCAGGGCGCCGAACACGCGGCCCGCGACGCCCGGCTCGTCTCGCAGGCCGGTCAGGGTCACGCGCGCCTCGTAGGCGTGCGTTACGGCTGTGACCATCGGTTGTTCCATGGTCTCGTCCTCTGCCAGCACGAGGGTACCGGGGGCGTCCTCGAACGAACTGCGGCAGTGGATTCGGACGCCGTGGTTGCGACCGTACTCGACCGCCCGCAGCTGCAGCACCCCTGCTCCAGACGACGACATCTCGAGCATCTCGTCGAACGACACGTGCGAGAGCTTGCGCGCGGTGGCGACGATGCGAGGGTCGGCGCTGAACACGCCGGCCACGTCGGTGTAGATCTCGCAGACCTCCGCGCCCAGCGCCGCCGCAAGCGCAACCGCAGTGGTGTCGGAGCCGCCGCGGCCGAGCGTGGTCACGTCCTTGCTGTCGCCGGACACGCCCTGGAAGCCGGCGACCAGCACGATGCGGTCCTCGCCCAGCGCAGCCCGGATGCGGTCGGCCCGCACGTCGAGGATCCGCGCCTTCGTGTGGGAGGAATCGGTGACGATCCCCGCCTGCGATCCCGTGAGCGAGATCGCGTGATGGCCGAGGTCGTTGATCGCCATCGCGCAGAGCGCGCAGGAGATGCGCTCGCCCGTCGACAGCAGCATGTCCATCTCCCGCGCGTCGGGGCGCTCCGAGACCTCCTCCGCCATGCGCACCAGCTCGTCCGTGGTCTGGCCGCGCGCGGAGAGCACGGCGATGACCTGCTTCCCGCTCTCGCGCGCGGCAACGATCCGGCGCGCGGCGCGCTTGATGTCCTCGGCACCGGCGACCGACGTCCCGCCGAACTTCATCACCACGCTCTCAGGCATCGAGCGCCTGAGGATACGGCTAGAGGGCTCCGCCCCTGCGCAAGCCTCAGGTCTGGTTCGATACTGCGCCCATGTCGGTCTACGCCCGCCGACGGCTGGTGGCCATCCTGCTCGCCGCGGCGGCGGCCGGGATCGTCTGGGTGGCGCAGTCCGGCGGCGGCGACGATGACGACAGCACGGCCGAGACTCCGTCGCGGGGGGTCTCCGAGCCCGTCGCGGCCCTGGTCCTCGGCTTGAGCCCGGAGGAGCGAGTGAGCCAGGTGCTCCTGCTGGGCTTCGACGGCACGGACCCGACCAGCCCGATCCTCGAGACGCTCGCTTCCGAGGAGCCGGGTGGCGTTCTCGTCGGCCCCCAGAACTGGGTGGACGCCGAGCACGGCAGCACCCTTGCGGGCGCAATTCGCGCCACCGGGCTCGCAGAGCGGCGGATGCCGCCCCTGATAGTCGCTTCGCAGGAGGGGGGCGAGTACCGGTCCTTCCCGGACCTGCCCCCCGAGCAGACCGAGCTGGAGATTGGCGATGCGGGCTCGATCCAGGGCGCCGAGGCCTGGGCGCTGGAGACCGGCCGGGCGTTGAGGGCGGCGGGCTTCGACCTCAACCTGTTTCCGGTCGCCGACGTCGCGACGCTCGACAGCCCGATCGCCGATCGTGCCTTCTCCGACGATCCCGTCCTCGCCGCGTCGATGACAGCCGCCGCCGTGCGTGGCTGCCGTGCCGCGCGCATCGCCTGCGCGGCGATCCACTTCCCGGGCCTGGGGGCTGCTTCGCAGGACACCGACCAGGGCCCCGCCACGGTCAGTCTCGACGAGGCCTCGCTCGCCGACCGCGACCTCCAGGCCTTCGACGCCGCCTTTGCCGAACGCGTCCCTGCGGTCGGGCTCTCGCTGTCGTTCTACGCCGCATACGACCCGGTGACGCCAGCCGCGCTCTCGGAGTCCGTTGCCACGGGACTGCTGCGAGACCAGCTCGCCTACGACGGTCTTGCGATCACCGACGACCTCGGCGCCGGCGCGATCAAGGCCGGCTACGAGGTGCCGGAAGCGGCGGTAACCGCGATCCAAGCGGGTGCGGACATGCTCCAGATCGCCTCACCGGACGACCAGGACGGCGTTCGCGAGGCGCTGCTGGAGGCGGTGCGCTCGGGCGCGATTTCCGAGGACCGCCTGGCGGAGGCCGCCGGTCGGGTTCTGGAGCTGAAGCGCTCTCGCGGCCTGCTGCGGCCTCCCTAGGGCCGCGTTTCTGTGACGGGGCTCACAGTTCGGCAACCTATCACCATGATATATCTGTACGATAGATATGCAGATCAGCCCGACTGGATACGTGATTCTCGGGATGCTCCGCCACGAGCCTCGGTCGGGCTATGAGATCAAGCAGGTGGTCGACCGGTCGACCCGTTTCTTCTGGGCCGCGAGCTACGGCCAGATCTATCCCGAGTTGCGGAAGCTGGCGAAGGCTGGGCTGGTGGAGGGCGAATCTCAGCCCCAGGGCGGGCGCAAGCGGACCGTCTACCGGCTGACGCCCGCCGGTCGCGAAGAGCTTCGTCGCTGGCTGAGCGAAGAGCCGGAAGTGCTTGCAGTCCGCGACGAGGGGCTGCTGAAGCTGTTCTTCGCCTCGGCCGGACCGCCGAAGACGGCGGCGGAGATGGTCGATGCCCGGCAACGCTTCTACGAGGGCAAGCGCGCGCGGCTGCGCGAGATCGAGCCCCACGCCGCGGCCACGGCCGACGACGGCGACCCGTACCCGTACCTCGTGCTGCGGTACGGCATCGAGTCATCCGAGTGGGCGATCGCCTGGTGCGAGCGCGTGCGGAAGGAACTTGCGACGAAGACCAAGACGACTCGAAAGAGGGCCGCGTGATGCTCGACCGACTTGCACAACTGGCAGACCGCAGAGGCAAGTGGGTGGTGATCGTCTCGGTTGCCTTCACACTCGTCGCCGGCGCCCTGGGCGCGGGCGTCGCCGACCGACTCGACCCCTACGGCGCCGACGACCCGGCGACCGAGAGCGTCAAGGCCAGCGATCGACTCGAGGAGGCCGGCTACCGCGAGACCGGAGTCGTGGTGCTGGTCGAAGGGATCCAGGTCGATTCCGCGGAGGGGCGTGAGCGCGTTGAGGGCATCACTCGGCAGATCGAGGCCGACGAGGACGTGACCGAGGTGGCGAGCTTCTACACCACCGGCGCGCGCGACTTCGTGTCCAAGGATGGCGACGCGACCTACATCTCCGTACGGCTGGCGCCGACCGACGACGGCGACATTCAGGACGCCGGGGAGCGAATCGCAGACTCGCTCGCGGACGAGTCCGGGGTCACCGTCGGCGGCAGCGCCGTCGCCCAGCAACAGGCGAACGAGCAGGTCGAGGAGGACCTGCGAACGGCGGAGCTCTATGCGTTCCCCATTCTCTTCGTGCTCTCGCTGCTGTTCTTCCGCAGCCTGGTTGCCGCGGCCTTGCCGCTGGTGGTGGGAGGACTCACGATCGTCAGCGCGATGCTGATGCTGAGCGTCGCCGCCGAGCTGGGCTCGATCTCCATCTTCGCGCTCAACCTGGTGATCGGGCTCGGGCTCGGCCTGGCGATCGACTACAGCCTCTTCATCGTCTCGCGCTACCGGGAGGAGATCGCAAAGACCGGGCCGGGACTGGAGGCGATGCGCCGGACGATGGCGACCGCCGGGCGGACCGTGATCTTTACCTCGCTGACGGTCGCCGGGGCGATCGCGTCGCTGCTCGTGTTCCCGCAGCGCTTCCTCTACTCGATGGGCGTCGGCGGCTCGCTGGTGGCGCTGATCGCCGCCGCGGTGGCGCTGGTCGTGCTGCCCGCGATCCTGGCCCTGCTCGGAAACCGCGTCAACTCGCTCGCTCCCAAGTTCCTGGCGCGCCGGGCCGAGCGCGATGCGCGGCCCGCTGAGGAGGGCTTCTGGTACCGGCTCTCGCAGTTCGTGATGCGAGCGCCGGGGCGGATCGCGATCGCCAGCGCGGCGTTCTTGATCGCCCTGGGCATCCCGTTCTTCGGCATCAAGTTCACCGCGGTCGACGCCCAGGTGCTGCCCGAGTCGGCCAGCGCCCACCGGGTCGACGATGCGTTGCGCAGTGACTTTCCGCCCTTCCGCGATACGCCCATCCAACTGGCGGTCGCCGGCGGGCCCGAGGAGGCGAACAGCGTTGCGCGCGAAGCGGAGCAGCTGCCGGGCGTGGCACAGGTGAGGCCGCCGACCCAGCTCGACGGCGGCAACTCGGTCGTCGAGGTCGTGGCCGACGACCCTCCCCTCAGCGATCGCAGCCAGGACCTCGTTGCCGAGCTGCGAGAGCTGCCGGGCGACGCGCTCGTCAGCGGGTCCAGCGCCGGCTTCGTCGACCTCAAGGACAGCCTTGCCGACCACCTGCCACTGATGCTGGCGATCGTCCTCACCGTGACGCTGGTGGTGTTGTTCCTCTTCACGGGCTCGGTCGTGCTGCCCGTGAAGCAGATCCTGATGAACCTGCTCGGACTCAGCGCCGTGTTCGGGATCCTCGTGTTCATCTTCCAGGATGGGCGCCTCGAGAACCTGCTCGGCTACAGCAGCCAGGGCGCGCTCGAAGCGACGCAGCCGCTGTTCCTGTTCGTGGTCGCCTTCGGCCTCTCGACCGACTACGGCGTCTTCCTCCTGTCGCGGATCAAGGAGGCCTACGACAGAGGCGTGCCGAATTCGGAAGCGGTCGCCATCGGGCTCGAGCGGACGGGGCGCATCGTCACCGCAGCGGCCTTCCTCTTCAGCGTCGCAATCGGCGCCTTCGTCACCTCCGAAATGATCTTCATCAAGGAGCTCGGTCTCGGCACGGCCCTGGCGGTGCTGATCGACGCCACAATCATCCGGGCGTTGCTCGTGCCGTCGCTGATGGAGCTGCTGGGCGAGTGGAACTGGTGGGCGCCCCGGCCGCTGCGGCGCCTCCACGACCGGCTCGGGTTCAGCGAGAGCGAGGCGCCCGAGCCCGCGAGGGGCAGCTGAGGTGTACAAGCGAATTGCCGCCGGGCGAATTCGCAAGGTGTTCGACGCCCTCGGCCGCCACGACTTGGATGCGGCGACGGACGGGGTGGCCGAGGACGTCCACCACGTTCCCGGGAGAGAACGCGCTCGGCGGTGAGCGACACTCTCGCGACGCGCTGATGCGCTGGTTCGAGCGACTGGGTCGGCTGTTTCCGGAGCTGACCTTCGACGTCGAGCGCATCGCGGTCAAGGGCCCGCCCTGGGACATGTGGATCGCGGTGCCGTGGACCGACGCGGGGCGGGCCGCCGATGGCGTGCCATACGACAACCGCGGCGCGCATTGGATCCGGATTCTCCGCGGTCGCGCCGTTCACATCCAGGCCTACCTCGACACCGATGTGGTGACCGCAAGCTGCGAGCGAATGGCCGCCACACGAAACGTCGAGGCGGCGTCTCCTCAGATCACGGACTGACGGTTCCGCGACCCGAATCGGGGTAGACGAGCATCCGTATGACGGTAGGTACAGGCATATTCCTGATCGTTGTTGGCTTGAGCGTGCGGTATGCGCTCAACGTCGACATCAGCGGCCTCGAGGAAGGAACGCTGGGAGCGATCCTGATCGTCGCCGGCATCGTCGTTGCGGTGCTCGGATTGATCGCCGCCCCGTTCCGACTCTGGGCGGACCGTCGGCGGACGTATTCGTCGGACGACCGGGTCGGCTACTACCGCTGAACCGTTAGTCGAAGGTACGGCGGCCGGCGAACGCCCGGCCTAGCGTGACTTCGTCAGCGTGCTCGAGATCGGCACCGACGGGTAGCCCGCTGGCGAGCCGGGTAATCGTCACCTTGCCGCGCAGCAGCTCGGCGAGGTGATGAGCCGTGGCCTCACCCGTGGTGGTCGGATTCGTCGCGAGCACGACCTCCTCCGCCTCGCCGCCCTCGATGCGAGCGACGAGCTCGGTGATCCGCAGGTCATCGGGATCGATCCCGTCGATCGGCGACAGGGCACCACCCAGCACGTGGTAGAGGCCCCTGTACTCGTGCGTGCGTTCGATCGGGATCACGTCGGCGGGCTGCTCGACCACGCAGATCAGCGCGCGGTCGCGCCTCGGGTCGTCGCAGATCTGACAGCGCTGCCCCTCCGAGAGGTTGAAGCAGACCTCGCACAGCCCGACCTTCTCCTTGACTTCTCTGATGGCCTCGGCCAGGGCAAGCGCCTCCGTCTCCTCCTCGCGGAGCACGTGGAAGGCGAGCCGCTGCGCCGTGCGCTGTCCGATGCCAGGCAGCTTTGCGAGCTCGGAAACGAGGCGGTTGATCGGTCCGGGATACATAGGTATTCCGTTTTGGAAGCTAGCGGGAGCCGCGGCCGATGGCGCCTCGAACATCCCGAATCTGAGCGGCCGGTGGAACTCCCCCCGAATACGAGCGCGGTCGTGCGAACTGCCAGCGGCGAAGCGATCGGGATGGGTCGGATCATCGGGGACGGCGGCTGCTTCTTGCAGGTGGTCGATATGGCCGTGCATCCCGAGCATCGGCGGCGCGGCATCGGCGGCGCCATCCTCACCCGGCTCCTCGACCGAGTCCACGCCGACGCCCCTGACGGTGCCTATGTCTCGCTGTTCGCCGACCCGCCGGGTCGCGAGCTCTATCGCCGGCACGGATTCTCCGAGACCACGCCGGAGGTCGGCATGGCGCTGGTCGTGGATCGGCGCTAGACGCCGGGCAGGCCCAGTCCTCCGAGCCCACCGCCGCCGAGCCCGCCGGCGATGCCCCCAAGGCGGTTGGCGGCCAGCTCCTGGGCAGAGCGGATCGCCTCATTGACGGCCGCGAGCACCATGTCCTGAAGGATCTCGACCTCCTCGGGGTCGGCGGCTTCGGGGTCGATGGCGATCTCGAGCAGGCGCAAGTCGCCGCTCATCTTGACCTTCACCATGCCCCCGCCAGCGCTCGCCTCGACGACCTCATCCTTGAGCTTCTCCTGGGCCTGGCCCATCTCGGCCTGCATCTGCTGGACCTGCTTCATCATCGCGTTCAGGTCCAAGCCGCCCGGTCCCTTCTGTCGCGCCATCAGCCCTCGGCCTCCTTCGCCTTCGGTTCCTCCGCGGTGGTGTCGACCTCCTCGGCGCCGAACTCCTCTCGTAAGCGCGCGATCAACTCCTCCTCACTGAGCTTCGGAGCCTCCTCTTCGGAGGCGGTGTCGTCGCCTTCGAGCAGGACATAGACCGGTCGCAGCCTCTCGCCGACAACCGTCTGCACGGCCTCGCCGATTCGATCGCGGGCGTCGGTGGCTTCGGCCTTTCGCTTGTTGAACGCGGCCGAGGTAGGGAAGCCCAGCTTGATCACCGCCTCTTGCACGTCTACAGCGACCGGCTTGGCCGTGGCAAGGACGTGCGAGAGGAGCTCCGACCCTGAGTCCCGAACTTGCTCGACCACGGCCGGCCAGAGCCCGACCAAGCGCTCCAAGTCCAAGTCAACGTCGGTAGGCCGCCGAACCCGGGCCTGCCCCCGGCTCCCCGTGCGCGACGACGGCGCATGCGCCTCCGTCGCGGCCGACGGTGAGGCAGGCGACGCCCCTGAGCCTTGGCCCGCCGCACGCTCAAGCCGCTCGACCCGCTGGGCGAGAGCCTCTCGCGACGGATCCAGGTCAGGTCGCGCGGCGCGTAGCAAGGCCAACTCGAGAGTCATTCGAGGCTCATCCCCCTCTCGCACTGCTGCGAGGGCCTCGGCGATCGCGTCGATTGCCCGGCCGAGAGCCATGTCGGTGAACGCATCTGCCTGCGAGCGCAGGCGCTCGGGCTCGACTGCGGTGAAGCTGAGCGTGTCGGGCAGGTCGCCGATCGTGCGCACCACCAGCAGCTCGCGGAGGTGGGCGAGCAGGTCGCGGCCGAACTGAACGACGTCGTGGCCGGAGGCCGAGAGCCGCTCGGTCGCCTCCAGCACGCCCCGCGCATCGCCTGCAGCGAGCGCGTCGGCGGCGGCCAGGATCAGCTCGGCGTCCGCCACCCCGAGCACGGCGAGCACATCTTCGGTCTGCACCTTCTTGCCGCCATAGGAGACGAGCTGATCGAGCGTCCCGAGCGCGTCGCGGAAGCTTCCGGCGGCGGCGCGCGAGACCGCGACAACGGCCCCCGGCTCGATCTCGATGCCCTCCGCATCAGCGACGCGTCTGACGACGCCGGCGATCTGCTCGGGCGACGGCCGCTGGAAGTCGAAGCGTTGGCAGCGGTCCACGATGGTGGGCATCACCTTGTGTGGCTCGGTGGTCGCCAGGACGAAGACCGTGTTCGACGGCGGCTCCTCGAGCGTCTTCAGGAACGCGTTCCACGCCTCGCGCGTGAGCATGTGGGCCTCGTCGAGGATGTAGACCTTCCAGTGGCCGGCCGCGGGGGCGTAGCCGACGCGCTCACGCAGCTGTCGAATGTCGTCGACGGAGCGGTTGGACGCCGCGTCCATCTCGATCACGTCGAGCGAGGTGCCCGCGGCGATCGCGCGGCACGACTCGCACTCGCCGCACGGCGTCACGGTCGGGCCGTTGACGCAGTTCAGCGACCGGGCGAGGATCTTCGCCAGCGAGGTCTTTCCGGTCCCCCGCGAGCCGACGAACAGGTATGCGTGGTGAACGCGGTCCCGCTCGATCGCGTTGCGGAGGGTGCGAACAACGTGCTCCTGACCGACCACCTCGTCGAACCCCTGGGGGCGGTGGCGACGGTAAAGCGAGGTCTCCGGGGTCACCCCGCCGATACTACTGACGGCCTGAGCGACCGCCCGAGGCTCGTCGCCGGTGCTTCACGCAAGCTGCGAGACCGCCGCCGATGGCGACCCCGGACATCCTCGATCACGGCCGCCGCATTCGCCGCGCTCGAGCGCAAGGTGAGCGAGCTGTACGAGCGGCTGGGCGAGCGGAGCCTTGGTTCGGCGGCGACTCCGGCTCCGCCGAGAAGCCAAGGACGCCGTCGACCAGCTCAAGGCCACGTACCGGCCGACCGCTGAAGACGAACGGGTTTAGGGCAGGACCGTGCGCCCGCCCTCGAGAGCGGTCACCGGGCGTGCCCGTCGTGGCTGGCTCAGGCCAGGCTTGTCCGCGGCACATGCGGGCTATCGCTTAAGGCTGCTTCCTTCCGGACCTGACCTGGTTCACGGACCTACATTGCGCGGGACCTGGCCTTCAACACCGCCCGCGACGTACTGACCCCGAAGGCCGCGACCCTCGGACGGGCGTTCAGCCCCGCTAGAGCGGATTGCGGGTTACAGGGCACCGCTAGCGCCCCGCCTAGCACGGTCCGTTGCAGATCCTAGCTCGCTAAGGCGTCCGCCTGCACCAGCCGAATAGAACTCTCGATGGTGGGACGGCTGTTGATCGCCATGCTCTGTGCGTGCGCGCTCGCCTGCGCGGTCGGGGCCTCCGCGCTCGCGGGCCTGCGCCCGAACCCCGCCAACGACCCGCGCCTCATCAACGAGCCGATGGACGACTACCGCTACGACTACGCCGAGCGCTGCCGCTCGAAGGTTCCGCCCGGAATGAGGGCGATGCAGCGCTGGCTCGAAGACAACGTGCGCGGCGAGACGTGGAGCATCATCCGCTGCGAGCCGCTCGGTGACGGGCTCAGCGTCCATTCGGAAGGTCGGGCGATCGACTGGGCGCTCGACGCGGGCGTCCGTCGCGAGCGCCGGGCCGCCAAGCGCCTCATCCGGACCCTGTTGAGGACGGACGCCAACGGGAACTCCCATGCGCTTGCACTCCGCATGGGCGTTCAGGGCCTGATCTACAACTGCAAGCAGTGGTACGGCAACGCGAAGAAGCTGGAGCCGTACAGCTACTGCTTCAAGCGCAACGGGGAGCGCCGCAAGCACCTCGATCGCACCGCCGCCCACATGGACCACGTCCATATCGAGCTCAACTGGCCCGGCGCTCGTGAGAGGACGTCGTTCTGGCAGAGCCCGCTGGCGGGCGGATCCGACGACTCGCTCAGCGGGGGGACGGGCGGCTAGGCCCGTCCGGGTTTAGGCGCGCCGCGCCTCCAGGCCGATCTCGATCGCACCTAGGGCCCGCGAGACCGGGCAAATCTCCTTGGCCTGCGTCGCGTAGCGCTGGAACTCGTCATCCTCCAGACCGTCGATCTCGACCTCGGTCTCGAGGTCGCTCCGGGTGATCGAAAAGGCGTCGCCGTCCTTGTCGAGGCTCACCTTGGCGGTGGTTCGCACAGAGTCCGGCACGTGGCCGTCGGCGCTCATCACACCGGCGAGCTGCATCGAGAAGCAGCCCGCGTGGGCCGCCGCGATCAGCTCCTCCGGGTTGGTTCCCTCGCCCTCCTCGAAGCGCGACCCGAACGAGTATTGACCTTCGAACGCACCACCCCCGAACGCCATCCGCCCCTTGCCGCCGGGCAGGTCTCCGTTCCATTCGGCTTGCGCGGTTCGCTTCGGCATTTGTCGCTCCTTCCGTGTTTTCCGGCTGTTCGTTGATACCCGTTCTCCGACCGGTGACGCGGGCTTTACACGCTCGACACATCGCCTCCCGGCGGCGTCCATTGGCGATGTCCGTGCGTTCTGGTTCGGGTGGTAGGCGCTCGTCACCCGCTCGCGGTCGCCGGGACCAGCGCCAAGCCGACACGCCCCGCAGACGAACGTCAGGTGCCTCGCCCCAAGCCCCGCTCGCTCTCGCATCCTTGCTCCTTCCGCCTCGTCGTCTTTGGGCCAGGCAGGCCCTGCTCGGTAGGGGGCGACTGGGCTCTTTCGACGAGGTCGCACTCGCATCTAGAATCGCAACGCGGGGCGCGTAGCTCAGTGGGAGAGCGCTCGCTTCACACGCGAGAGGTCGCTGGTTCGAAACCAGCCGCGCCCATGAAAAGGCCTGCAAATCGGCGTATTCCCTGAGCCCTGGTCCGGATCCCGCACGCGAGAGGTCGCAGGTCGTTGGGCCAATCGTTGGGCCAAACACTGCACGCGACGGCTCCCATCACCCCCGACGCGCCGAGCCGGCTCAAGCTGGGCCAAGCGGCTGCGCGATCCGAAGGGACTCGACCACGAGGCGCTCGCGCGTATCGAGCAGCTGAGCGGCGATCAGCGGTAGTGGACGGCGAGGAGTTTGCGTTGACTGGAGCCGGACGCTCGCCGCTCGTCCGCAGCGAGAGCCTGTGACGAGCTGCTCGCGACGCCTCCATCCGTCCGATAACGGGAGGCCGCTACCGGATCGCCGGCGCCGATACCCAGCGCTGGTCCGCCAGACGATCAACCGCGACCTCGAATAGCACATCCCGGAGCTGGCGCAGTGCCAGCCGCCGGAGGGCGAGTCTGGAACGGCGCGGGCAAAGGATGTGGGTTTCCCCGATGCGGCGAAGCGCCCTCGAGCCTAGGTTGCTCCTCGAAGCTCGGGCCAAGAAAACGAAGCCGCCCGGGCACCTGAGGAGGTCCCATGTCCACACGAATCAAGTGCACGAGCGCCGTACTCGCGCTTTGCCTGGTCGTTCCGGCCAGCGCGCTCGGCTCATACGGCTATCAGCCCAGCGGCGGTTCCGGTGGCTCCGACCAGCCGTCCGGTTTCTCGAGCGTCAGCGCCCTCACCGGCGCCGACGTCCCGGCCGCCGTCCGGAGTGCCGACGACTCCACGTTCTCGAGCGTCAGCGCCCTGACCGGCGCGCCCGACCCGGTCCCGACCCAGGCCCCGGCCTCGTCCGTCTCGGCGGACGACCGGAGCGGGTTCGACTGGGGCGACGCCGGCATCGGCGCGGCGATCTCGCTCGCAGCGATGGTGCTGCTGGCAGGTCTGTACACCCAGCTCCGCCACAGGCGGAGCCCGGTTCCCGTCAGCCCGTCGCATAGCTGAAGAGCCGACCGAATCGGGTCCCGCGGGCGCCGCGAGGTCGCGCCCGCGGGGCTTCGCTTACCCCGGCGACTGTCTCAATCCATCGAGCTCGGGCAGCGCCGGCCGCCTCGCCGTCAGCTCTCGGCGGCCTCCTCCGCAGACCGGCTGCGCGCGGCGAGTTCGGTGCGCGAGCGGATCCCGAGCTTCGAGTAGATCCGGGTGAGGTTCGCCTCGACGGTGCGGACGGTGACGAACAGAGCCGCCGCGACCTCCTTG
>JBKPDQ010000077.1:0-18135 GCA_046728015.1 Actinomycetota bacterium
GCCGGCGCCGTTCGTCCTGGTGCAGACCACGCGGGGCACCGAGGTCAGGGTCGCCGCCGGCGCGGCCACCGGCACCCATACCCTCACGATCGACCTGGGCTGAGCCCGGCCGTACGGGGCGGTGGTGGCCTCCGGGCTGCCCACCGCCCCGCTCCCCCCGATCGCCAGCCAGGAACCCGGTCGCGAGCGGCTCGCAGAGTGCTCCATTCATCGCCAAGGAGTGACGCACGCGGCTTGAGCGGCCTACTCACTTTCGCCGAAGCAGGACTCACGCACCAATCTGGCTGAGCTGCGCAAGCACGCGAAGGGAGCAGCCCGGCGCGACATCGTGCCCCAGCCGAGTTGCACGTTTCGTAACGGTCTAATACGCTGTTTGTCCGTTACTACTGATCGACGCGGAGAAGGGACGCGAATGCCTGTCTACTCAGTCTGGGACTCGCACTTTCCGCCCGAGGCGGTGGACGAGGGGCGCGCGATCACCGAGGCGATCTGGCGCGACATGACCCAGTTCGACGGCTACCTCGGGCACGAGCTGATCGAGGACCTCGACGACCCCGGCCACCTGCTCGTCGTCAGTCGCTGGACGAACCGCCAACGCCCCGACGACGTCCTGCGCGAGTACCGCACCCACCCCAACGCGCAACGCGCGAACGAGCTCGTCTCACGCCCGCGAACGCGATTCCTCGGCCACGCCGTGCCTGCCGGCGCGTGACCCCAGACACGCTGCTGCGGCTCGCGAACCTGACCGTCCCACGAAAGCCCGGCCGCGGCCCCAGGATCTATCCCGACCCGCTCGCCAACCCAACAACGGCGGCACAGGCGCTCGGACTAGCACGCCTGGGCACCGCCCAGCTGCGCACGCTACGCGAGCTTCACAAGACGACCGTGGAGCTCGTGGACGCTCTGCTCGACCGGCGCCCCTTGGCCCGGCCAGCTGCGCGGCTGACCAGACTCGCCGAGCCCAGCGCCGCGACGGTGCGCCTGGACGTCGGTGGGGGTCACAGTCTGCACACGCGGCTGCAGTGGAGCGAACCCACGCTCACGGCCACGCTCGCCCGCCAGGTCGCATTGGAGCTCGGTGAGATCGACCCACAGCGCCTCAAGCGCTGCGCGCTGCCCGCCTGCAACCTCGTGTTCTACGACACGACGCGACCCGGCACACGGCGCTGGCACGCCGAATCCCCGTGCGGAGCCCGCGAGCGACAACGACGCCACCGCGCGGCCGCAAGCACCAGCTCACCACAAAGCGAAGCTGACACGCGTGCTGCGCGACGTCCGAGGCAGACGCAATAGCGCGCGCTGTCCCGCGCCAGGTAGCGCAATCGCGCGTCGCGACGGCCCCGGGCCCCGCGCCACGACTGCTGGTCGTCGTCCATCCCAGCAGCGAGCGGACGGTGGAACAGTACGCCAAGACAGCTCCTTTTCTGAGAAGCAGGAGCCTCACCCTGGGCTCGTGCTCGTCGTCCGTTTCAAGAGCCTGCCTGGCGTGGGTGAGCACGGCCGCATCCGTCCCTCAGGCGGGCGTCGTGGGTCGAGGCGCATTGAGGTCTCACCCATGGCCGAAGCCGAGATTCGTCGGTACAGGCGCTGGTCGGAACCTGGCGGACGAAGGCGAGATCATCCGTTGGCGCGATGCGGCGTGGGGAGGGCGGAGTCAGCTCTGGGTCATGAGGAGCTCGACCGCCCGCCGCTGGTAGGCCGCGCGTTGCCTCGGCGTCGCACGCTCGGAGCCCTCGATCAGCCGCTGGTGGTGCCAGCCGAGGGCGAGGCTGTACGCAAGCCGGGCCCGGAGGCGGGACTCGGCCGGTGTGAAGCCGGCCTCGCGGAAGGTCTGGGCGAGGAAGTCGAGGCGCTTGCCCTGCACGCGCTTGACGACCTCGCCGACGACCGGGTCGGAGGCCGAGGGAAGGAGGCGCACGTCCGGGTTCTCCTCCTCCTCGTACTCGGTCGCCATGACCGTCCCGATGCGCAGGCGCTCGACCGGGTCGCTGATCTCGTTCATCTCCTCGATCATGGCGTCGGTGTCCTCCCGCTCCCAGGTGGCGAGCGCCTCGGTGATGAGCTCCTCCCGGTCCTTGAAATGCCAGTAGAAGCTGCCCTTCGTCGTCCCTAGGCGAGCGGCGAGTCGCTCGACCGCCACCCCGGAGGCACCGTCGTCGGCGAGCCCCTCGAGCGCGGCGTCGATCCAGTCCTCTCGACTGAGTCGGATTTGCGACCTCGGTTGCGCCACGGTGAGGACTATACGCGCCCGTACGGACAATACGCTACAGTATGGTCGCGACCATACGCCACCGTAGGGAGTTCGGCCTTGGACATCGAGACACCCACACGCGGGGGCTGCCCGTCGCGCCAGAGGAAGTCGGCGCTCATCGACGGCCTCGGTTCCAGGGTGACCGCCTCTGGCCGGGCGATCGCTGGCCGACCACACCGCCGGCGCCCGACGGGCGGTCGCGGTCGACACCCAAGAGTCGCCAATACCAGCGTCTCGGCCTGGCGCTCTATGCAGCGTCTGTCTCCGCTTCGCGGGGGCACGGCGAGCGTGGTGCGCCAGGCCGATGGCTCGACCGAAGGAGGTCCACGATGAGGCTCCCGAAGACTGCGCACAACTCCCGACCGTGGCGGGTTCACGAGCTCACCGGAGACTTCGAGCTCGAGGACGTATGGGAACTGCCGACCCCAGGGGGTCCCGATGACCTGGCGCGACTTGTGGACATGAGCGCGGCCGGTCGGTTCGCGGACGGCCGCGAGTTCCCGGCCGTGTTCCGCGCCCTGTTTGGCCTCCGCTGGAAGCTCGGCGAGCTGTTCGGCTGGGACAAGGCCGAATCCGGCGTCGATGAACGGGTACGCTCGCTGCGCGAGCGGTTGCCCGCCGATCTGCTCCAAGGGCCCCGCGGTCCGGATCTGCGCGCGGTTCCCGGGCGGACGCAGGTGGCCGGCCCGCCGATCTTCGTCTCTCTCTACCAGACACGTGACGAGTGGGTGGCCGAGTACGCCAGCAAGACCGTCCATTCGCTGATGCACATCGGCTGGGTGCCTGACGGCTCCGGTAACGGCTATCACGCCCAGATGGCCGTGCTGGTCAAGCCGAACGGGTGGCTCGGTAAGGCGTACATGGCCGCGATCAAGCCGTTCCGGCATCTGCTCGTGTACCCGATGCTGCTACGAGCGGTCCGACGCCAGTGGCAGCAGGAGGCTCCAATGAAGGGCCAGGCTCTCGATGGGGCGCGCCGCGTCAGCGTCACCGACCCGATCGCTGTCGCCCGCAGCTACGACTACGCCGACGCCTTTGAGCTGCAGCTCGAGGGGCCGGATCCCTGCTCGCCCGAGGAGTGGGTGCGCGCGGGGGTTGACGCCACGCCGGCCTGGATCAAGCGAATCGCCGGCGCGCGGGACGGCCTCGACTCGGCTCGCATCGTCGAGTCCGACGCCGACGTGGTCGTGCTGGAGGACTCCGACCCGCTGATGGACACAGTAATGGTCGGCCGCAATGTCGAACCGCAGCGCAGAGTGCTCACGACCGTCCTGCGCTACAGGCGGCCGCTGGTCGCGAGGGCGGTCTGGGCGTTCGTCGGGCTGCTCCACCGGCGGACGGCGCGGCAGGTCGTGGCGGGAGGACTCCGGCAGGCGGATCGCAGCAGCGATGCCGTCCTCGAGCGTGCCTGACTCGACTTACGGCGGCGAAGCCCGCCGGTCACGCTGGCGCCACCAGGCCGAGCGCCGCACGCGTACGCGGGAGGCGCTGCTCGAGTCCGCCGTGCGGCCTCTCGCGCTACAGCCACCGCAACCTCGTACTCGAGCAAGTGGCGCCCGAGGCGGGCCTCACACGCGGCGCGCTGTATCAGCCTGTTCAACGGCAAGGACGACCTCGCGCTCGCGTGCGTGTGGACTGGGTCGCGGCGATCTGGGACCGGAAGCTCGGCGAGGCCGCCGATGAGAAGCCCCCTCGGCGCTCGCTACGCCGGCGCGCCGCCACGCGGGATTCTGCCGGCGCGACATCGGGCGCATGGCGCGTTGTCACTCGGCGCGGGATGCGAGCATCTCGGCACCGCTCACCGTACTCTCGCGATGGACGAGGACGAGGCGTCCGCCAGCGCGCGATCGACTCCCGCCTCGCTCCTGGAAAGGCAGCAGCGCCGCCGTCGCTATCGAGTCCCACGCGTCGCAGCTCAAGCGATGCTGGGTCCGATCGGCCGCCAGAGCATTCCTGCGTTTCGTGGAGGGCAGCGGCCGCCGTCATCCACGCCACCGACGACGGCTCAGCCGCTCCCGGACCACCCGTCGACACCGACAAACGCCCGTCGCCCCCACCCGCGGCCGCCATCGGTCCCGTCCCACCCGCTCCTCCACGCCCCTGAAAGCCCCCGCCGGCCGGCCCCTATCAGCAACGCCAGCGCGACTTTTGCGCGTCCGGCCTTTCGCGACCCGATCCCGAAGCCTCAACCAGCTGACCGCGCAACACCGCGTCGTCGTGCGACGTTCCTGATCGTCACTCACCGAGGGCGGTCAAGTCGAGCTCCCGCAGCCGTGCGGGATCCATGAGCAGATCAATCTCAACGATCTTGCGGTGCGTGACCGTGAAGCCGGCCACCCCGAGCAGCCGACCGTGTCGGGCCACGACGAGCCCCGGGGCGCCGTTGACGAGCGCGGGTCGTGCAAAGGGGGCAAGACGCGAGAAGGCGACGCCCCGCTCGGCCACGGCGCGGGCACCGCGCACCTCTCTCGCCGCCCCCCGAGCCTTCGGGCCGCGGTCGATTCGCAGCACGACGTCGGGGTCGAGCACCGCGACGAGAGCGTCGAAGTCAGCGCCGCGTGCGGCGGCGAGGAACGCGTCGACGAGCTCTCGCTGGCGGTCGCGGTCGACGTCCGGCACGGGGGCATCTCCAACGCGGCGGCGTGCGCGGCTTGCGAGCTGTCTTGTCGCGGCGGGCGTGCGCTCCACCAGCGGCGCGATCTCGTCGAAGGGCACGGCGAACATGTCGTGCAGCACGAACGCGAGCCGCTCGGCCGGCGTCAGGGTCTCGAGCACCACGAGCAGCGCGAGCCCGACCGAGTCGGCGAGCAGCGCTTCATGCTCGGGGTCGACGCCGTCCTCCGAGCTGACGATCGGCTCGGGAAGACGAGACTCCAAGGGCTCCTCGCGTCGTGACCGGCGCGCGCGCAGCATGTCCAGGCACACCCGCGCCACGCCGGTCGTGAACCACGCCTGCAGGTTCTCGACGCCACTCGCGTCGGAGCGGCTCAGGCGCAGCCAGAACTCCTGCATCGCGTCGTCGGCGTCGCTGACCGAACCGAGCATCCGGTAGGCGACGTCACGCAGGTGCGGGCGGTTGTCCTCGAACCGCGCCGCCAGCCACTCTCGCTCGTTCGTGGTCACATCCGTTCGCAGCCCTCCGTCTAAGGAGTAGACGAACGAAATCGAGGCGATGTGACCTTCTCCGAGGAGGCGTTGCCCATTCTTACCGCCTACGTCGTCGTCACCGTCGTGACCGCCGCGGCCAACATCTATGCCGCGACCGTCGACTTCACCCGCCCGCAGTGGCTCCTGGCCAACATGGCCAAGGCACGCGTACCGCAGTCGTGGCTGTTATCACTGGGTGCCCTCAAGGCGGCGGGCGCGCTCGGATTACTGGTGGGTATCGGCGTGCCTCTGCTCGGGCTTGCGGCCTCCGTCGGCCTGGTCCTGTTCTTCATCGGCGCCATCATCACTCACTTTCGGGCGCGCTTCTGGAACATCGCCCCGCCGCTCGCGTTCCTCGTGCTCGCCGTCGGCTCGCTGGTGTTGCGAGTGGCGTCCTCCTGAGCGGCGGCGAGGCTCCGGGGGCCGCTGGCGCTAGGTGTTGCCGCGCCGACGTCAGGCGCCGGAACGTGGCGACGTCGTCGGCGCGGATCGTTCCGTCCCCGGCCGTACTCGGTGTTATCACGCACGCTCGGGCTGGTTCTCGTCAACGAACGCGGCTCGATTCGTCTGGCCGGTTGCTCGGCGGTTGTGGGGACCGCGTCGAGGGTCACGTGGTCGATCCCGAGCGGCGAACGTGGTACGACGCCGACAGGACCGCCTGGCCGGCCACGATCACCACTGCGGCGCACACCGTCAGCCTCTGCCCCTGAACGCCGATCGGCCACCAACACGACGGTGGCGGCTCGAGCTCACTGCTTCGGGAACCGCTCGACGAGCACCGTGCATGCGCGATGGCCGCGGTGCTCGTGCCCAACACGACGCGGTTATTCGCGCGGGCGCTCACGACGCGGTCGTAAAGGGCCGCCCAGCGGTCGTACCGCGCCCCCGCATCGCCCACCGGTAGCGCGCTGAGCTCGCTATTGCCCGTTGGGCGGAGGGTGCGCCCGGCGGCGACGAGCGAACCTAGGATCCGAAAGCGCGTTGAGCGTGTGGCACTCACACGAGGGCATCTCCACGGCGAATTCGCGGCTCGATCTAAGCCGGTGTCGGATCGCCGGCGCGCGCCCGCCACGCCCGCCCGATCTCTCGCATCAGCGGCGGATAGACGATCAGGTGCCGGAACGGCCTGATCGCGGCCATGTAAGCGGTCCCGAGTAGCCCGTTCGGCTTCACCAAGACGGCCATCTGCCCGCGGTAGCCGTCGGTCTGGTCAGGGACCCAGCCGATGTGCATCACCCCGTGAACGGTCCGGTTGACGATCTCCGCCGCAAACTCGTCGGCGAGCAGGTAGAGCGAGGAGAAGGGAAGCCGGTCGAAGTCCGGGCCCGGGGCCTCGCGCAGATCGGCGGGCAACCGGTCGCGCAGCGTCGGCCGCTGCGCGCCGTGGCGCGCGCCCGCGTCATCCCAACCCAGCAGCTCCCCGACCTGCCACCGGATCGCGAACAGCGCCCGGGCGGCGCGGGAGGGGTTCGTCGAGGTGTCGCCGGCGGTGATCTGCTGCACCAGCCGGGGGAGATCCTCCGGACTCCCTGGCGTTGGCAGCGCCCACACATCCTCGAGCCGGAAATCGCGCGTGAGCTCGTGGATCCGCCAGGGCCGGGAAGTGTGCGCGCTGTTCGGGAGCCTCACGATCGACGCGGCTTCATTACGCCTCGGCGCGACATAGTAGAGGACATCCTCTACTATCTTAGCCATGTCCCGGCTCGAGCTCTCGGCCGGCGCGATCGAGTACCGCGACACAGGCGGGGCGGGGCGCCTGCTGGTGCTTCTGCACGGTGTCCTCATGGACGGCGGGCAATGGCGCGAGGTCGTCTCGCACCTCACCCCGGAGTACCGCTGCATCCTGCCGACCCTCCCGTTGGGCGGGCACCGCCTCCCGATGAAGCCCGGCGCCGACCTCTCCCTCGCCGGCCAGGCGCGGCTGCTCGCCGAGTTCCTCGAGAAGCTCGGCCTGCACGACGCGACGCTCGCCTTCAACGACTGGGCCGCGCCTCAGATCCTGATCGCCGAGGGCCTGACAGCCCGGATCTCGGGGCTGATCCTCGTCGCCTGCGAGACCGCAGGGAACTACCCACCGGGACTCCCGGGCAAGAACCTGGCCTTGCTGGGATCGATCCCCGGCGGGCTTCGCCTCGCGCTGGGCGCCATGAGGCTGCCGGCACTCCGGAGGACTCCCTTCACCTTCGGGTGGATGGCCAAGCACGGAATGCCAGCTGATCTCGTCGAGCAGTGGCTGAGTGGCCCGTGGAGCGACCCGGCGATCCTTCGAGACGCTCGGCGCTACATCCGCGGCACCCGGGAGGGTCGGCGCAGGCTGGTCGCGGCGACGCGCGAGCTCGGGCGTTTCGGCGGCCCCGTGACGGTCGTCTGGGCAGCCGAGGACCGAGTCATGCCGATGAGCGAGGGCGAGGCGTTGGCCGCCGCCTTCCCGAGGTCTCGGATGGTGATCGTCGAGGACAGCTATGTGCTCGTGCCGCTCGACCAGCCACGGCGGCTCGCCGAGATCATCGATGCCCACATGAACTGGTCGGACGCTGAATGAACCGCCACGTCGGGCGGGCATGTCCTCCTGCACCCAAGCCGTTATAGAATTTGTACTCTATAATGCCTCCCGACTAGGGATCCGCCAAGGGTCCGCCCGTGAGATCGGAGTCCCCATGACCAACGCAGAGGTCGTCTTGGCCGTCATCCGCGCCGTCCAGGAACGAGACGCAGAGGCGCTATTCGCGCTCTACCACGATGATGTCGAGCTCCACGACGCGCCCTCGCTTCCGTACCCGTACACGGCTCGCGGCAAGGCCGCTATGCGCGACCAGCTTGAATCAGCGCCTGAGACGACCTGGCTGGGAACCTGGGGCCCGCTGCAGCCGACGGAGGAGGAGCGGCGGATGGACCCGCGAGTCGTGGCAACCGACGGGGATGAGGTGATCGTGCTCTACACCACGCGCGCCTTGGCGCCCGATGGCGAGCGCTACGAGTCACCCGTGCTGGGTCTCTACGAGGTGCGCGACGGCAAGCTCGCTCGCGCACAGATGTTCCACTACGACACCGCCGCGATCCTTGCGTTCCTCGAGCGGGCCGCCAGGGCCGCACAAGCTAGAGCCGCCTAGCTGGGAGAACTCGTCGACTTCGTTCGGAAGCATGCGCGCGGTGAGCGTTGCAGAGCGCATTCAGCAGTCCATCACTGGAGGTCCTGTCGTGCCGATGATTGAGATCACAACGACCAAAGGGGCATTGGACGACGCCGCCAAGCAGCGACTCGCCGGCGAGCTGTCGACGCTCGTCCTGGCGCTCGAGGCCGCGCCCATGGCCGATTTCGGCGATGCTGAGCACATGCAGGCGCTTGCGTGGTGCTTCGTCAACGAGCAGGAGGTGTTCGTCGGCGGCCAGGTCCCAGCGAAACCGATCTACCGCGTAACCGTCACACTCCCCGAAGGTGCGCCGGGCCTATTCGGTCCGCTTGCGGGGCGGGGGCGCGAGAAGCTCATCAAACGCGTCACCGCGGCGGTTCTGACCGCGGAGGGCAGCGAGAACTCGATGGTCGAGGCCCACCGCGTCTGGGTTCACCTGCGCCAGATCACCGACGGCCACTGGGGAGGGTTCGGCGAAGTCTGCACCGTGGCCGACGCGACGGCCTACGGGTTGAACGCCGACGAGCCAGGAAGCAGGACTGACCGCATGCGTCAGGCAGCACTGGAATCCGTCGCTGCCATCACCGCGGGGTAGCTCATCGCCAAGCCCGCCGTCGTCGCGATCGAGGCGACGATCGTGGCTACCCGCGTTCCCCGGGCCGGCGCTCCCCATCGCCGAGCACCGCGTTCACCGCGCGTGCGAGATCGTCTCGCAGCCCGGCTGGCAGCTTGCTGCCCGTGATCAGGTAGCGACGTACGGCCCCGTAGGGGAGATCGAAGACGGCAAGCAGGGTGCGGCTCACCGCCGCTCGTGTCGGTCGGCCGTAGAGCCGCCGAGCGAGCGCGACGACTGCCGCCTGGACCGGGCGGTTGAGCTCTTCGAGCTCCTCGGCGAGCTGCCCGGTCGGTGCTGTGCGGATCAGGTCTTCGCGCCGGAAGGAGACGAGCAAGCGGGCATCTGCGGGCTCCTGTTCACAGAATTCCAGAATCGACTGCGCCGCCGCGAGAGCCGCGGTGCGGGGATCCTCATGCTCGAGCGCCGCCAGGAACGACGCCTGGGAGCGGTATACGGCGCGGATCCAGAGCCGAGTGAGAAGGCCGTCGCGTGAGCCGAACCGGTGGTAGATCGAGCCGGTTGGCGCACCGCTCAGCCCGGCGATCGCCTCGACCGTGGCACTCCCCGAGCCGCTCTCGAGCAGGAGATCGCGTGCTGCGTCGAGCATCGTGTCCGAGTGATGCACCTGTGGCCGTGGCACGTGGGGAACACTAGAGCAGCCGTTCTACTCCCAGCTTCACGAGCAGGCCGGCGTGGTCCGAGGACCAGACGCCTCGGACCGGCCGGTGACCGAGGCGCTCCACCGAGGTGACCCGACCTCGTCCGTCGCGCGGAGGGCCGACGAGGACGTAGTCGATGCGCGCGCTCGGCTCCATCGTCGCGGCGACATGCGGGTTCGCGCGGTCCCAGGTCCACGGGATCGCGTCCGTCTCGGCGTAGCGCCAGGCGTCGACGAGCACGAAGCCCGGACGGGCCGGCGGCGTCTTATGACCGCCGAGCAAGCGGACCTCGTCCGAGTCGGGCTCGGCGTTCAGGTCCCCTGTCAGCACCACCGGGAAGTCGTGGACATCGTGCGCCGCCAGGAGTCCGACGAGTTCCCTGACCTGAGCGATGCGGCTGGCCGAGTCCCAGGGGGCCGATGTCAGCTGGGTGGTCGCGAACGGGACCCGGCCGGCAGGCGCGTGCACGATCACGAGGACGGCCGTCCGCGCATCGTCACCGCTGTCGCCTGCAGGCAACCGCAGCTCCACCGTTTCGGAGATCGGCCATCGGCTCAGGACGGCGTTGCCGATCACGGCTGCCGGCTCGCCTGCGCGCTGCTGCCACCGCTCCGGGAACGGGGAAGGGTTCCAAGCCCAATGCATCCCCAGCTCAGCCGCAATCTCACCAGCGAGATTTGCGCTGTCATCGGCCCAGACCTCCTGCAGTCCACAGATGTCCGGGCTCGCTTCGAGCAGAACCGAACGTATCGCTGCTGCTCGATCACGCCACCGGCCGAAGCGCCACCATAGGTTCCAGGTGACCACCCGAATACAGACCGGTTCCGCTGCGGCCGCTGTGCTCACGTGCTGGGTGCTTCAGGAGGGAGGCAGAAGGCGCCCTCGGAGAACCCCTGGGCCTCGATGCCGAGTGCCCAGTTGAAGCGCGCCCGGTAGTTCTCGAGCGCGATGATGCTTGTCAGCTCGACCAGCTGGGCCTCATCGAAGTGTTCGCGTAGACGGTCGAAGAGCACATCCGAGACGGCGACGGGACTCCGCGACATACCGGTTGCGTAGTCGAGGACGACCTTCTCGAGCTCGGTGAACCGCGAGCTGCGCTGATATGTCGGGAGCTCACGCAGCTCCGCTTCGCCGACTGCGACCTCGGCACTGGTCGAGGATCCGAAATCGAGACACCATTCGCAGCCGCAGATCATCCCCGCCCGCAGCTCCGCGAGATGCTTGAGGCGCGCCGAGACCAGCCGCGACCGTTCCGAGGCCAACTCGAGCGCGGCGCTGCCGGCCATCAGCTTCGGGTGATGTGCGAAGACCCGCATCGGCTCCATCACCGCGCCGTACCGTCTGCGCGACTCCCTGAAGCTGACGCGAATCAGAAGATTCCGAGTGTCGTCGGAGATTCCGCTGATGCGCCCGGAGTCGGTGCGGTTTGCCGAGGGCTCGCGCGCGCGGCTGGTGGCCGGTCGGCGGCGCGCAGCCGCGGCGAGCACCCAGATCGGTAACAGCACGGTGCCGGTCAAGACGACCGCGTTGGCGATCGCGTCGGAGGCTGGGAACGGATCGAGGTTGAACCCGTGGTAGATCGCGTGGGGGAGCGCGAACACAAGCCAGGAGGCGCACGCGATGACCACCGTCGCCCTGCTCATGGCCACGGCGGCGCCGACGAACAGCCCGGCCGTCGCCAGGTAAAGCCCTCCGACGTCACGCATCAGGTGTTCGTTGTAGGCGGGGAGAAGCTCGACCCAGCCTCTGCCGAACGGGAACTCGGTATAGAACGACCGCGGTGCGAGTAGCGCCCACAGGCCGTTGATCAGCTGCGCCGCTCCAAACGCCGCCAGCACAACCCGCACGAGGCCGTGATGTCTGAAGAGGGCCGGGCGATTGTGCGAAGCCTCGCTCATGCCGCTACTCTTATATCAGAGGAGAGATTCTAATATCGCATGGATCGGGACATCGCAATCGAATCCCTGAGCCGGCTGCACGCGGCACAGCAGGCCTTTTATGCGGGCGGGCCGCCGGCGCCCGTCCGCGAAATGCTCGCCGACGACATCGTCTGGCGAGTACCCGGAGAGAACCCGATCGCTGGCATCTACACCGGCATCGACGCCGTCATGGAGTACTTCGCTCGGCGACGCGACCTCGCCGCCCGGACCTTCAGGATGCATCCCGGTGAGCTCCTCGTCGGAGACGGCGAGCACGCCGCGATGCTGACCGACGGCACAGCCCTCCTCCACGGAGTCGAGCAGAGCTGGTCGACCGTCGGTCTCTACCGCTTTCGCGGCGACCGGATCGCCGCCTGCTGGCTGCTTCCGCTCGACCTCGCGCGGTTTGACCGGATCTGGGCCGCTCCGCCGGGATCACGTTGAGGCGCCACACCACCACCCAGCACGGGTCTTCGCAGGAGTCCACGCCGTCGACGGCCGGCGCGAGCTACGACACCATCGGTCACGGCTACCACGAATTCCGCCGCCCCGACCCACACATCGCCTCGGCGATCCGGACCGCCCTCGGGGACGCATCGAGCATCGTGAATGTCGGGGCCGGCACCGGCTCATATGAGCCCGACGATCGGGAGTTGATCGCCGTCGAGCCGTCCGCCGCCATGATCGCCCAGCGGCCCGCCGGCGCCGCTCCGGCGATCCAGGCGGCCGCGGAGGCGCTACCCCTTCCAGATCAGGCGGTCGAAGCCGCAATGGCCGTGCTCACGCTGCAGCACTGGGAGGACGTCGAGCAGGGTCTCAGTGAGATGCTGCGCGTCGCCAGCAGGCGAACCGTGCTGGCGACGATGGACGTCGAGGTGCTCGCCGAGCTCTGGGTGGTCCGCGACTACCTGCCGGAAACGCTCAACGCTCATGGCGCCGGCTTCCCGTCGATCGCACGATTGCTCGAGTTGCTCCCCGGCGCCGCCGTCGCCGCGATCCCGGTCCCCCGCGAGTGCACCGATGGCTTCATGGCCGCGTTCTGGGGAAGGCCCGAGGCCTACCTCGACGCACGCGTGCGCGCCGCCACCTCGCCGTGGCACCAGCTGCCGCCTGCGGCCGTGACCCGGGCACTCGACCGTCTGCGAAGGGACCTGGCCCACGGCTGGTGGGACCGCCGTTATGGCCACCTCCGTCAGCAGGCGGAGCTCGACGTCGGGCTGCGGCTGGTCTCCTTGGAGGCGAGCGCCACGCGCATGGCCGGCGTGCAATTTAGAAGTCCTATTCTATAACCTGCGCGCTGTGACCTTCCGGCAGACACCCCCGACCACCGACATCGTTCGAGCATCACAGAGGCACCACGATCATCCTCTTGACTACGTACAAGCGCGATGGTGCATCCGTGCCGACAGGGCGGCCGCGTTCGCGTTCTTCGGTGCCATGGAGGGCACGGTCATCCAGGTCGCTGGACAGACGCCTCACGATGAGCTGCTGCCGGCGCGCGCGGTCGCGGGCGCGCTTGGACTTGGCCCCGACGTGGTGCCCAGGTGCGACTGAGAGCAGGCCCAATCCCGATCGGGTGGCTTGCGCCGCGTACCTGCTCGCCACGAACCGCGCCGCGCGAAGCGCCCACCGAGGCCCTAATCGAAGTCGGTTCTTCGAAGTCCCTACAGAAAGGTCGCATCCCCATGCATCCGTTCCGCAGCGCACTCGAGGCGGCGAAATCGACGACGCGCTTGAGCTGATCTCGCCGGATGTGGACGCGAGGTGATCCTCTGGCAACCACTCACGCAAGCTCGGCGGCAACATCAACTGTCAACGGCCATCGGTTTCTCCCCAGCGGCGGCCATCGAACCTCCCCACCGGCGGACATGTTCTCTCCCCGCTGGTGGCCATCGGTTCTCCCCGCTTGGGGTGGCGCGTCGGTCGTCGCGGAGCCGAGCCCGTAGGGATGTGATGAAGCGGCGGCGTCCGGGACGCTGGTGAGGATCGCGGTCGCTTTGTTATCGACCCCCCAGTGGGAGGCTTCGTGCTGGCAGCGATCGACATTCACAAGGCCGTCTTTCAGGCGGCGGTGCTGGATCCGGCCGACGGTGAGATCACCGAGCAGCGCTTCAAGGCATCGAGAGAGGCGCTTGTGGCGTGGATCGAGCAGTGGGACGGCGAGCTCGAGGTCGTCGCGGTCGAGGCGACGACGGGCTGGCGTTGGGTCGCGCGCGAGCTTCAAGGTCGCGGCATCGAGGTGCGACTGACCGACCCGGGCCAGGCGAGCGCGTTGCAGGGCGCGCGCAAGCGCCCGAAGAACGACCGTCTCGATGCGCGCTGGCTGGTGATGCTGCTCGCGCGCGAGCTGCTGCCCGAGGCGTGGCTGGCCCCGGAGGAGATCCAGCGCCTGCGCGACAAGACGCGGCTGCGTAAGGCGTTGACCGATGACCACACCCGCTGGGCGCAGCGGCTGCATGCGGTGCTGGTGCACGAGGGCTGGTCGTGCTCGCGCGGGTCGCTGTTGACCGTCGCTGGCCGGCGCTGGGTCGCGGCGCTGCGGTTGCATCCCGGCGCGCGCGCCCAGGTCGAGACGATGCTCACCGTGATGGCGGCGCTCGCGCACCAGATCGATCTGTTGGACTGCGAGTTGCGGCGGCTGGCCAAGACCGACGAGCGGCTGCGAGCATTGCAGGGGATCTTCGGGATCGGGCCGATCCTGGCGTGCACGATCCTCGCCGAGCTCGGCGACGCCAAGCGCTTCCGTCGCGCCCGCCAGGTCGTGCGCGCCGCCGGGCTGGACCCGGTCGTCCGAGATTCCGCCGACAAGCAGCGCCGCGGGCAGCTCGCCAAGCAGGGCGCGCCATGCCTGCGCTGGGCGCTCGTCGAGGCCGCCCAGCACGCCCGCCGCAAGAACAGCCCCGATCACGAACTGTTCCAGCGCCGCCGCGGTCACGACGGCGCGAACCCGGCGACACTGAGCGTCGCGCGCAAGATCGGCAAGCGCGCCTTCCACGTCCTGCGCGAGCTCGAGGCTCAGGGCGCCTGAGCCGCCGGCGCCGGGTGGCTGCCGCCCATCAGGACGGAGGGGTCAGCGGGCGCGGCGGGCTCCGGGCCTCGGCTGGCGACCAACGGTCGCCCCGGTAGGGAATGAGCCGCCGCAACACCAGCCCCGATCACATCCTGCGCCGCATCGCGAGCGCCGATATAGGCCTGGGCGATCACGCAGCCGCCTCGCGCCGACATCCGCGACGACCGCGACCACCACCGCTTGACGTCGGTCACCGCTTCATATAGGCGAGGCGGAGCGGCGATCGACGCGCTGCGCGGGTCAGCTGAGGGGCGTCACCCCTTTGCCGGCGGTCGCCTGGGCGAGCCGGTAGCTGTCTGTGCCGTCGGTCAGGAGCACGTGGGCGTGGTGCAAGAGTCGGTCGACGGTGGCGGTCGCGAGCGTCTTGGGCATCAGCTCGTCGAAGCCGGCCGGGTGGATGTTGCTGGTGAGCGCGATCGAGCGTTTCTCGTAGGCGGCGTCGACGACGCGGAACAGCGCTTCGGCGGCATCGGGCGCGACGGGGAGCATGCCGATGTCGTCGATGACGATCAGGTCGGCGCGGATCAGCCGTGCGATCGCGCGGTTGACGGTGTCGTCGGCGCGGTGGCGGCGCAGCAGCGTGGCGAGGCTCTCGAGTGTGTGCCAGGCGACGGTCGTGCCGCGGTCGATCGCGAGGTGCCCGAGCGCCTCGACCAGGTGGCTCTTGCCGGTGCCGCTGGGCCCGCAGACGCAGAGAGCCTCGGCGCGTCCGATCCATTCCAGGGTGCGCAGGGCGTTCTGGGTGGCCTTGGGGATCGGTGAGGCGTTCTCGTCCCAGGCGTCGAAGGTCTTGCCGGCCGGCAGCCCGGACGCGCGGCGTCGCATGGCGATGGTCGCTCGGTCGCGGCCGGCGGCTTCTTCGGCGAGCAGGACCCTGAGCACCTCGGCCGGTTCCCAGCGCTGCGATGCGGCGGTCGCGATCACCTCCGGCGCGGCCTTGCGGACATAGGGCATTCGCAGCCGCCGTAGCAGGGCGTCGAGCTCGTCCGGTAGCGGCGGCGGCGCCGGCGTGGTGACCGTCATTGGCCGAAGCCCTCCCAGGAGCGCGTGGAGCGCTGCAGCGAGGCCTGCTCGCTCGCGCGCGCGGGGAACGCGATCACCTGCGCGCCGCGGTGCGCGAGGATCGCCGCCAGGTCGCCCTCGCCGAACCGGCCCGCGATCGCCGCGGCGGCGAGCGCTTCGTCGACGTCGCCTGGCCCGTGGAGCTTGGCGAGCGCGACGGCCTCGGCGATCTTGCGCCGCAGCCGGACCGCGCCCGCAGCCGCGGCCTTGGTCAGCCACTCGGCCGCCCCGGGCCCGATCGCCAGGAACGCCTGCTCGTCGACCGTGCCGGCCTTCGGGCGCCGCTCGAGCGCGCCCGCCGGCCGCCGCGGGTAGTGCTCGTCACGGATGCTCGGCCGCCCGGGCGTGGTCAGCTCATGGCGCGCGACCTCGCGCGCCCCGTCCGGCGCGTCGGCGTGGACGATCACGAGCTCGTCGCCATCGCTGCGCGCCCAGACGCGCGCGTCGACCAGCGTCGACGGGACCGAGTAGACCGCGCCGCCGACCGAGATCGTCGACTGCCAGCTCACCTTGCGCGTCTGGCCGAAGCAGACCGTGTGCGGCACCTGCGGCAACGGGTGCAGCCGCGCTCGCTCCTCGGCCAGCATCACCGCCGGCGCCCGGCGCGTGATCCGGTGCTCGCGCGTGTTGACCCGTTCGCCCAGCTCGACGCAGGCGGCATCGAGCTCGGCGAAGTCCGCGTATTCGCCGCGCAGGTTGTGCTCGGTCGGGACCAAGTCGGCTCTCGCGACCCGGACCGTCGCCTCCGAGCCACCCTTCGATTCGGGGTCGGCCGGCACGCACGTCGCGACCGTGAGCCCGTAGTGGCGCCCGACCGAGACGATCTGCGGGTTGCGGACCGCGATGCCGCACACGTGATCGACCGAGACCGTGCGCTCGTTGTCGGTCAGCGCGTAGGTCGGCGCGCCGCCGAACGCCCGCAGCGCCCGATCCAGCGCCATCACCACCGACGGCATCGTCCGATCCCACAACGGAACGATGACCCGGAAGCGGCTCCAGGCCAGCCAGGCGCAGAACAACACCGTCGAGCGGCCGGCGACCCTCGGCCCATCGCCGTAGTCCCACTGCATCCACAGCCCCGGCTCGGTCACCCACGGCCGCGTCCGGCGCCCATGCTCGGCCCGCCAGCGCCGCTTCGCCTGAGCGACCGCCCGGCGCGTCGTGCGCTCCGAGCCCAGATAGCCCATCGCCAGCAGCCGCTGATGCGCGACATCGGCTCGGATCCGCCCGCGCGAGCGATCGACCCACTCCTCGATCTTCTCCGCGAACGCATCCACCCGCGGCCGCGGCCGCACCGACACCGGCAACCCACCGCCGGCCTCATCGCGGGCGCGCACCCAATGCGCGACCGTCTTGTGATCGCACCCCGCCAGCTCCGCCGCGCCACGCAGCGCGCCCGTCAGATCGAACGCTTCCAGGATCTCCATCACTTCCTCCGAGTTCTTCAAGCCCGCCCTCCAAGCCGCCTCGAACAGCAAGGCGCCGGAGGTTCTAGGCCGACCAGGACGAAACGGTGGGGAGATCCGATGGCCACCCATGGGGAGATCCGGTGGCCGCCAGTGGGGACCTTCGACGGCCGCCTACGGGGAGATTCCCATGGCCGCCGTCACGATGAGCCCAGATGGCTGCCTGCAGGCCTCGGCGACTGTCAGCTGCGCCTGTACTTCGTGCTCATAGCACACGATCATCGTCGGACATCCACCACTATGCCGACGCGGTACGCGATGCGATCCGGGCGCCGCATCCGTGGCCCTGGGAGACCAATTGGTCGCCGAGCGTGTGCTCGGAGTCCGGCCGGCCCGCGCGTCGCGCAGTGCCGTGGACGTCAGGGACTTGTGCGGTTGACGACCCGTTTCCGGTTCAATTGGGATTCGATACTGGGACAAGGGCGCGCGCGGCCGTCCTGCCACGCGCTGCTGCTTCCGCCTGCAGGCGACGGTGACGGGCGGGACGCTCCGACTACTGCTTTGCGTCGATGAGCGGTAGTGATCTCTCCGATGACGCGACTCGCGAGCCGCCTAACCCGCCTAACGGAGCTGCGGGCGTCCGCGCGCTCGGACCGTGTCTATCCATCGCCAGCTGCGGCCGACGTGCGCGACGTGCCTGCCGCGCGAAGTTCGCGCTGAGTCGATCCCGTGGCGCGGCTCACTCTGGTCCGTACGCGAAGCCTAGACCTCGAAACACTCCTCGCCAGCAGCTACCTGCCCACCAAAGCGCTCACCGTGCCAGTCCGCAGAGCAGTTCGAGACGACGCGGAGTGGCTGAGGCGCATTGACGCCC
>JBKPDQ010000078.1:0-19460 GCA_046728015.1 Actinomycetota bacterium
CGCGCGAACGCCGGCGGGTTGGGGTGGGGCCCGGGTACGCGCCCGTGACCGGTGATCAGCATCTGCACCGTATGCACTCCGGCCCGCTGGTAGTAGGCGAGGTCGTCGGCCATCGTCTCGGTCAGGTCGGGGATGCCGCCCACGAAGCGGATCGCGTCGAACCAGTACTCGAACACCCGCGCAGGCGCCGCCCCCGCGGCGGCAAAGTGCTCGATCTGTGCTTCGAGGGCTTCGCGATGGCGAGCGTTCGTGCGGCAGTCGGCAGCGCTTAGCGCGTGCTCGTAGCAACGCTCGCGTGGTGCGAACAGCAGGCAGACGTTCGAGCGTGGCCTGATGGCGCGGGGGACCTCGAGGGTGTCGTGGTAGGCGAGGAATGCGACCTGGGTGCCGGGACGGGCGGCCGCGGCGATCTCGGCGACCGCGTTCGTCGCCCGCAGCGCCGCCTCGGACGCTGCGCGGCCCGCGCCGATGCTATCGGGCGCATCGGCACCCCAGAGGTGCAGGATCTCCGCCTCCGGGTGGGCGCGAATGTGGTCCTCGAGGGCTCGCCGCGCGGCCGCGTCGACGGGACGTGCCTCGGCGAGGGCCCGGATGTCGATCTCCGACACGAGCTCTGGCAGGAGGTGGCCGCCGTGCTCGAGAGTAATGCCGCGCTCGCGGGCAAGCTCGATCGCCCGTTCGCGACGCTTTCGCCACGTAGCCTCGGGAGCCGCGCCGTGCGCCTCTCGACGCGTGCTCACGTGCACGAACAGGCAGTTGAGCCTGCGCCGTGACGCCCACACGATCCAATCGTCGGCGTGCTCCACCAGCGCGCGTTCGCCGAGCACGAGGCAACGGCCTGGAAGCGCCGGCCGATCCTCGACCCAGTCCTCGAGCGAGGGCTCTCCTCGTCGCCCGTGGTGCTCACCGGGCCACGGCCAGCTCTCGCCCAGCTCCTCGAGCATCGCGTAGACCGCGAACAGGAGCCCTCGCGGTGACTCGCCATGCACCTCCACCCTGTGTGGGGCGGCCCGTCGCCGGAACCCCTCCGCACGACCGTCACCGTGCGCGAGCGCTACCTCGACGCCGGACGCGCCGGGCGGGCCGAGCGCCCGCTGGAGCTCCTCGATTGCGAGCGCGGCCTCGGCGGACGAGAGCTCGCCGCCGGCGAGCCGCCATCCGTGCTTGAGATTCAGCCGCACCCGCACCTGAGAGGAGCGCTCAGCGATCGATCCCGGGACCCGTGAGTCGCACGATGCCCGATGGCGTGTGCACGAACACCTGCCAGCTGTGGAAGTCGTAGTAGGCGTGGCGATCGCGGCGCATGCGCTGTACGTAGCGCAGTACGGCATTGACGTAGGACCATGACGGGTTGTAGGCGTACAGCGCCCGGCGGTTGTTCTGTGGCGCCCCCGACGCGTGCAGATAGTTGGCCGCCCCCAAGATCGCGTCGCGTGGATCGTGCACGTCCCCGCCCATGCCGTAGGCGTCCCACGTCGCGGGGATGAACTGCATTGGCCCCTGCGCGCCGGCCGTGCTCTTGTTGCGCATCCTGCCGAACGCGGACTCGACGAAGTTCACGGCTGCGAGCACCTCCCAGGAGACCCCGAGGCGGCGCTCGGCCTTGCGGTAGTAGCCCAGCAGGACGCCGGCCGGCAGGGCCGGCCCGGTGTGAAAGCGCCGTCGCGGAGCTGGCGTGGTCAGCGAAGCGAGCTCCCGCCGGGCAGCGAGGGTGTTGCGCGCCTCGGCGGCGACCGGACCCCGAAGCCGGGCCAGCACCGCGCGCGCGAGTCGGTCACGCGCCGTCAGCAGGAGGTAGATGCGCTGCTCATGCAGCGCGTAGAGCGCCACCTCGCGCGGCGTTCGCCCGCGCGCATCGCACTCGGTGAGCCAGCGGTCAATCGCGAGGTGAAGCGAGTCGCGGGTCTCGCGCAAGCGCTCCGCCAGGCGATCGGGCTGGCGCGGGAGCGCCGCGTCCGGGCTCGGCGGAGTGGTGCGCCCGGTGGGCGTCTCGTAGGGCCCAGCCGGCGCGGCGGCGCGCTCGCCGCCGGATCCGCAGCCCACGAGCGGCGCGAACACGAGCAACGCGATCAGAGCGGGGCGGGCTGACATCGCCTCGGGCGACGGTAGCGCGTAGCCGATCCGGTGCCATCTCCCCGGCGTCCAGTCCGGGCCGGGCGACGCATCAATCGGCGATCGGCGGGCCGTGAAGGCCGCGTTCGGATCGGAGAGGAGGCGTCGCTGTGAGACCGAAGCCGCCGCCGGACGTGTCCTGGGTAGAGTCGGCGGGTGACCTCGGTCGCCATCCTGGGCAGTGGCGCAGTCGGCGTCGCTTGCGCAGGACCGCTGCTTCAGCTCGGGCTCGCGTCGCAGCTCACCCTCTATGACCGCGATGGCGAGAGGGCTCGAGGCGAGGCGCTCGACTTCCAGCATGCCGCCCCGCTACTGCCCGAGTGCGCTGTCGAGAGCGGGTCGATGGACTCGATCCGCGCGGCCGACATCGCGGTGCTGACCGCGGGCGAACATACGCGGCCCGGCCAGACGCGACTGGACACACTCGATCACAACCTGGCAGTGGCAACCGAGGTCGCAGACGCCTTGGAGCAGGCGCTGCCGACGGTGGTGATCGTGGTCTCGAACCCGCTCGATGTGCTCACCGAGTACCTGACGCGACGATGGGAGACCCGCCCCGTGCACGTCTTCGGCACCGGCACCTCGCTCGACTCGTGGCGGCTCCGCGAGCTGCTGGCAGTCGAGCTCAGGGTACATCCGGGGAACGTTCACGCCTGGGTGATCGGGGAGCACGGCGATTCGGCGGTCTTCCCGTTCGAGAGCGCCCGGGTAGGGGCGTTCTCGCTGGCCGACTTCGGCCGCTTGTCCGGGCGACCGCTGGCGGCCGAGCGGCTGGACGAGATCGAGCAGCGTGTGCGCCACGCGGCATACGAGGTTCGATCGCTGAAGGGCTCGACGACGCACGCGATCGGCCTCGCGACCGCACAACTGGTTCGGCATGTGGTGCGAGACGCGCGCAGGCTCGAGCCCGTCAGCGTCCGCGTCGGGGAAGGCGTTTGCGCGAGCCTGCCCGCCCCGATCGGCGCGGACGGGGCCGGGACGCCGTTGATGCTCGACCTGAGCGTTCGAGAGCGACGCGCTTGGGACGCGAGCCTGGCGGTGCTGCGCGAGGCGAACCGCCGGATCCCGATCTGATCGTTCCGATCGCCACAGATGATGCGCGCTCGGGACGCGAAGCTCGGGGCGAGCCGGGGCCGGGCGATCGCCGGCGCTACCGCGGCTCGAGCGTGAGGGAGAACCGCGGATCGCCGGAGGTATCGATCACCTCAGCCGTCCGCCTTCCGGCAGATGATGAGGGCCTCGATGTAGTCCCAGCGGTAGCGGTCGGGGGCATCCGCGACGCGCTCCTCGAGCTCTCCGAGGAAGTCAGCGAGGAGACCGGGGGCGCGGTCCTTGCCCTCGCGCACAAAGGCGCGGAGGAGGAGCGGCCCGCCCCATGCGGTCACGCTCCGCACGTAGTCCCGCGCGAACACCGCGGGATCGGCGTCCCAGTAGGGATTATCGAGACGGAAGAGCTCGGCGCTCTCGAGCTCGAGGCCGGCGACGCTACCGCCGCCCACCTCGAAGGGACCCCGGATCTCGTCGAGCGTGCGCATCCACACCGGAACGACGACCGCGGCAACCGTGGCGGCGCCGATGCGCCCCGTGCGGCACCAGTCGGCGAGCACCCGGTTCATGTCCCCGATGATCTCCACGTAGAGCCCCGTTCTCTCGGGGCAGGGAGCGGGGGAGGCCGGGAGCGCGGCGATGAATCGGCCACCCGGAGCGAGCTCCATGGCGCGCATCTCGAGCAGCCGCTCCCACTGCCGCGCCGCGGCCACGCGCCAGGCTCGCCGCTCGGCCTCGTCAATGTGGTCCGGGTACCCCGGGAAGACTGACCCGGTCGAGGCCAGGCCGGCCGCGTCGGCGACCCAGTGCATCGCCGTCCCGGTGACCGCCACCTGCACGCTGCCCGACGGCAGGCAGGGCGCCTGCTGGAGAGGGATGCCCGCCAAGCTGATCACCGTGGCGGGGGACGGGCTGTGCTCGACCGCTCGGCGGCAGGCTTCGCCGTGGGCCTCCGGTGAGGTGTAGTGGGGCCCCGTGCCGGCATCGGCGACCCCCGGGCCGACGTCGCCCGGCGCGGGGATGACAACGGCCCCGGTCCCGCCCGCGGCTTCACCGAAGGCGTGCCGCAGGTGGTCGGCGGCGACCCCCCACGCGTTCGTTGGCAGATCGACGAGCGCGTAGATCAGCGGCCGGCCGGCGCGCTCCTTCGCGAGATCGCGGATGAGACCGTGGGAGTTGACCCCGTCGGCGGCACCAAGATCGACCACGCGGAGCACCGGCTCGTCCGCAAACAGCCGCGCGGCGGTCAGCACCGCCGGGTGGGTCGCCTCGAACGCGGCTCGCTGGGAGAGCGCGTGCCGTGCGTAGTCGTCCGCCATGCTCGAGAGTTCGGGGCGATCTGACTGCGTGGCGCCTCCTTCCGGGCAGCAGCGCCCGATCTCCGGGTTGAAACGACGATCGTCCCACAGGGTCGGCATCCCGTGGGGGTGCGGAAGCGCGCGTTGGGTCCGGAGCGGTTGCAATGTTCGCGTCTCGCGTCCAAGTCGCGGGCAGAATGACTGACGATGGCCCAGGCGCCGGCAACCGTCAGCTCCCGCCTGCCGCCGGCCTGGGCGCTTCGTGGCGACCCGATGCCGCAAATCCGTCGGGGTTTCCTGATCGCGGTGCCGGTTGCTGCCGGCCTGCTCACGGAGCTGGCGTTCGACGACGCGGTCGCTGGGGCGGTCGGCACCGCGGCGATGATCTGCGGCTTCGTCGCCTTCGACGCCCCAGCCCGGGTGCGGGTGCGCTGGCAGCTCCGCTGCGCGCCGGCAGTCGGCATCGTGGCGGCGCTCGGGGTGCTCACGAGCCAGACGGTGCCGACGGCGATCCTCGGGATGGCGGTCGTCGGGACGCTCGGCGGCTATGCGGTCGCCGTGTCGCTGCGGATGGCGATCGTCGGGCTATCCCTGGTGCTCGCCTTTTTGATCGCCCAGGGGCTGTGGCTGGAGCCGCACGAGGCGTGGGAGGCGCTCGCGATCGGCACCTGTGGCGGCCTCGCTCAGGCCGCCTGGGCGGCCGTCGCCTGGGCGGTCGCCGATCGCGGGCGCGAGCGGCCGTTCGACTTCGGCCGAACGGCCGCGAAGCTGCGCGCCCACCTCGACATCCGGGATGCGAACATGCGGCACGCGCTCCGCTTCGGTGGGGCGTTGGCGTTGGGAGTCGCGATTTACCGGCTGGTCGGCTTTCACGATCATGGCTACTGGGTCCCGTTGACGATCCTCTTCGTCCTCAAGCCCGCCGTCGGCCAGACCTCCGAGCGAATCGCGATGCGTGCGGCCGGGACCGTGATCGGGCTCGTACTGGCCACGGCCCTGGCCGAGGTTCTGAGCGACGCGGTTATCCCGAGTACGATCGTGCTCACGATCGCGGCGGCGCTCTCCTTCGCGCTGCTGGCGATCGAGTACGCCCTCTTTACGACCGCGATCACCGTTTACGTCGTGCTGTTGACCGACACGCTGGGCTCGTCGGCTTTCGACTCCGCCGGCGAGCGTGCCCTCGGCACAGCGCTCGGGATCCTGGTGGCGGCGCTGGCGTTCCGAGTCTTCGGCGAAGTTGAGCGCTGAAGTGCTGTGGGACATGTGTGCACCGGGCGCGTTGGGCAGCTCCCCTTCCCATAGGGAGGGCTAGGCGAAGGGCTTGAGCGCGAGCGGGTGGCCAACCGCGATGATTGCGCGATGGCCGCTCCTGCTGCGCGCATCGGCGCGCTTCCCGGCCTGACCGACCCGAACCGCCGCTGGTGGACCCTGGCCGGGGCCTGCATGGGCCTGTTCGTGCTGATGCTTGACTCGACGGTGATCAACGTCGCTCTCCCGGACATTGCGCGCGATTTGGACGCCACCACCGCCGGGCTGCAGTGGGTGATGAACGCTTATCTGTTGGTGCTGGCGTCGCTGGTGGTCAGCGCGGGCCGCCTGGGCGACATCCTCGGGCGCCGGCGTGTGTTCCTGTTCGGCATGGCGGCGTTTGCGGGCGGCTCGGTAGTGGCGGCGATGTCCCACTCGGAGGAGGTGTTGGTCGCCGGACGCATCCTGCAGGGCCTGGGCGGCGCGGCCCTGCTGGGGCTGTCGCTGGCGATCGTCTCGACCGTCTTCCCGGCCGGCGAGCGCGCCCGCGCGCTGGGCATCTGGGCAGGTGTGTCGGCGCTCGCTTTGGGCCTAGGACCCCTCGTCGGTGGCGCCCTGGTCGAAGCGGTCAGCTGGCGCTGGCTGTTCTGGCTGAACCTGCCCTTTTGCCTGCTCGGCGTGGTGCTCGTGCTCGCATCGACCGCCGAGCAGCGCGACGAGACCGCGGCGGGCCGGATCGACATTCCCGGCGTGATCACCGTGGGCCTTGGGCTGGCCGCGATCGTCGTCGCCCTGGTCGAGGGCAAGGTGTGGGGGTGGACTTCGGTCGCCACCGTCGGCCTCTTCGCGACCGGCCTTGGGCTCCTGGTGGCGTTCTGGTTCATCGAGCACCACGTCCGGTGGCCGATCGTCGAGTTCGACCTGTTCCGGAACGGGCCCTACTTCGGAGCCAGCGCCGCCGGGTTCTGCCTGGTCGGCTGTTACTGGGCGCTGATGTTCCTGCAGCCGCAGTACCTGCAGACCGACCTCGGCCACGGCGCGCTGGAGGCCGGCGTACTGATTCTGCCGGTGACGGCGCCGATGATCGCGATCTCGCCGCTGGCCGGACGCCTCATCGCGCTGTTCGGCGTCCGTCCTCTGATGACCGTCGGAATGGCGCTTGGCACCGCTGGGCTGGTCGTGCTCGCGCAGGTCGACAGCTCGAGCGGCTACGGGCTGCTATTCCCGGGCTACCTGCTGTTCGGAATCTCGCTCGGCTGCGTGTATGCGCCGATGTCGACGGCGGCGATGACAGCCATGCCGCAGGCGAAGGCGGGCATCGCGGCCGGCGTGCTGGCGATGAACCGCGTCTTGGCGGGAGCGATCACGCTCGCGGCGGCCGGCGCCGTCTTTCAGGCCGTGCTCGACGACGACCTGCACGCGGGGCGGGTCGAGCCCGCGGCGTTCGCCTCCGCCCTGTCGGGCTCGATGTGGCTGCTCGTGGGCCTGTGCGCCGTCGGCACGGTTCTAACGTGGGCGTTCGTGCGCGCGAGCGACGAGGGCGCGGTCGCCCCCGAGCATCGGGCGCATCACCACTTCCACCTGCCCTGGGTCGGACGGCTCAGCGCGCGGTCACCAACGCCACAGGCATAAAGCAGTGGCCGTTTGGACTTTTCATCCTTCGGGTCCGCCATCGGCGCGCCTTCGCGTCAGGCTGGCGGCATTTCGGCGAACTGCGGCGCATCGTCGCCGATCTGGTGCCAGCTGGCCTTGTATGCGACCTGCTGATGAAAACTGGGCTCGAGCCCGAGGTCGCTCATCAGTCCCGCGGCCACGAAGTACTTCTCGCCGAGGTCGTCATAGAGGCTGGATCCGCAGGTGCTGCAGAAGTTGCGGGGCGCGAGCTCGCTCTCGTAGCGCGTGACCAGGTCCTCGCCCTTGGTGAACCTGAAGTTCTCCTTGGCCACGACCACCCCTGCGAGGCTCGAGCCCGTCCAGCGCTGGCATCGACTGCAGTGACAGTAACCCAGTGCCTCCGGATCCTGAACCTCGTACTCCACGCTGCCGCACAAGCAAGTTCCCTTGAGCGTTTCAGTCATCAGAATCCCTTCTTGAGTTGGCGTTGAACGATCCGCGGCCACGCTATCACCGGGCAAAAGAGAAGGGCCCTTTCTCCGGGTTACGAGATGCCTCCGGGAGGGCCTGCTCGCCGTTCTGAGCGGGTTTCGGGCGCGACACAGTCGGCTCAGATCAGCTGCGGTCTGCTCAGTTTGGTACCACGGCTGGCACCACGAGCTCCGTCATCTCGTTAGGAGACCTCCCGAAGGTGGGCATTCTGGTGATACTGAAAGAAGGAGCGGGGGCGGGATTTGAACCCGCGACCTCCGGGTCATGAGAAGCCCGGAGGCGGGTCTGCTCGGGGGTTAGTGGTCGATGCGCTCGCTTCGCTCTTCCGGTCTGAGCGTCCGACCCTACGCGTTCGGTAACTCGCGCTCGGATTCGCGCAGCTCAATCCTTCGGATCTTGCCGGTCAGGGTCTTCGGCAGCTCGGAGACGAACTCGATCCTTCGGGGATATGCGTAGGCGGAGAGGTTTCCGCGGACGAACCCCTTGATCTCCTCTGCGAGCTCGTCGGATGGCTGGCTTCCCCGCGCGAGGACGATGAAGGCCTTGACCACGTCGCCGCGGCGCTCGTCCGGGGAGGCGACGGCCGCCGCCTCGCGGACGGCCGGGTGCTCGATGCAGGCCGACTCGACCTCGAACGGACCGATTCTGTATCCGGCGGAGATGATCACGTCGTCGGCACGGCCCGCGTACCAGTAGTACCCGTCCGCATCGATCTCGGCCGCGTCCTTGGTGTGGAACCACGCCCCCTCGAAGTCCTCGCGGGTGGCCTCGGGATTTCGCCAGTAGCCGAGCGGATAATGGGGATTCGATCGCGCCCGCAGGCAGATCTCGCCGCGCTCGCCCACGCCGAGCGGGTTCTCATCCTCATCGAGGATCTGCACGTCCCACCCGGGCATCGGCTTCCCCATCGAGCCCTCGCGAACCTCCATGAACGGATAGTTGGCGCACAGGGGATAGGACTCCGAGAGACCGTAGTAGTCGAGCACCGTGACCCCGTACTGGTCGCGAAACCAGCGGATCGCCTCCGGATTGAGCGGCTCGCCGGCCGAACAGACGCGGCGGAAGCGCTGCGGGTAGCGCTTGCCCGCGTCCTCGATCGCCATCATCGAGCGCATCGCGGTTGGCGTCGTGAAGACGTTGGTGACGCCGTGGCGCGAGAGCACGTCGAGCTGCTCGTGCGGGTCGAATCCTCCCTCCCGGCGGTAGACGAACTGGGTCGCGCCCAGGCGCCAGGGGCCGAGCAGCGGCGCGATCCCTGCCGCCCACGCCCACTCGCCCATGCCGTGAAAGAGCTCGCCGTCCTCGACCTGGTGGCAGTAGACGAACTCCTCGTGGCCGAGGATGTAGCGGTGCGCGTGAAGAATCCCCTTGGCGAGTCCCGTGGTTCCCGACGTGTAGTAGATCTGGGCCGGATCCTCGCTGGTGGTGTCCGCGGTGTCGAAGCGGTCATCGGCAGGGGCCAGTAGCTCCTCGTCGAGGACGATCACCTCGTCGACGAGGTCGCCCGGCATTCGCCCGGCGTTCTCGGAATCGGTGAGGATCAGCCTCGGCTCGGAGTCGGTTATCCGATGGCGGATTCCCTCGTCGCCGTAGAGCACCGAGAGCGAGAGCAGGATCGCGCCGGCCTTCCACGTGCCGAGGAACATCGCCGCGGTCTCGGGGGACGCCGGGGCGCAGATCGCCACCCGGTCTCCGCGCTCGACACCGTGCGCGACGAGCACGTTCGCCGCCTGGTTGGCGAGCGCGCGCTGCTCACCCCAGCTGACCTCGCGCTGGTTTCCGCGAAAGTCCTGGAACACCATCGCCGGCTTGGAGGCGGGGTGCTTGTCGCAGACGTCGGCGGCGATGTTGTAGCGCTCTGGGACGCGCCACTGGTGCGCGGCAACCGCTTCCTCGTAGCTGCGGGGTCGGGCCATCTGAACCGGCGTGCTCATCTCGCAGCGATGATCTCACCATCAACCGCCGTACGGAAGCGCTCCTACCTCCGTTGGTCCCACGAAGGCGCAGCTCAAGCTGGTGCCTGAGGACCAGATGAACCCAGGTCCGGCAGCTCGCGTGGCGCCCGCGTGAGCGGCTTGGCAACCTCAGCCTCGGCTAAGCCCTGGTCACTCCCCGGGCTGCGCCGCCACGGGTCCAGGAGCGCGAGGTTGCACCCACGCAGCTCGTCGACCGCCAGGGCCTCGCCTGGCGCGACGATTCGCCCGCACCGCGACTGTGAACAGTCACCTCACCCCCAAGAAGGGAGCACGCGATGGCCACGATCCACCTCAAACAGACGACCACCTCGACGCCCGAGCAGTTCGTCGCCGGTCTCACAGACTTCGGCCCGGGCCGCTCGAAGCTCTTTGGCCGCAGCGCCGACGAGTACCTCAAGGTGCATGACCGGGGCCCCAATCAGGCCGACGTCACGGAGGGCTCGGACGGCGTCTGGGAACGCTTGCACTACGACTGGTCCGATCCCAACCGCGTGGTCATGACGACCACCGACTCCAACGTGTGGGGAGGTAACTCGGGCCACACCTACACCTTCACGCCGCAGCCCAACGGGACCACCGACCTGGACGCCGTCGTGGTACGCGAGGGCAAGAACCTCAAGCGAAGGGCGCTCGCAATCGTGCTCGCAATCTTCGGCAAGCGCGTCTTGGGAAAGGGGCTGGGAAAGACCGTCAAGGCCATCGAAGCCCGAAACGCCGGGCCGAGAGCGGCGGAACTCACGTAGTCGCCATGTGGCCTGCATGACAGACCAGGGGGGCGCGATTCCGGGCCGCGTCTCCCGCCTCCAGTCTTGGCCGCCGCAGTGTCTGTCCTGAGCACGGAGCTCGACGCCGCAATCCCGACGATCAGCGTGAGAGGCGCGGCGGCGACCGCGAGGATTGCGATCGCCTCGGCGGGCTCAAGCGCCGGTCAAACGCCGGCGTCCAGGAAGGCGGCGTCGATGACTCCCAGACGCATCCGTTGCGGATGGTCGCCGACCGCGATGCTCGCGACCTCCTCACCGGTCTTGAACGAGATCACGGCGACGCGGTCGTCGCCGGCGACGGAGACGAAGCAGTGCCTGCCGTCCTCACTCGAAGCCGCCCAGTACGGCACCTCGCCGACGTGGACCGTGCTCTCGAGGCGGAACGGCATCCGCTTCACGATCGCCGCATAGCCCGACATCGTCCCCGCAACACAGAGCTTCGTGGTCTGCGGGTTGAACGCAAGGCCGTGGTGGGCGGAGTCGAGCAGGAAGTCGGTGCGCGGCAAACCCACGGCACCCCCGAGTGGCAGGTCGAGGACAGCGCGCACGCGGTCGGTCTTGAGGTCGTATTGGACGATCCCGAAGAAGAACGAGACCTGGAAGTAGACATAGCGCTCGTTTTTCGTGATCGCCATCGGCCGCACCGCCGAGCTCATATTCGGGTACCCGGCCTCGGCCAGCTTCTCGCCCATGTCGATCCTCTTCAGGACCTCTAGGGTGTCGGCGTCGATTACCTCGAACACGCGCTCGCCCTTAGTCGAGTCCTGCGAGGGATCGTCGGTATCCGTGTAGACGGACCCGATGCTCGCGTGGTAGATCAGCTCGCCGTCCCGGGAGAAGTTGTTCTCGTGCGGCGAGTCGCCCGACGGAATGCGCCCGATGATCTCGCCCGAGCGGGTCTCGATGACATCGACCACGTTCGCGGTCGACGCCGAGACGAGCAGCCGCCGGCCGTCCTTGGAGATCGCCATGTGGTCGGCGCGATAGCCGTCGACCCGGGTTCGCCAGACGATTTCCCCACTCTCCAGGTCGATCGCGACGACGTCGGCGAAGCTCGGCCGGGAGAAGTAGACGACCTTCCCGTCGGGGGAGGTGAACCCGTCGTCGACATACTGGTCGTGACCCTCGCCGATCAGGGTGCGGATCGCCTGGAAGTAAAAGCTCGCGACCGGGTCGGCCTCGATCTCGGCGATGCGCTCGGCGGCATCCGGGATCACGTTGATGCGCTTCAGGCGCTCGAACGTGCGCGGGTCGACAAGATCGGCGGTCCCCTCCCAGTTGTTGCTGACGACCAGCACGTCGCGGGTATCGGGCTTCTTGGCGACGACCGCCGACGGAGCCACCGCCCCGAGGGCGACCGCAGCCACAACTACCGCCACCATTCGCCCAAGCTTCATCGCGACTCCTCTCGATGGCTTGTGGAGCATTCGCCTCGGCACCGGATTCTGCCGCTTACCCGCTCGCCGCGCAGGCATCCGGTGCGTGGAAGCCAGCGCCGAGGGGGTCCCAGGACCGTCCCGAATGCGCCTGGCGTCCTCACGCTGGACCTGGCGGCGTATCGCCGGCCATGATGGCGGTTGGCGTCTCGATCACCTCTTCGCATCGGAGGAGCTCCGCTCCGCCTCGGCCACCTATCACCACGCATGGCGCGAGCAGCTCAGCGATCACTCGGCGCTCGAAGTCAACGTGCAAGGCGCGGTTAATGTGCGCGAGCCTAGCTATCCGGAGTACCCTCGACTCGAGCGGACCGGGAGGCGAGAAATGAAGCTCGAGATTGGTGATCGTGTTGCGGCGGAGTCGGAGTCGACCGAGCGCGCGCGCCGAACGGGGACGGTGGCGGAGAGGCTCGGCAAGGGCTCCTCGGCGCGCTATCGGATCCGTTGGGACGACGGGCACGAGAGCATCTACACGCCCGCTGCGGGCGCCCTGCACCGACTCCACGACGCCGAGCGGAAGACATCCGGCGAGTCCCGTTGACTCGGCGGCCGGGTTTCCCGCAGCAGGTCGGCAGACTGCCGGGCGCTCAACCCCCGGCAGTCATCGAGGCGTGAAAGCCGACAATGCTCGGGTCAGTCGCGTCGCGGTGGGCCATTCGGCGGGGCGCCAGTTATCCGCGTGACCAGTCGTCCGAGGAGCGGCATGACGAGATTGACCATCAGGGCCACCAGCACGCCGCTGATCAGCAGGGCACGCAGCGCAAGCGGGAGCGCTCCCAGCTGATCTCCGAGCAGCGACAGAAGGATCAACACGACCAGGAAGGCCACGAGCCAGGCCGAGAGCGTTGTCGCCACCCTCAGGATCCAGCGCCGCGGAGCGATGGGCGTCCGCCTGGTGCCTTCGGATTCGAGCGCGCCCGTCACGCAGCCTGCCCTCCCGGCTCGTGATCGCGCACGGTGCGCCACGACTGCCATGTGATCCGGAGGATGACCGCGGTGATCGCAAGGCCGATGAGGGGGTCTGCGAGATCGAGCCCGAGCGCCAGCGCCGCGGCGCTGGCGACGACGGCGAGGCTTACGTAGGCGTCCGCGCGGGCGTGATCGCCATCGGCGATGAGGGCGGCGCTGTCGAGGCGCCGTCCGGCACGGCGCCGTACCACTGCGGCGCCCGAGTTGCCGGCGAAGCCGATCGCCCCGGCGAGCGCTAGCGCGGCGAGGTCGCTCACCGGTCGGGGATCGAGCAGCCGCTGCACCGCCTCGTAGCCGGCGACGCAGGCGCTGAGGAAGATCGCAACCACGACCGCGAGTCCGGCCCGGCGCTCGGCCCGAGCGCTCCCGAGCGCGAACGCGACTCCCAATGGGATCGCCGTCGCGGCATCGCCGGCGTTGTGGATCAGATCGGCGAGTAGAGCGACCGAGTCGGTCGCAACGAATACCAGTGCCTGGGCCGCGGCGGCGAGTGCGAGGATCAGCAGCGCGCAAGCGACCGCGCGCAGTCCGGAGCGCGAACGCAGGACCGACGCGTCGACGAGACCGTGCGAGTGGGCCCGGCTCGGAGCGTGGGCGGGGCGGTCCGTATTCAAACCGGCTCTTGAGCCCGTTGCCGCGGCAGCTCGACCGGCGCCGGCGGATGGACGTGCTCGTGGTGGTGGCGTATCGCCGCCAGCAGCTCGGCGATGTGGTGGTCGTAGAGTTCGTAGCGGACGAACCGTCCCTCGCGACGCCCGCGGACAAGCTTCAGATCGCGCAGGATTCGCAAGTGGTGCGACGTTCCGCTGAGGCTCACCCCGGCGGCCGCGGCCAGGTCCTCGACGGTGCTATTCGACGCCAGCAGCTCGGTGAGCAGGCGGAGCCGCACGGGCGAGCCGATCGCTTTGAGCGTGGAGGTGAGCTCGTGCGCTTCGTCCTCCTGCAGCGGCCGCGTCGCGGAGCCGTGTTCGCTGGGATGTGGCACATTTCAATACTAGCTCATATGAGCATTTGTAGCTGCGCGGAGGCCGCGAGTAGACGCCTGCCGCGAGGGCACGGGAGAAGCTCAGCGCGCCGCTCCGGTGCGCGCGGTTGCGAGGAGCGCGACCGACCTAGGCGGCGCTCACCGTCCCGACACGAGGGGTGCACCGCATGCTCGACCGCGCCTCCGCGCCAGGTCGGCATCGGACGGCGGCCGACGGCGGCCTCGAATGCGGCGCGAGCCAGAAGACGGGTCGAGTCCAGCGTCGGAAGTGGGGAATCCTCCGGCGCCACCAGGAGCGGGATCTCGGTGCAGCGGACGCTGCGAGTGGCAGACTGTCGGCGGAGTCGCCCAGGTGGTCCCGCCCGCGTACGCGGAGGCGGCGGCGCGGGCAGCAAGCTGCTCAAGACGCGGGCGCGATCACGGCTTGATCACGAGACCAGCGCGGCCCGAAATAATCCGCCGGCGAGTGGTTCACATCTCCACAATCGAGGAAGGCGAGCTGGAGCGATTGGTCGGCTGGTGGGCTGCCGCCAACTACCTGACGGTCGGCCAGATCTATCTGCAGGACAACCCCCTGCTTCGGCAGCCCCTGCGCCCGGAGCACATCAAGCCACGGCTGCTCGGTCACTGGGGAACCTCCCCCGGGCTCAACCTCGTCTACGCCCAACTCAATCGCTTGATCAGACGGCACGATCAGGATGCCGTGCTGATCGCCGGCCCGGGACACGGCGGGCCCGCGTTCGTGGCCAACGTGTATCTCGAGGGCACCTACTCCGAGGTCTATCCGCAAGTCAGCCGTGACCTCGACGGGTTGCGCCAACTGGTCCGGCAGTTCTCCACTCCAGGAGGCATCCCAAGCCACGTGAGCGTCCCCACGCCAGGTTCGATCCACGAGGGAGGCGAGCTCGGTTACGCGCTGGTGCACGCATTCGGTGCGGCGTTCGACCACCCGGACCTCCTGGTCGTCTGTGTGGTCGGCGATGGAGAGGCAGAGACGGGTCCGCTGGAGGGGTCCTGGAAGGGCGTGCGATTCCTGAACCCGGCCCGGGACGGGGCCGTGCTTCCCGTGCTACATCTCAACGAGGCGAAGATCTCGGGCCCGACGGTTCTCGGCCGCGCCGATGAGCGCGATGTCCTGGCCCTTCTGCGAGGCCACGGTTACGCGCCGACGATCGTCAGCGGTACCGATCCCTACGAGGTTCACCGCGACTTTGCACTGACGCTCGATGAGGCCCGAGCCTCGATCGCAGAGATCCAGCGCCGCGCTCGCGAGGACAACGATCGCAGCCGGCCACAGTGGCCCGCGATCGTCCTGCGAACGCCAAAGGGTTGGACCGGGCCGCACGAGGTCGAGGGCAAGCTCGTCGAGGGCACCTTTCGCTCCCATCAGGTCCCGCTGGCCGCCGTTCGAGAAAGCCCGGAGCACCTCGCCCTGCTCGAGGAGTGGCTGAGGAGCTACCGGCCCGAGGAGCGCTTCGACGACGCAGGGCGTCTCGTGGCAAAACTTCAAGCGCTGGCCCCGCACGGCGACAAACGAATCGGAGCGACAACATACGCCAACGGTGGCCGCCGCCTACGGCCGCTCGACATGCCCGACGTGGATCGCCACTCGGTGGCCATCGAAGCCCGTGGCGCCACCATGGCCGAGACAACCCGCCCGCTTGGGCAGGTGCTCCGCGACCTGATGGACGCCAACCGGGGCACGTTCCGCCTCTTCTGTCCCGATGAGACGAACTCCAATCGGCTGGGCGCGGTTTTCGAGGTCGAGGACCGGTGCCTGATGGACGCGCGCCCCGACGACGAGAGCGTCTCCCCCGACGGGCGGGTGATGGAGGTCCTCTCCGAGCATCTCTGCCAAGGCTGGCTGGAGGGCTATCTGCTCACCGGTCGCCACGGGCTCTTCGCGACCTATGAGGCCTTCGCCATGGTTTCGGCTTCGATGGCGATTCAGCACGCCAAGTGGCTGGAGGAAGCCGAGGCCTTGGAGTGGCGCGAGCCTCTTGGCTCACTGAACATCCTGCTGACCTCGACCTGCTGGCGCAACGATCACAACGGATTCAGCCATCAGGGGCCAGGCCTGATCGACTCGATGATCTCGCTGCGCGGCAGCGTGGTTCGCGCGTACTTTCCCCCCGACGCGAACAGCTTGTTGGCGGTCGCCGAGCACTGCTTCACCAGTCGCAACTACGTCAACCTCATCGTCGTCGACAAGCAGAACCACCTCCAGTACCTCCGCCTGCACGAAGCGAGGCAGCAAGCGGCGGCCGGAGCATCAGCCTGGGACTGGGCGGGCACCGAGACCGATGGCGATCTCGACGTGGTGTTCGCCTGTATCGGCGACGTGCCGACCATGGAGACGCTGGCTGCCGCCGCGCTGCTTCGCGAGCACGTTCCCGAGCTCCGCTTCCGAGTCGTGAACGTCGTCGACCTTATGGTCATCCCTCCCCCGGAGGTGCATCCCCATGGACTCAGTGACGAACGCTTCGAGCAGTTGTTCGGCGCTGACCTCGAGGTTGTGACTGCCTTTCACGGCTACGCACGCGCCCTACATCAACTGCTGCATGGGCGACGGCATCCCGGGCGCTTTCACGTGCGCGGCTTCAAGGAGGTAGGGACCACGACGACCCCATTCGACATGGTCGTGCTCAACGAGATGAGCCGGTACCACCTGGCGCTCGAAGCACTGCGTCGCACCCCTCGGAGACCCCCCGGAGCCGGCGCGCTGGAAGAGCATTGCCACGCGAGGCTCGCCCAGCACCACATCTACATCCGTGAGCACCTCGAGGACATGCCCGAGATTCGCGATTGGGCCTGGCCCGGCTGACGTGGCAGCGGGCACGGTCCTCGTCGTCAACGCCGGATCCGCATCGCTCAAGCTGCGCGTGCTCGCGGAGGATGACGCTCTCCTGGCAGGTCGCGACGTTGGCACAGCCGACGACTGGGAGACAACGCTCGCGCAACTGCTCGACGAGACACCGTCGCTAGACGCCGCGGGACATCGCGTGGTCCACGGAGGGCAGGAGTTCACGGACCCGGCGCTCGTGGACGCGGTGCTCGAGCGGCGCCTGAAGCGGCTCGACGAGCTTGCCCCGCTCCATAACCCTCCGGCGATCAGGATGATCCGGGCGCTGCGTCGCCTGCGACCGCAGGTTCCCGCGGTGGCGTGCTTCGACACCGCCTTCCATCGGACCCTCCCCCCCGCCGCCTCGACGTATGCAATTCCGTCGGAATGGACAGAGCATTGGGGCCTTCAGCGCTTTGGCTTTCACGGCCTCTCGCACGCGTACGCGTCGCGTCGCGCCGCCGAATTGCTCCGCGAGCCGTTGTCCGAGCTGCGCTTGGTGACCGCGCACCTGGGCGCCGGCGCCTCGCTGGCGGCGGTCCGCGGCGGCCGGTCCGTAGACACGACGATGGGCTTCACCCCCCTGGAGGGGCTCGTGATGGCGACGCGATCCGGAAGCGTCGACCCCGGGCTGTTGCTCTGGGTCCAGCGCCATGGCGGTCTCGACGCCCCGGCAGTCGAGCGAGCCTTGGAGGACGAGTCTGGGTTGCTGGGGGTCTCAAAGCGTTCGTCGAGCGTCAGCGAGCTCCTGAACGCTGCGGCGGCAGGAGACGAATCGTCCTCGCTCGCCATCGAGGTCTACCTGCACCGACTGCGCGCGGCGATCGCCGCGATGGCGGCGGCGATGGACGGCATCGAAGCCCTCGTCTTCACGGGCGGAGTCGGGGAAGGCTCCGCGGAAGTCCGTGCGAGGGCCTGCGCCGGGCTCGGCTTTTTGGGGCTTTCGATCGACGCGGAGGCAAACGAGTCTGCGGAGGGCGAGGACGCCGACCTGAGCGCACCCGAGGCGCCGAGCAAGGTGCTGCTCGTCCACGCCCGCGAGGACCTTCAGATTGCGGCCGGCGTCCGTGACTGTTTGGACACGCGTATGCGGTGATCGTCGGCTAGGCCGCAAATACGTCATCGGTGGAGTCGCCGCGCGATCGCGAAACAGCGACGCGGTCGACTGAGCCACGGCGGCGCTCGGTCAGACGCCAGCAACTTGCGCGTAGGCACGCTCCGCCCTGCGCTTGATGCCGTGGAGCATCCCTCGCTCCATGAAGAAATAACCAGGTTCGAGGAGCAGCAACTCCACGCGTCGGGCCAAGCGTGCACCGAGGCCCGTCTTAGGCGAGGTTCGATTGCGCACCAATAGTCGAGTCCGGTCTGCCGGAAGCGCTCGAACGATCAAGCTCCAGCTCGACGTGCCTCCGCCCGGCAGCTCCTGAAGCATCGTCAGGGCTTCCCCAGGACGGATCTCCTCGACTCGGTAGAACTGCCCGGGGAGCCGACCCAGGTAGACCTCCGGCGTGAGACGGATCGGGTCACCAACATGGAGCTCCTGGAGGTCGGGGTCGATTCGATCCAGGTTTTGGATCCGTGCACCGAGGGCGTTCTCGACCCATTTGTACGTGTAGAAGCCTCCGCGTCCCTGCCCCATCTGGACAAGCCAAGGCCAGACCACCTCCGGAGGGCAGAGGATCGTGATCGCCCTGGTCGTCTGGTGCCCGGCGACCGGCACGAGCCCGTCGCCAGGCAATGGCTCGGCGACTTCCTCGTCGGTCGCGCCCCACCTCCGGTGCCAGCGCGCGCCACCGGCCATGGCCGCGATCCCAGCCAGAACGACCGTTGCGACCTTGCTTGCTCGTCGCACGACCGTCCCTACGCCATCGACTCGTCTCGATTCGCGACTATGAGCCCCGCCTGCCAGCCCGGGGCGCGCCCGCCCTCAGGAGGCTTGATCGCGGCGGTGCCGATCCCGCTTCGGGCGATGACCCACGCGATCACCGAGTTCGAGTTCCACATCTCCCCGGTCGCAAGCTCATCGCGACCCCATACAGGCGTCGGGACTTGCGGGACGAGGTCAAGGACCAGGCGCGCACGGTCCTCGTCGTTGCTCAATCGCCGCGGGCTGTCTACGGCCTCGGCGATGTCCGGAATTTGTCCGCCGCGCCACAGCCGGATCTCGTATCGGAAGATCCGAAGTCGGCCTGCCCAGCGACTGCCAACCGGACCTTCCGCGACGACTCCCCGCGGCTTGCCGCTCAGGTCCAGCGCCGGCGCCTGCTCGATCACGAACGTCCCCTCCGGTATCTCGACCCGGAGCGCGGAGTGGTAGAGGTCGCACGCCCGCCGCCGCTCCAGGCGTGCGGTCAGCGCCTCATAGACGCGACCGTTGAGCCTGACGAAGTGCCCGCCCGCACCGAGGGGCAACCAATAGAGGTCCACCGAAGCCTCCATGCCGACCGAGTATCTCCGCCCGCGATTACGAGAGCCCCCTGGAAACAGGGGGTTTCGACTTCTTTCGGCCAAGACCGGAATCCTTCTCAGGGGCCCCAATACGGGCCAGGCAGTGGCTGACGGAACTGAAGTCAGCTAAGCCTGCCCTAACCAGCGGGTCCAGAGCCGTCGATGACTCCTGGTGCGGGCACGAGCTCGTCGACGAGCCAGCTTCACCATCGAAGGATCTCGCTGTAAC
>JBKPDQ010000079.1:0-15909 GCA_046728015.1 Actinomycetota bacterium
CACGCGAGCTGGGTTCAGAACGTCGTGAGACAGTTCGGTCCCTATCTGCCATGGGCGTTGGAGAGTTGAGAGGAGTCATCCTTAGTACGAGAGGACCGGGATGAACGCACCTCTGGTGTATCTGTTGTCCTGCCAAGGGCAGTGCAGGCTAGCTACGTGCGGATCGGATAACCGCTGAAAGCATCTAAGCGGGAAGCCGACCTCAAGATGAGCTCTCCCATCCCCTTGAGGGAGTAAGACGCCTGGTAGACCACCAGGTTGATAGGCCGGCTGTGCAAGCGCGGCAACGCGCTCAGCAGACCGGTACTAATGCGTCGAGGTCTTGACGTTTACCCTTTTGGTTCTGGAGGTGCAGTTTTCAAGCCCAGCCGGGGCCCGCACGCGCAAGCGGTGCGGTCTCGCGGATTTTCGGTGGCTATGGCGAGGGGGAAACACCTCTTCCCATTCCGAACAGAGCAGTTAAGCCCCTCAGCGCCGATGGTACTTGGTGCTCACGCGCCTGGGAGAGTAGGTCGCCGCCGATTTGATCCTGAGAGCCGCCTCCGGGCGGCTCTCCTGATGCGCGCATCGCCCCTCGACACCGCCCCGGGCGCGGGGTACGATCGGCGGCGGGACCGACGCATGGAACCGGTCACAGCGGAGAGGGAGGTCGACGCAGCCGTGCTGCGCGAGCTCGAGGCTTCATTCGGCGGCGAGCTCGTCCGTCCAAGCGATCCGACCTACGATGACGCCCGACGGATCTGGAACGGGTCGATTGATCGCAGGCCTGGTCTGATCGCGAGATGTACCGGGGTCGCCGACGTCGTCTCCGCGATGCGATTCGCACGCGAGAATGAGCAGCTCGTCGCGCTGCGAAGCGGCCGCCACAGCTACCCCGGCCTCTGCGTGTGCGACGGGGGAATGGTGATCGATCTCGGGCAGATGAAGGGGATTCGCGTCGCGCCCGAGGGGCGCACGGCGAGGGCCCAGGCCGGGGTCCTGCTCGGAGACCTGGATCGGGAGGCACAGGCCTTCGGCCTCGCCGTTCCAGCTGGGATCGTCACCCACACGGGGCTCGCAGGCCTCACGCTCGGCGGAGGGGTCGGCTGGCTCGAGCGCAAGTACGGACTGACCGTCGATCAGCTCCTTGGCGTCGACATGGTCACCGCCGCCGGTGAGTTCGTCAGAGCGAGCGCCGAGGAGAATGCAGACCTCTTTTGGGGGCTGCGAGGTGGCGGCGGGAACTTCGGCGTGGTCACCGAGTTCGAGTTTCGGCTGAATCCGGTGGGCCCACAGGTGCTCGCCGGGCCGATCATCTGGCCGGTCGAGGACTCCCCGGAGGTGCTTCGCTTCTACCGCGACTGGATCAAGGAGGTGCCGGACGAGCTGACCACGATCGTCACCCATCGTCGCGTCCTACCGGTACCCACGATCCCAGAGGAGCTCCATGGCAGGCACGTGGTGATCGTCGGGAGCTGCTTCGCCGGGCCCGTCGAGGAAGGCGAGCGAGTCCTCAAGCCGCTACGGGAGTTCGGCCAGCCGCTGCTCGACGGTTGCGCCCCGATGCCCTTCACGAAGCACCAGGCGAGCCTCGATCCCAGCTTTCCCCACGGCTGGTGGTACTACATCCGCTCGTGCAACCTGGCCGAGCTGACCGATGAAGTGATCGACGTACTGGTCGATCACGCGCTCAGGATCACTTCCCCCGTGACCGTCTTCTCGATCTTCCATCTCGGTGGCGCCGTGGCCCGAGTGGGCGAGGACGAGACGCCGATCGCAGCTCGCACCTCAGGCCACATCGTGAACGTAGTCGGGATAACCACGACTGGCGATGGATTCGAGGATGAGCGGGAGTGGGCGCGCGGACTGTGGAGCGCCCTCCAGCCCTACCACCAGGACGTCTACGTCAACTTCCTGATGGAGGAGGGGGAGGACCGAATTCGAGAGGCCTACGGCGCCGCGAAGTACGACCGCCTCAAGGCGCTCAAGCGCAAGTACGACCCGGACAACTTCTTCCGTCTCAACCAGAACATCCCGCCGGCTTAAGCAAGAAGAGGCTGCCCATTCGGGCGGCTCTTCCTCTTACCGGGGTCTCTTCTGCCTAGGGTCCCGCGTCGTGGACCTCGCCCTTCCGGCGCCGGCAAGTCCGCTCGGCCGTTCCGGTCAGGCGAGGTCCCGCAGACGAACGCGATCGGCGCCGTCGCGCTGCGCATCGCAGCGCCCGCGGCGCGGCGGCCGGTCGCTTCCGGCGGTGGACCGTGCGAGCGCCTCCCAGCCGGCGTCGCCGGCTCGCTCGCAAGCTGGCCCATCCGCGGGAAGTGGCTCCAGGCCGTACTCGCCCAGGGTCGCGAAGTCGAGCGCGAGGTCCACCGCGCCTGCAAGCCGCTGGGCGAAGCTTGTGCGTCCGTTGACCATCGCGGGCGAGACTAGGAACGGCCTCGGACAGAACATACGTTCTGCAAGGGATCTTGCAATTGCCTGCAAAATGCCGGTCATCCGCGCCTGCCAAAACTGTGCGCTCGAGGCGCGACGGCGGCCACCTCCTCGGCGCCGTCCCGCGTCTGAGGAGACCCGCCGGCCGCGACGCCAGCCTCGTCGCGCCCCGTCTCGCGCTCGACCGGCGGCTCGATGTGCCGGACCTCCGCCAGGCCCGCGCTGGGCGCCTGCAGGCGCTCCACCGAGTCGGCAACCACGTTGGTGACACCCTCGCGACGCTCCAGTCGGCCCTTCGCAAGCGCAAGCGCCGCCGTCCGCACCGCCATCCGACACCGCGCATAGGTGGGCGGCGGGACGATCAAGTTGATAACGCCGTGCTCGTCCTCGAACAGCATGAACACGACCCCGCGCGCGGTCGCCGGGCGCTGACGGGCGACCACCAGTCCCGCAACCGTCACCTCGTTGCCGTCCGGCAATCGCTGCATGTCCGCACTCGTCGCCACCTCCTCGCCGAGCTCGCCCCGCAGCAGCTGCATCGGATGCTCTCCCAGCGTGACCCCGGTCGAGGCGTAGTCGGCGACGATCCGCTCCCACGAGTCGAGCGGTTGCAGCTCGGGAGCGGGGGAGAGGGGTAGCGGCAGCGAGAGCTGCGCCTGCTTGCGACTGCGCATCCGCTCCGCGCCGCGCGCGACACCCAGCCGCCAGAGATCGTCGCGCCGCAGGGTGTCGCCGGCCGCAATGCCAAGCGATCGGCACGCGCCGGCCCAAGCCAGCCGCTCGAGCCCGTCGCGACCCATCCCAGAGCGCGAGGCCAGCTCGGCCAAATCAGCGTATTCGCCACCGCGCTCGCGCTCGGCGACCAGCGTCTTCGCCTCGTCCTCGGCGACACCCTTCACGTACCCAAGGCCGATCCGCACGGCCGGCACGCCATCAACCCTCTCCACCGAACACTCCACGCCGCTGCGATCGACGTCGGCGCCCAGCACCTCGATCCCGCGCCGCTGCGCCTCGTGGACCAGCGCGTCCGGCGGATAGAAGCCCATCGGCTGTTCGTTGAGCAGCGAGCACAGGAACTCGGCGCCGTAGTGAACCCGCAGCCACATCGACTGATAGCCGAGCAGGGCGAAGGCAGCCGCGTGCGACTTCGGAAACCCGAAGCCCGAGAACCCCTCCACCTGCTCGTACACCCGCTCCGCCACCGCGCGCTCGGTGCCCTGCTCGACGGCCCCCTCAATGAATCGCTCCCGATACGCACGCAGGGCCGACTCCGAGCGCTTGCGGCTCATCGCCCGCCGCAACCCCTCCGCCTCGCCGGCGGAGAACCCCGCCAGCGCCATCGCCACCTGGATCACCTGATCCTGAAACACGATCGCGCCCAGCGTGTCGCTGAGGATCGGGACCAGGGAGGGATGCTCGTACGGCACCTCATACGCCGGGTCTGAGCGCAGCAATCGCTTGCGCTCGAGGTACGGATGCACCGCACCCCCCTGAATCGGCCCCGGCCGCACCAGCGCCACCTGCACGATCAAGTCGTCGAGGTTCTCGGGCCGGCTACGCGGCAGCATCTGCATCTGCGCCCTGCTCTCGATCTGAAACGTGCCGGTCGTCTCCGCCGCGCGAATCCCCTCCCAAACCGCCGCGTCGTCGAGCGGAACGCGCGAGAGGTCCACGCGCTTCCCGCGGACGCGAGCGATCTCATCGACGCAGCGCTCCACCGCCGACAGCATCCCCAGCCCCAGCAGGTCGATCTTCAAAAAGCCCGCATCCGAGCACGAATCCTTGTCCCACTGCACGAGCTGGCGCCCCTCCATCGCCGCCGGCTGCACCGGACAGACGTCGATCAGCGGCCTGGTGGAGAGCACCATCCCGCCCGGGTGCTGAGAGACGTGGCGCGGCAGCCCCCACGCCTCGCGCGCCAACCGAGCGAGCGCTTGCCAGCGTCCCGACCGGGCGCGCCCCATCCCAATCGCCTCGGCGATGTCGCGCTCGACCTCCTCCGGACGTCCGTACATGTCTACTATCCCGGCTACCCGCTCGATCTCTCCCGCCGGCAACCCCAGCGCCTTGCCGAAGTCGCGAACCGCTCCACGAGAGCGATAGGTCGCGAACGCCGCGACCAGCGCCGACCGATCTGCTCCGTAGCGCTCGTGGACGCGCGGGATCAGCTTCTCGCGCACATCGCGCGGGAAATCGAGGTCGATGTCCGGCATCTCCGAGATCTCGTCGTTGAGGAAACGGCCGAGGAACAGGCCAGCCCGCACGGGATCGACGTGAGAGAGCCCGGTCAGATAGCAGACGACCGAGCTCACACTCGACCCGCGTCCGCGGCCGGGCGGGAGCAGGTTTCGCGCGGTGTCGGGCCCGCGCACTTCCGTCGCCACCTCGCGCGCTAACTCGAGCAGGTCGAAATGAAGGAGGAAGAACCCAGACAGGCCGAGCGAGCGGATCACACGCAACTCCTCCTCCAATCGGGGCTCCGCCTCGGCGCGCTCCGGCGTGCCGGCGTAGCGATGCTCCAGCCGAGCTCGGCAGATCTCGGCCAGCGTGCGATCGGCCTCGGGATCCTCAGCGCCCGGATAGCGGTAGCCGAGATTGCGAGTGAGGTCGAACTCCAACCGCTCGGCGAGCCGGCGAGTCTCGGCCACCGCGTCCGGATGGTCGGCAAACCTCGCCGCCATCTCGCCGGGCGAAGCGAGGGCGCTGCTCGCGTTGCCCCGCCGCTGGGGCTCGGTCTCCTCCAGCGTCGCGCGCAGCCTCACCGCCACCAGCGCATCCTGGAGCGCCGCCCGCGAGCGATCGTGGGCGTGCACGTTTCCGGTCGCCACGCACGGCACCCCGAGGTCGGAGGCAAGCGCAGCCAGCCAGCGGTTTCGAGTGCGATCGCGCCGCCAGAACGGTCGCTGAAGCTCGACCCGGAAGCGCTCGCGCCCGAACGCCGCGACCAGCCTGCGACCCAGCTCCCGGGCGCGCAGCGCGTCGGCGGGGGAGGGCATGCCCGCGGCGCGCTCGAAGACGCCGGCGAGCGCGCCCTCGTGAGCGCAGCCGGAAAGGCAAACCAGGCCGTCGGCGTGGCCCTCGAGCACGTCCAAGGGCAGGCAAGGGGGGAGGGGCTCGCGACCTGGTTTGGGCCGGGTCTCCGCATGCGCCACGGTGAGCAGGCGGCAGAGGTTGCGCCACCCGGTTGCGTTTTCGACCAAGAGCGTCAGGTGGAAAGGCTGGGTAGGGGAGCAGGGTCGATCACCATGGCGATTTTCTTCGGAGATGCCGAAATCAGGCGCCAGATCCCCGTCCACGACCGTGAGCTCGGCACCGGTGATCGCGCGCACGCCGAGTGGCTCACATGCCTGCGCGAACTCCATCGAGCCCCAGACCCCGTCGTGATCGGTGAGCGCGAAGGCCTCGTAGCCATGCTCGGCGGCGGCGATCGCAAGCTCCTCCGGCAGCGATGCACCGTCGAGGAAGGAGTAGGAGGAGTGCGCGTGGAGCTCGGCGTAGCTCATGACCTAGGCACGCTGCTCGAACCAGCGCCCGTCCTCGTCGGGCTCGCGAAAGACGACCAGGTCGCGGCCGTCGGCGAGGACAAGCTCGAAATAGCGGCGGCTGAGCGGCTTAGGCGTCCACCACAGGTCTTCGACCAGCCATTCCTCCCGCACCGCCTCCACCACAACCGCGTCCACCGCCTTGGGAACGCCATCGGATCCCGCGGTCACGTCGACAGGCCTCGGCCAGTAGACGCCCGTCACGATTGCTCACGGGGCTCGGGGAACGGCGTCAACATCGCCCGGCGTTCGGGCACCCGCGAGTTGGGATCGACCTCGACCACGCGCAGGACCGCGTCCCGGCCGGCAGCGGTTCGAGCCTGGCGAACGGCTTCCCCGAGCCTTCCACGCCGCCGTTGCGCAGGCGAGCGGTCGAGCGCCCCCTGATCGTTGGCCCGCGTCCCCAACTCAATAGCGCGCAGACCGAGCTCCGTCGCCGGCCCCGGGAGTCGCCCGAGCTTCGGGGACAGAGCCAGGCGCACCCGCTCGGGGTCGGCGGTGGCGCTGCGTAGCGTCACCTCGACGCGCCAGCTGCCGCCGGCTGCAAGCCGCGCCTCGAGCCGCAGCCTGCGCAGACTTCGCTCTTGGCGGACCGGATTGGCAATCAAGCGCTCGATCAGGAGGTCGATCGCGTGCTGGAACTGCGTCCCCGAGGCCGCCTCGGGCAGCTCGATCCGTTCGACCAAGTCCTGCGGCGGCCGACGTGGGCGCAGCGGCTCCTCGACTCCCCGCGCCATTCGCAGCGCCCGCAGTCCCGGCTCGCCGAAGCGATCGGCAACCGCCGTCGCCGGAAGCGAGGCAAGGTCGCCCAGCGTCAGCACGCCAAGCCGCTCCAGCACGTCGATGTCGAACACATCCTCTGGGAGGAACTCACGCAGGACGCCGATGTGCAGCCGGGCGAGGAGCCGGGCGGCGGCATCGCCGGTGACAATCGGTGGCGGCCGGCGCGGGCGCGAACGATTGGCGGCGGCGAAGGCCACCAGGCGATTCGACCCCGCGCCGATCCGCGCCGGAGGTCCCAGCGCCCGGCGCGCTCGAGACAGCACCGCCACGGGTGGGCCGTAGAGCCCACGCAAAGCCTCGACCGCGAAGAAGGCACCGCCCGGCCACCCCGGCTCGACCGCCGCACCCATCCCTTCCAGCCGCCGCAGCGAGCCCTCCCAGATCGCATCCGCTCGCGCCAGCTCAGGCGCCAGCAGCACCAGCGCGGGGCACCGGGCGAGCGCCTCACCCAGCCGCATCCCCGCCCGGACGCCAAACGCCTCGGCTGCCCCCGACGCCTCGCCAATCACCTGCGGCCCGCCGGGCTCCGGCGCCAGCGCGACCGCCCTGCCGATCAGCTCGCGCCGCCCTTCTCCGAGGGCCGCCTGGAGGGAGAGGCGAGGGATCAGCGCACAGGCGATCATCGAACACATGTTCGTATATCGCCAGGAACGTGTCAAGTACGGGTGACGTGGCGGTGTAGAGATCCCTCGCCGGAGCCAACCCAGGCGCTCACTTATTGCGGCATCTCCGCAATTAAGCGCCAGACTCCAGTTGTGCGCTGGCGATCTGGCTCCCTACGTGCCCTCGTCCCGGCACTCGCGCTCGTCCTGGCACTGACCCTCGCGGCCTGCGGCATCGACGGCGAGGTGACGGTCACTGCTTCGCCAGAGGCCGAGACGTCCCCGGAAGTCGCCGGCGACGCCGACCCAGCCGACGTCGAGGTGATCGACCAATGGGCGCGAACTCTGGCGGCGGGCGATATCGATGAGGCCGCGCACTTCTTCGCAATCCCGAGCGTCGCACAGAATGGGCTGCTCTATCCAATCGAGGACTTCGACGACGCAGTCCGGTTCAACGCCTCGCTTCCCTGTGGCGCCGAGCTCGTCGAAGCACGCGACAACGGCGACTTCGTCATCGCGACGTTCGTGCTGCACGAGCGGCCGGGGCCTGGGTCGTGCGGAGACGGAACGGGGGAGGAGGCGATGACCGCGTTCGTCATCGAAGACGGGCGAATCGTGGAATGGCGTCGTGTGATCGAGACCGGGGCGCCTACGCCGAGCCGGGCGACGTGATAGATATGCCGACTTGGAGGGCACGAAGCCCTGCATTTGAGAGAGGAGGAGGGTTGATGAATCTGAAGCTGATCGCGCTAGCCCTCGCGGTAGCCGGTTTGGCATTCGGCATCGCCGCCTGTGGCGACGATGACGACGACGGTGGTGGCGAGACCTCGCTCGATCTGACGATCGGGGATTCGGTGCCGCTGAGCGGCGACTTGGCCGACTTCGGCCCGCCCGGCGACAAGGCGGCACAGGTAGCGGTCGACGAGGTGATCACTCCGGCGATCGAAGAGGCCGGCGTCGATCACACCGTCAATCTCGTGACCGAAGACAACTGCGGCGGGGCGGACCAGCAATGCGCCGTGCAGGCAGCCAGGAAGATGGTCGAGTCCGACGGAGCGAGTTGCATCGCTGGAGCCTGGGCTTCGGCAGACACGATTCCGACAGCCGAATCCGTGGCGATCCCCGAGCAGGTCGTGCTGATCTCGCCGGCGTCGACGAGCGACGAGATCACCGGGCTTGACGACGACGGGCTAGTGAGCCGGACGTCGCCGCCAGACTCGTTCCAGGGCCCGACGCTGTCTGAGTTCCTCGTCGAGAAGGCTCTCGGCAAAGCCGAGGGAGCGACGGTCAACGTCGGCGCGCGTAACGACGCCTACGGCACCGGGCTCGCTGACACGTTCAGCGCTGCCTGGGAGGCGGCCGGCGGCCAGATCGGCGAGGAGGTCGTGTACGACATCAAGCTGCCGAACTACGACACCGAAGCCGAGCAGCTCGTCAGCGGGAACCCCGACGGTCTCGTGATCGTCGACTTCCCGGAGACCTACAACAAGGTCGGTCCGGCGCTGGTTCGCGCGGGCTTTGATCCGAAGACGACGTTTGTCACCGACGGGTTGATCTCGGGCGACTTGGCCGAGAGCGCCGGCGCAGATGCCGTCAACGGTCTACGCGGGACTGCCCCGGGCGTCCCGGACGGCGATCCCTCGGAGGAGGCGTTCGATGCGCTGTACACGGAGGCGGAGCCGACGGACGTTGAGCGACAGACGTTCGACGCCCAGAACTTCGACGCCGTGATGCTCTGCTACCTGGCGGCCGTTGCCGCGGGGTCGACGGAGGGGGCCGACATGGCCGAGCACGTGGTCGACATCAGCGCGCCCCCCGGCGATGCGTACACGTTCGAGGAGCTCCCCGACGCGATCGAGGCGCTGCAGAACGGTGACGACATCGATTACCAGGGCGCGTCCGGCCCGATCGACATGGACGAGAACGGCGATGCGACCGCCGGCGTCTATGACATCTACGAGTTCACGGACGGGGTGCCTGAGCCCACGGATGAGATCGAGGTGCAGCAGCCCGAGTAGGACCCACACAGCAGCGGCGCGCGAGCGCCGCAGTTTGAGAGGCGGCCGGGGCTCAGTCCCCGGCCGCTTCGCTTTGCGGCTCGACCTCGGGACGGTCGATGCGCGCCGTCCCGCCCAGGTACAGCTCGGCGACCTTGGGGTCGTTGAGAAGCTTGTCGCCCGGCCCCTCGAAACGGTCCTGCCCCAGATCGAGCACGTAGCCACGATTGGACATCGCCAACGCGCGGCGCGCGTTCTGCTCCACCATCACGACGGTGACCCCGTGACGGTTGATGTCCTCGACCCTCTCGAAGATCGCATCCACGAACGCAGGCGCCAGTCCCGCCGACGGCTCGTCCAGCAACAGCACTTGCGGATCGGGCATCAGCGCGCGACCCATGGCCACCATCTGGCGCTCTCCGCCGCTCATCGTGCCCGCGGCCTGCGTCTTTCGCTCGCCCAGCCGGGGAAACAGCGTGTAGATGCGCTCCGTTTGGTCCCGCGTCTTCGAGCGATCGAGCGACCCCATCTCGAGGTTCTCCTCCACGGTCAGGGTGGGGAAGACGTTGTCGAGCTGCGGCACGTAGCTCAGTCCCAGCTGTGTGCACTCGTGCGGCTTCAGGCCTGAGATCTCCTCGCCGCGAAACTCGATTCGGCCCGAGCGCGGGTGAAGCAGGCCGAACACGGCCTTGATGAGCGTCGACTTGCCGGCACCGTTGGGGCCGACGATGGTCACGATCTCGCCCTCGGTGACCCGGACCGAGACCCCGTTGAGGATGTCGACCTCAGGCACGTAGCCGGCGACCAGGTCGTCGATTGCCAGCAGCGCGTCGCCGCCCGATCCGTCATTGCCGATCATCCGGCACCTCCGCTGTCTGACCGCCGTCGCCGCCCGCGGGTGTGGCAGGCCGGCCGCCCCCGTTTGTCGCCGTGCCGCCCAGGTAGGCGTCGATCACCGCCCGGTCCTGGCGCACCTCGTGCGGCTCGCCGTCGGCGATCACCCGCCCCTCGGCCATCACGATCACGCGGTCTGAGTGGTTCATCACCACCTCCATGTCGTGCTCGATGAACAGGAAGGTGACGCCCTCCGTGCTGCGAAGCCGCTGCATGTGGTCGAGCAGGCGGCGTCCGAGCGTGGGGTTGATCCCTGCCATCGGCTCGTCGAGCAGCAGGAACCGAGGTTGCGCCATGAGCGCGCGTGCGAGTTCCAGCAGCTTGCGCTGGCCGCCTGAGAGCGTGCCGGCGTACTCGTCGGCGAGACGGGTGAGGTTGAAGACATCGAGGAGCTCCATCGCCTGCTCGCGGACCTCCTGCTCGCGCTCCCGCCACACTCCCGGTCGGAACAGGATGTTCGTCAGCCGCTCGCCAGGCTGGTCGGGAGCGCCGAGCATCATGTTGTCGATCACAGGCATCGCCGCCAACGCCTTGGTGATCTGGAAGGTGCGCACCATGCCGCGGCGCGCGATCGTGTATGGCGGCTGGCCCAGGACCTCGTCTCCGCCGAACGTGGCCGAGCCGCCGTCGGGGCGGTAGAAGCCGGTGATGACGTTGAAGAAGGTCGTCTTGCCGGCGCCGTTGGGACCGATCAGGGCCGTGATCGATCCCTCCCGCACCTGCATCGCGGCCCCGTCGACCGCGCGGATGCCGCCGAACCGTTTCACGACGCCCTCGGCGCTGAAGATGGCGCCGTTCGTCGACGCGGACGCTCTCGGCGCAGGAGCGCCTAGGCCCTCAGTCACCGAGCACCATCTCCTCCCGCTTGCCGAACATCCCCTGGGGACGGAAGGCCATCAGGAGGATCAGGATCAGGCCGACGATGATGAATCGCAGCGCCGAGATCCGGGTCTCCGAGAGCGGAAGCTCGAGGAACCGCAGCCCCTCCAGCAGCGTCCAGAGGATGATCGATCCCACCGCGACGCCCCAATAGTTCGCTAAGCCGCCGAGAACGAGCACCGCGTACCCGCTGAAGGTCACGATCGGCAGGAACTCGTCGGGCACCACGAATCTCAGGTTGAGGGCGAAGAGGAAGCCGGCGATCGCCCCAAGCGTCGCCGCGATCGCGAGGGATTGCAGCTTGTAGGAGAAGGCGTTCTTGCCCAGGGCGCGAGCCGCGTCCTCGTCCTCGCGGATCGCTCGCAGCACCCGTCCCCAAGGGGTCTCCTGCACGCGGCTGAGGGCGAGCATCAGCAGCAACGCCACAGCCCAGGTGACGAGGAAGAGCGGGAACAACGTTGGCACGTCGCTCCAGCCGATGTCCTGGATCCAGCCCTCGATCGTCTCCGCGACCGAATCCCAATCGTCGCCGAACCCGTACGTGCCCTGGGCGCCACCGGTCAGCTCGCGGGCGTTGAGCGCGAAGAGGCGCACCGCCTCAGCGGCGGCGATCGTCGCGATCGCGAAATAGTCGGCGCGCAGGCGCAGCGACGGCAGCCCGACGATGAGCCCGAAGGCGATCGTGATCAGGATCGAGATCGGCAGCGAAAGCCAGAACGAGACTCCGTGGTCGACGACCAGGATTGCCATCGAATACGCCCCGATGGCCATGAACGCGGCCTGCCCGAAGTTCTGGATCCCGGTGAAGCCGACGTTGATCTGCAGGCCGAGAGCGAAGATCGTGTAGACGCCGGCGATGATCCCGACGCCGGTCCAGAAGTCGACGTCCGTGAACGACTCGAAAGTGACGGCGAGGGGAGGGCTTGCCAGGAGCTCGAGCATCTAGATCGCCTTCGCCTTCCCGAAGATTCCCTGCGGACGCACGATCAGGACCAGGATCAGGACGACGAAGCCGATCGAGATCTTCCAGCGCGAGTCGATGAACAGGGTCGACCACTCGATCACCAGGCCGAGCACGATCCCGCCGGCGAGCGCTCCGTAGGCGTTGCCGATGCCGCCCATGACGACCGCGGCGAAGATGGGCAGCAGGAGCTCGAAGCCGAGCTCGGGCTGAACCTGCGTGATGGCGCCGGCCATCACTCCGGCCAGGCCCGCGAAGCCCGCCGCGAACACCCAGGTCCACAGAATGACTCGTGAGGTGTCGATCCCGGAGGTCTCGGCGAGGTCGATGTTGTCCGACAGAGCCCGCATCCGCTTGCCCAGCAGCGTGTAGCGCAGCATCATTCCCGTGCCGATCAGGACCGCGAAGCCGACGATCATCACGATCAGGTTCGTGCGCCCGATCGTCAGCCCAAGGAACTCGACGGTGTCCGTGCGGTTGACGTCGAGCTGCCTGAGCTCGGTGCTCCAGACGTACTGGATCGCGTACCGGATCACCAGGGCGAGCCCAATCGACATCAGCAGCAGCTGCAGCATCCCCGCGCCCTTGGCCCGCATCGGGCCCCACATCACCTTCTCGAGGAAGATCCCGAGCACCGCGGTCATCGCCATCGCCCAGAAGATGGCCACCACCAGCGGCAGCCCCCAGGTGACGCTGACGAGGTACGCCATGTAGGCGCCGAACGTGAGGAAGTCCCCGTGGGCGAAGTTGACCAGCTTCAGGATCCCGTAGACGAGTGTGAGGCCCACGGCGCCCAGGGCGTAGATCGCGCCGAGCGAGAGGCCGTTCAGGCCTCGCTGTGCGACGTCGTGAAGGCCCTTGCTGGCGATCATGACCAGCACGATCAGCGCGAGTACCGCGAGTGCGGTCCGTGCCGGATGCCGGTTGGCCTCCTCTCGAATCCGTTCGAGGGGCGAGAGCGCCTCTCCGACGGTCACCGTGCCAGCTTCCATACCCGCTGCGATCTTATGCCCTCCGCGAGCAGCGGGAAACCTGACTCGACGGCCAGATCACGCACTCGTGCCGAGGCTCGACCAGGCCTCGAGCTTGGTTCGCACTCTCCCGATCACCTCGTCGGTGAACTCCGTCGTGCCGGCGCTGCCTCCCAAGTCCGGCGTGCGCGTTCCCGCGGCGACTGCCTCCAGAACCGCCTCGTAGATTGCTCGCGAGGCGCTCTCGGCCTTCCTGTCCACGGCCCCTCCGACCTCGTCCGCGCTCGCCAACACGTCTCCCGCGTAGTGCAGCACCGCCGCCGCAGCCAGGATCATGCCCATCGGGTTGGCGATGTCCTTGCCCTCGAGCGCCGGAGCGGTGCCGTGCGGAGCCTCCGCCATGCAGACGGTCGTGCGGTCGTCACCGTCGAGTCCCAGGAGCACCGATTCCGCGCCGGCGATCGAGCCGAAGAGGGGTAACACTAGGTCGGACAGCAGGTCCCCGTCGCGGTTCAGGCACGGGATCACCAGCGGCTCGCCGGCGGCGCCACTCACCAGACCCGCCAGCGTTGCGTCGATCAACACCGGCTCGTACTCGACGTCGGGGTGACGCTCGGCAGCGGCATCGATCTCCTCCTTCAGCATCCCCTCGTACACCGGGCTCACCGTCCACTTGGGACCGCCGTAGACCCTGCCCGAGATTCGCTCCGCCTCGCGGAACGCGTACTCGGCAACCGCCCGGCAGACCGAGCGCCTGATGGCGTCGGTGCGATACGCGACCTCGTCGCCGTCGATGGCTTCGCGCCATTGCTCGGCCCCGTAGGCATCGCCCACGGCCATCCGGCAGACCGAGATGGGATGGTGGACGCCGGCGACCGGGGTGACGCCGGGGATCCGCCGACCCGTGCGGACGATCACCTTGCCGTCGATCGCCTCCCGGATGATCCGGTTGGGGCTGCCGACGTCGTCGGCGCCCTCCGGCGTGATGGTGGCTGCCTTGAGGCCCAAGCCGGACGCGGAGATCGCCTCGGCGGCTTCGTGACAGACGCCGTTGTTCGTCGCGCGCCGATTCTCCAGCGAGAGGTCGAAGCGCTCGATCTCGAGGTCGAGTCCGAGCAGCTCACCCTCGAGCACGCGCAGCGACTGCTCGAGCAATTCCTGCCCAGTCTGGTCTCCCTCCAGCGCGACTATCCTGATCGCCGCCATGCTCACAAGCTATCCGCGGGACAACTCCGCCGACATCCTCCGCTCAAACACACCAACTGCACATGCTGCTGGCGATGCCGTACGGCATCGCCCCAACACACCCGGTGTCGGCGGGTGAGGGCGCCGGCCTTACTCGGCAGGCACCTCCGCAACCACCGCGACTTCGTCGCTAGCCGATGACCGAAGAACGCTGCACCTGGTGCGGGACGTCGGTTGAGGCCGGCGACGGCTTCCGCGCCTACGAGCCCGCCGGCGACCGGCGCGCCGTCTTCTGCCGCCTCGAGCACGTCGTTCCCTGGGTGATCCGGGGGTCTCACTGGGAGGCGGGGGAGGTCTCGGAGCCGCCCGATATCGACTCGGGCGAGCTGCGCTGCTCTCATTGCGACCGCGAGCTGGGCGAAGTGCACGTGCTGCTCGTTCGCCACCGGGGCGAGCATCGGGTGGCTGACGACTTCTGCGACGTCGAGCATCTGGCGGAGTGGGCGAAGGCGGGGGGGCGCTGGCAGGCCGCGGCTGGGTAGGGAGGGCGTCGGCCCTAACGGCCCCGAAACCCACCAAAAACGGCGGGCGCTGGCGCCTTGGTCACGGTATGCGTGACAAGCGCCACTGGCGGCGCAGGTGGCGAGGCGCCGAGGCCGCTTCCCCTACCTGCCCCTCTTCCGCCCGCGCCTCGGTTGCACCTCGCCCTCCGCCGCGAAGTCCTCGATCAGCTCCGCGGTCTCCTCGGGTTGTTCAACGTTGGGCGAGTGGCCCGCGTCCTCCACGGTTGCCGTCCGCGCGCCCGGCACCGCCTCGTAGGCGGCTTGTGACTCCTCGGGGTCGCAGATCTGATCCTCGGTGCCGAAGATCGAGAGCAGCGGCACCGGGATCTGGCGGAGGCGGTCGTCGAGCGCGAGCTCGTCGTGGAAGTCGTCGTTCGCCTCGCGCGCGTCCTTGAACGCCGTGAAGGTCATCGCGTCGTAGTCGTCGACGACCTGATCCGGGTTGGGAAACCCCGAGGAGATGTCGAAGCCCGGCGCGAACGCGTCCCCGTAGCCATCCTCGACCGCGAAGTCCGGCGACACACGCCAAATCGCCTCTCCCAGCACCGGCGCGTATGCGAGATCCGCGGTGAAGGGCAGCTCGCAGACGTCCCGGTTGGGCCCCTCGTCGATGTTCACCAGCCTGTCGACGAGCTGGCTCGCGCGCGCGGCGAGCGCGACCGTCACCGAGAAGCCCATCGAGTGTCCGACGACCACCGCGCCCTGGACGTCGAGCTGCCCGAGCGCGGCAGCGACGAGCGCGGCCTGCTGCTCGATCTCATAGCCGCTCTTCGGCTTCGCTGAGCCGCCGTGGCCGAGGAGGTCGATCCGGATCACGCGGTGGCGCTCCGCGAGGATCGGCGCCATCAAGTCCCACCAGTGCAGCGAGCAGCCGTGGCAGTGCACGAGGACCACCGGCACGCCTGCCTGGCGCGGCCCCACGGCCGTGGGCCCTTCGGAGACCACCTGCACGTCGCCCCCCGGCAGCTGGAGGATCTGGCCGCCGTCGACCGTGAGTCCGGCGTCCTTGGTCTGCCCGTTGACGACAATCGTGTTCACCGCGAGCAGCACTGCGAGCCCGGCGAGCAGGCCGATGAGGACCTTCCAGCGCCGCTTCACGAGGTCTCTTGCGAGGCCTCAC
>JBKPDQ010000080.1:0-3722 GCA_046728015.1 Actinomycetota bacterium
ATCGACGGTCAGACTCTTCTGGGGCGCGCCGCCAGGCTCGAGGAGGTCGGCAACGTCGCCGCGTTCGTCGCCTCGGACCAGGCCCGCCCAATGACCGCCGCGACGGTCAACGTGAGCGCCGGCGCCCTGATCGACTAACGCGCGCCAGCCGCCTGGCGGCGTGAAGGATGCCGCCGTGGCCGACCGGGGATGCGTCCGGCAAACGTCGCTCACACGCACGTGCGCAAGGCAACAAAGGCCGAGCTCAGCCACATCGGCACAGATCCGGCACACGCGAGCCGCCTCCACAACTGTGGAGACGCGAGCCGAAGTGTGGGCACTCGGAGGCCCCCCGGCGCGTAGATTTGGAAACCAGCCGCGCCCATCCTCGGCTGCCGCCCCGAGATACTGCGCGGGCGATGTCGGAGGAGAACGTGGCTGCACCGCGCCTATGCCGAGGGACAATGACCGAGGACCAGCAAGCCAAGCCTCAGCTCCTTTCTACCGACCCTCTCCGTGCTCAGTTCCCTGGGCTGTCGCCTGAGGTCGCGGCCCTCGACGGTGCGGCGGGGACGCAGGTGCCGCAGGCGGTCGTGGACGCCGTCGCGGAGGCCCTCGTGACGGTGATGGCGAACACCGGTGGCGCATTCGCCGCCAGCCACGTGAGCACTCAGGTCGTGGCCGAGGCCCGGTCCGCGATCGCCGATCTCGTCGGCGGCGTGCCGGAAGGGGTCGTCCTGGGACCGAACATGACGACGCTGACGTTCCACATCGCCGACACGCTCTCGCGCGCCTGGGGGCCGGGCGACGAGGTGGTCGTGACCTCGCTCGATCACGACGCCAATATCCGGCCCTGGCGGCTGGCCGCAGAGCGTGCCGGCGCGACCGTGCGCGTCGCCGAGTTCGACGTCGAGACCGGAGAACTGCCCGTCGAGTCGGTCGAGAGCGTGCTCAGCAACCGCACCCGGCTGGTCGCAGTGACCGCCGCCTCGAACGCGATCGGCACCCGGCCCGACGTGCGCGCGATCTGCGACGCGACGCACGACGCCGGCGGGCTCGCGTACGTCGATGGCGTGCACGCGACCCCGCATGTGCCGACCGACGTGGCCGCGCTGGGGGCCGACTTCTACGCGTGCTCGTCCTACAAGTTCTGCGGGCCGCACACGGGCGCGGTCGTCGCTGATCCTGCTCTCCTGGAGGACCTGCGACCGGCGAAGCTCATCCCGGCGCCGGACGGGGTGCCGGGTCGCTTCGAGCACGGCACTCCGCCCTTCGAGCTACTCGCCGGCGTGCGCGCCACTGTGGACTGGCTCGCCGGCCTCACCGATGCGTCGGGCGGTCGGCGGACCCGGCTGCTCACCACATTCGCCGCGATCGAGACGCGACTCCAGGGCCTTCTCGACCAGCTGCTCGCCGGCCTCTCCGCCATTGACGGCGTGCGCCTGCTGGGAGCGCCGCGCCTGCGCACCTCGACGGTGTCCTTCGTCGTCGACGGGCATACACCCACGGCCCTCGCCGCCCGCCTGGCCGGTAAGGGCATCGCCGTGTGGGACGGCGACAACTACGCCTACGAGCTGATGAGCCGCTACGGCTTCGCCGAGACGGGGGGCGCGATCCGCGCGAGCATCGTGCTCTACACGACCGCCGAGGAGATCGACCGCCTCGTCGCCGCCGTTGCGGCCGTGGCAGCACGGTAGCGCTGCCTAACTCGGTCCCGCGCCAGGTGAGGATCGGGCACCACGCCGCGAAGGCTTCAGCCGCTACTCGAACCCTCCGAGCGGGCTCGGATGGTGGGGTTCGTACACGCCGATCTCGCCCGCGCCGGGGATCTTGAAGTGCGCGATCCGGCCCCAGCCCTCGTCCTCGATCGGCGATACGAACTTCACGCCCTTGCCCCTGAGGTCCTCGACGGTCTGCTCGATGTCGTGGCACATGAGGAACAGCGCGTGATGCCCGGGGCCGCGGCCCCAGCCCGATCCGGAGTGGACGGCGATCTCGCCCGGTGGCAGGGCGAAGATCAGCCAGCCGTCGCCCGCATCGACCCCCTCGAACCCAAGGACGTCGCGAAGAAACGTCCGGGCTCGCTCGGCGTCCTCGGCGAAGATGATCGTGTGCGTCCCGGCGATCACGCCGCGGATCGTAGTGCTGGAGCGGCGCCCCGCCGCTTCTGCTTCGCGCGAATGGGAGAAGCGCCAGGATTCGTATCGCTTTGCATGGAAAGCGGAGGTTCCGCGACGGAGCGAGATACTGCGTGGGCGATGTCGCAGGAGAGATCCGAGATCCGCGAGACGCGAAGCGCGCTTCCTCCTCTCAACCAAAAGACGAGTCAACGCCGGACCCTTGATGAGCATGTGTACGTCCGATTTCCTGCCGTAGCCCACCTGCTTGCCAACGCACTCTTTCGGCTGCCGCAGCGATCGCGGTTTAGGCGGCGGATCATCGCCCACCGGTTGCGCCGCGCCTACGCCGCGGCCAACCGTCGGGACTTCGACGTGGTCCTCGTGGGCTGGGATCTGCCCAGCAGCGAATATCGGCCCAGCGCAGACCTGATTGCTCCCGACCAGGATCACGTCTTCTACGGCCGTGATGGCTACCTGCGGATGTGGCGAACGTGGCTTGATGCCTTCGAGGACCTCCGCTTTGAGCCCGAGGAGTTGCTCGATCTCGGAGACATGCTTCTAGTGACAGCTCAGATCGAGGGACACGGATCCGGCAGCGGCGTGGCGGTCGGCCAGCGGGTGTTTCAGCTCTTCAGCTTGCGACAAGGCTTGGTGCGCAAGCAGGAGGACTTCGTGGATCACGTGCAGGCCCTCGAAGCCGCCGGGCTGCGGGAGTAGTTCAGCAGTACCGCTCTGGACGAGAAGCGGTTAGCGCTTTGCATGGAAAGCGGGAGCGCCCCGGATGCGCGAGCTAGTTGGCTGATCCGCACGAGTCCGCCCGGACGCGGATCGGGCCGCCCGAAGGCGGCCCGATCGCAGCGTCGTTTTGCTCGTGCGCCCACCTAGCGGCGCAGGTCTGAGCCGCGGTACTCGGGCTGGTACTGGGTGTTGACCTCACCCTTGTCGGTGCCCTGCACCGCGGAGGTGGTCTGGGCGAACGCGAGCGTGGCGTGCGCCCCTCCGTCGATCATCTCGCCCAGCGCCTTCGCCCCGTTGCCGTTCAGCGCCGGGAGGCCCGGCGGGAACGCGAACACGGAATCGAACGTGTCGCAGGCCGCGTGGTAGCAGGGGTCGTACTGCTCGCCCGCGACGCCTCCGTAGATCGAGACCTCGGCGGGCGTCTTCACGCCCTCGGCGCCGGTGAACGTACCGCCGGCGGGGATCCCGACGTTGACGAACGCGTCGTAGTCCGAACGTCCGTCGAACGCCGTCGGCTCGGTCTCGAGACCCTGGGACTAGGGCTATCGCTTTGGACGAGAAGCGGCCTCTTTCCCCCTCCACCCGGCGCGGGTTGGCCTCGTCCCGAACCGGGTAGCCGCTAGCCCACCGACAACCAGTGTCCGCGGGGATCGCGGCTCTGGCTGTTTCGCGGTCGACGCGCCGGCGAAAGCCGTTACGACTGACGCCGGTACCACCGAGCAAGGAGGGCTCAAATGGCTGACCCAGTCCCGACAGGTAGCGATGTCTCCGCAGGCACGTATAGATGCACGGAATGCGGCCAGGAGCTCACGCTCCAATCGCAGGAGAGCCTGCCCCCATGCCCCAGCTGTCAGAACACATCGTTCGAGACGGTTCGTGGCGGCG
>JBKPDQ010000081.1:0-8258 GCA_046728015.1 Actinomycetota bacterium
GATCGACCGCTACCTGCGAGGCCGGCGGCGCTGCCGCCGACGGGAACCGACGATCCAGACGTCGACGCGGTGCGACCGGCTCGCGCTCGCGTGAAGATCCAGCCTGCCCGCAAGGGGCCAAGAAGGCCATCGAGCAGAACAGGCGGGAGAACGGGTGAAGGCGACCGCCATCTGCGACGGGTGGGCAATGCCGGCACTGGTGCTCGTGCGGCTGTGCTCTACATCGGCGAGGGTCCCCAGCGAGATCGGCATGAACGGGCCGAGAAGCTTCCGGCCACCACGAACATAGTCGCCGAGCATCTCGCGATCCAGCTCGCGATGGAGCTGGCCAAGGAGCACGGAGTCGCCGAGCTGGTCATCTCTACAACGACAGCCGGTCGCCCGTGAACCACGTAAACGGGAACTACAGGTCAAGCAGGAGCACCTGATCCCCATCGTCGAGAAGACGTGGGAAATGCGAGCTGAATTCTCGTCCTTTGAGATCCGCTGGACGAGCCGAGAGAACACCAAGGAGGCTGATGCTCTCTGCCGGGCAGTCGATAAGCCTCGCATCCATCGTGCGGAGGCAGCGGTACATCCGCGCTCTCCCTCAGCAGGCACGCCCAAGGAGGAATAGACGGGGGTTGCAGGACCGCTTCTCGCAAGCGCCGCGGACTGCTGCACTAGGACGAATCGCAGCAGCGAGCTCCAGCCCGGCAGCCTCAACATGAGGCGATCGACGTGCATCATTCGCAGCCATGACGTTGCCTGGAGCAGCCGACCGCGAGCAATGCGCGGTGCTCGAGTTTCCGATCACCGCACCGGGCCTTACGGTCTCGGAGGCGATCGTCGACGACGAGGCCCTCGACGTGCTCGAGCGCGCCGCCGAAGCGCGGCGATCTCAGCGGCAGCGTGGTCGGCCACGCCGAGGCGTTCTTCGAGTCGATGGCGGCCGCCGAGCGCTCCGCCCGTGAGATCGCCGTCCCGCCGGGCACGGTGCTCGAGTGGTCGCCCGGGCTCACGGCTGACCAGTACGAGCCCGGTGGGCGCCTGGTGCCGTGCCGCTGGCCGGCGCGCAGCTGCCCCGCGGTTCACGCCGCCCGGGCGCGAGCTCGTCGTCATCGACACCGACGGCCTGGAGTCGCTTTGCGCCAGCCCCGAGGAGGCGATCGCGCACATGCGCAGCCTGATCGAGGACCTCGCCGTACGCCTGGCGCGCCAGTACCCCGACCAGGACGAGCTGCCCGCCGGCATGCTCGCCAATGTCGAGCGCGTCGACGGCGAGATCCCACCCGGCGGCATGCGCGTCCCGCTCTTTCACGACTCCACGACCGACACCGAGCACGCGCTGCACGTGCTCTGGGCCGACTCGCTGCGCTGGCAGGGCTTCAAGCGCGCCCTCGCGACGCCCGATCGGCCCGACCTTTCCGGACCCGCACATCGGCGGGCCGCCCGCCCGACGGCTCGCGCTCGAAGGCTTCGACGAAGCCAGCCGGCCAACCTAGCTGGACGTCTCAGGGGGCTACGACGCCGCGCAGACGGACTCGGGGGAAGGCAGTTCCGGCGGCGCGTTGCGCAGCTACGCGGCGTCGAGCGCCGGTGCTCACGTCGGGCCCGCTCGAGCGCTCGGTACACGGTCGAGCGGGCGACGCTGAAGAGCTCGGCGAGCTCGGCGCTGGTGTACTGGCTGGCGCGGTGCAGTTCGACGAGGTGAGCTTCCTGCGCCGGCGTGAGCTTGGGTTGCTTGCCGCGGAGGCGGCCCTTGGCCTTGGCGACCTTCATGCCCTCGCGCGTACGCGCGCGTATGAGGTCGGCTTCGAACTCGGCCACCATGGCGAGCACGTTGAACAGCAGGCGCCCGACGGGGTCGGTCGGGTCGTACACCGAGCCGCCAAGGTTGAGGCGGACCTCGCGGCGGGTGAGGTCGTCGGCGATGTCGCGCGCGTCGGGAAGCGAGCGGGCGAGGCGGTCGAGCTTGGTCACGACGAGCGTGTCGCCGGCGCGGCAGGCCGCGAGCGCCTCGCGCAATCCCGGCCGGTCGGGATGAGTGCCGGTGACGCCGTGGTCGACGTAGACGCGCTCAAGCTCGACGCCGAGCGCCCGTAGGCCGTCGCGTTGGGCGGTGAGGTCTTGGGCGTCGGTCGAGACGCGGGCGTAGCCGATGAGCAGTCCGGGCACGCGGCGAAGTGTGTCCCGTATGTCGGACGTTCACCGGGCATTTCACCGGGCGGGTGTTACGGGACACCGGTCGCCGCGCTCGCGCTCAGCACGGGCCACGAAGGGCGGTGTCCCGTTGGGGGTTCGGCTTGCGGAACGCCGAAGCGAGGTTGCTTAGCGGCACGCTTCAGTCATGGTCGCTCGTATCCGAGCGACCCACTCGGGGTCTGATGTCGTGTCATGCGTGCTTGTCGGCAGTTTGGCGATGTGCGTTGTCTCGCACGAGGTCCAGCGCCTGGTGCAGCCCGCTCGTCCATGGGTCGCCGTGCCCGACGAGCACGATCTCGGCGTCGACGCCGTCGAGTCGGTCGAGCGAGGCGAGCGCCAGCGCGCGGTCGTCGTTGAGACGATGCTGTCCGAGCCCGCGCTTTCCCGTGACGTAGTCGAAGCTGGCCATTGCATCGCCCGAGAACAGCACGCCGCGTTCCTCCAGTGCCACGGAATGATGGCCTGCGGTGTGGCCCGGCGTGGCGATCACGCGGGGGCGTCCGGGCACGTCGAGCGTTTGATCGTCCGCCAGGGCCTGCACGCTCCTGACCGGTCGGTACCTGGCGCCTCCCGCCGCGGCGCTGTGGGCCAGGAAGCGCAGCCCGCTGGGCCGCCACGAGCACTGTCGGTAGAAGCCCGGGTTCGCGTGGGACGGATACCGGCCGCTGACGATCCAGGCGTCGCCCGCGCCGACGAGTACGGGCGCGCCGGTAGTGGAATTCAGGCGCCGTGCGGCGCCGACATGGTCGGCGTGGTGGTGCGTGAGGATCACCGCGCGGATCGCGCCGAGGCTCGTGCCGAGCGCGTCGATCGCTTCGACGAGGTGCTCCCAGTAGCTCGGATAGCCGGCGTCGATCAGCGTGAATTCGCCTTGGTCTTCGACGAGGTAGAAGTTGATCCATCTGGTCCCGAGTCGGTACACGCGCTCGGCGACCTCGCTTGGGCGTCTGGTCGTCATCGCCGCCTCTGCCTCGATGTCGACGCCGGCGCAGCGGCGGCCACTGTCGCGGCAGCGACCGCCGTCACACGCGCGACTGGTCGGTCGCGCCGTCGTGCCGGGAGTGGGCGCGGCGGGCGATCGCGGGCACGCGGCGTAGCGGGGTCTTGGTCGCGAGCCACACGAGCGCTGCGGTACCGAACATCATCGCCAGGCAGGCGAGGGCCGAGAGCAGCGGGAGCATGTGGGTCATCAGCGGATACCTCCTGATATGATCCGAGTACTACTCTAATAAGAGCGTTGCTCTGATGATACCACGATCCCGCAGGAGCGAAACATGAGTCAGCGCACGCGACGTCGGCCGAGCCGGGCCGAGAAGCGGGAGGCCAACCGCGCGCGGATCCTGCGCGCGGCGCGCGCGGTGTTCGGCGCGCGCGGCTTTCACGCCGCGACGATCGAGGAGATCGCTGACGAGGCCGGCCTGTCCAACGGCGCGATCTACTACAACTTCCAGAGCAAGGGCGACCTTTTCTTCGCGCTGCTGGCAGAGCGTCAGGAGGAGCGCATCCGGCACATGCGCGAGACCTTCGCGAGCGCGGGTGGCGCGGGCGTCGCGCTCGGGGCCGAGGCGCGTGATGCCACGCGCAGCCTCAAGGAGAGTCGCGAGTGGCGGCTGCTGCTGTTGGAGTTCGTCGCCCACGCCGCACGGACGCCGAGCCTCGCCCCGAGGCTGCAGGCGCAGAAGCGGAGGTTCAGGACGGCGGTCGCCGAGGTGCTCGCGCAGCGCCTGAAGCACCGCGATGTCGCGCCGGCGCTCCCGATCGACGCGCTGGCGCTGGCCGCGACTGCGCTCGCCGACGGCCTCGCGTTCGAGGAGGTCGCCGATCCCGGCTCCGTGCCCGATGAGTTGCTCGGCGATCTGCTCGCGCTGCTGCTCACGCGGACCGCACCAGGTGAGGAACGATCCGCTGCCGTCGAATTGGGGCTGCACGATGCGTGACACCGCCGCCGAGACCGAGCGCGTCCGCACGCTTCAAGATCGCGAGGCGCCGCGCTATGACCGCAACATCTCTGTCTTCGAGCGGATCCTGTTCGGGGACGGCCGCCGATGGGTGTGCTCGCAGGCGCGCGGGCACGTGCTCGAGCTGGCCGTCGGCACGGCCCGCAACCTGCCCTATTACCCGGCCGACGTCACGCTGACCGGGATCGAGCTGAGCCCGGAGATGCTGACCATCGGCCGCCGGCGGGCGCAGGAGTTGGGGCGGCCGGTCGATCTTCGCGTCGGTGACGCGCAGGCGCTCGACCTTGCCGACGCACGCTTCGACACCGTCGTCTGCACGCTCGGGCTCTGCACGATCCCGGACCCGCGCCGCGCGGTCGCCGAGGCGCGGCGCGTGCTACGGCCGGGCGGGCAGCTGCTCCTGCTCGAGCACGTCCGCAGCCCGGTCCGCGCCGTGCGGGTAATCGAGCGGCTGCTCGAGCCGCTGGCCGTCCGCTTTGCGGCCGACCACCTCACCCGCGAGCCGCTCGAGTACCTGCGCATCGAGGGGTTCGAGATCGAGCGCGTCGAGCGCTCGAAGTGGGGCATCGTCGAACGCGTGGCCGCCCGCAAACCCGGCGCGGCGTCCTAACACCCCGCGATCTCCGGTCGGGGGTTTATGGGCTTTTGCGTCACAAGCGGTTCGGCTTGCGGAACGCGCGTCGTCGCGGTGGCCAGGTCGCGCGCGCCGAGCACGAGAAACCAGCTTGCCCGTGTCGCTCGTCTCGCGGTCGACGACGGCAACATCATCGCCGCGAGACCTCAGAACCGCAGCGCGCCCGCCGCGAGGACGATGGGCGGAGGAGCGAGAGCGCCGCATCGCGCGGCTCGGTTGGCAGCGCGAGGTGACTGACGGGCCTGGGAGTTCTACTGGGGCGTAGCTGTCACGCCCAAAGGATCCCTCGCTCGTCCGCACTCTCGGTGGGTCGGAGAGGCCGTCGCGATGATGCAGGGGTGGAGGGCGGCTGGCGGCGCCAGCAACGCCGACGAGCTATCCGGCGCGCAGCGCGCCAACGGATTCCCGTGCCGCCTGGCGCATGCGGTCGATCCTGCTGCCGGGCTCGTCCGTGAGGACGGGTGCGTGGGCGAGGGCCGAACCCAGCGCGGGGAGGAAGACCCATCCAGCGGCCATCAGCGAACTTCTACCGCCTCCTGCCGCGCTGGATATAGCCTTGGCGCTTGATTCATGGCCGAGCTTCATCGCCACAGCGGCTGAGCAGCTCGCCGTAGTGCGGCAAGCACTGCCGTGCCCCGAATCTCTCACAGCGATAACCGGCGGTGCCGCGCCCAGCCTTGCCCTGGAGGGAGCGCGAGAACGGCACCAGGGCCCTCGCGCTCAGCCCGCGCCTCGCGCGAGCCGGACCCCGCTGATGCCGATGACCAGCAGCGCCGAAAGCCGGCCGAGCGGTATGAAGGCAATTCCCGGCCGCGCGACCAGTGCCAGCGGTGACAGCGCGCCCGCGATGGAGGACGCCAGTGCGGCCTTTGAAAGCCTGGAGGGCAGCTCCCCGGTGCGCAGGCCAGCGCGGCCAAGCGCCGCGATCAGGAGCCCCAGCCCGACTCCGTGGACCGGCCCGCCGGTCACAAACATAAGGCGGTAGAGCGAGTCGGCGGTTTCCTCGCGGTCGGCATGGCGAGTGGTGAGCGCCACCGTGGTCAGCGCCGAAGTCGCCAGCGAGACGGAGGCAAGCGCGCCGCCGGCGACCGAAGCGGCCCGGAGGCCCCTCGACTCGCGCGTCGCGCGTCCCGCAAGGGTGGCGACCGACTTTGCGAAGCGGGCGAGGCAAGCGGCGCAGGCGAGCTGTGCGGCGGCTCCGAGGCGGGCGGCCTTGTGCTCCTTCGCGAAGAATCGCCGGACGACGGCCGGCTCTGAACCGGGCGTCGGGTAGCGGGCCTCGGACAGCGCGTTCAGGGCCACGAGGCTGGCGATGAAGGTCACGCCCGCGAGGGGGCCGCTCAGCGCCCCGGCGTCTGGATCGTGGTTGGCGCGCAGATTCACAGGACCGTCTGCGTACGTTATACCCAGTTCGCGGGGATGCAACCTGGCAGCCTTGGCCAGATGGAGCGACGCAGACCGGGACCTACCCCGCGCTACACGCGCGAGGAGCTCGCCCGGCGTGCGCTCGCGATCATGGACGCCCATGGCCCTGAGGGGCTGACGATGCGTGGCCTCGCGCAGGAGCTCGGGATGGGGACGATGGCGCTCTACCGCTACTTCCCGAGCAAGCGCGAGCTGATGGATGCCGCGATCGAGATCGCGGCACCCGAGATCGACCTCCCCGAGCCCGGCACCGCGCCCTGGAAGGAGCAGCTCGCGACGCTCGCGCGATCGCTGTTTCGTGCCGGGCTGAGGCACCCGAGCCTGGCCCGCGAGCGGTTCGAGCGGCCACTCCAGAGTCCGGGGGCCATGCGCGTGACGGATCGCGCGGTCGCGCTGCTGCTCGAGGCGGGTCTGAGCAACGCGGACGCTGTGGCGGCGTTCAAGGCGCTCCTCGTTCACACCCTTGGCGCCGCTGCGTTTGCGGCCTCGGAGGCTCGCCCGGAGGTGCGGCGCCCTGCGGCCGCCCGTCACGCTTCGGTGCCCGCAGAGGAGATGCCGGCGATGGCGGCCGTCTCCGGCGAGCTCACCGATGCACTCGGCGGTAACCAGGCGTTCGAGCTCGGGCTCGCGGCGCTGCTCGACGGGATCGAGCTGCGCGCCACCCGGTAGTCGCGCGCCCGGCGCTTCAAGCGAGGTATCTGAGTACACTGTACGCGGTGGGCAGGTCCCCGGAGACGCTCACGATGCTCGCTTGGAGGGTGCCGTGCGCGTGGCGGCGGCTCGCCTCGATCCGACGACTTCAAGTGCCGACAGCGCCATGGGTAATGACTCAACTATTCACCCCTGTGCTTGCGCCGCGGGCTCCCGGTGTTCGTCAGCAGCTTCCTGATCGCCGGATGCGGCGGCTCGGACCGTGAGCGCCACCCGCGGCCTGAGCAGAAACAGCCGGCCCGCCACCCCGCCCTCGACGGTTGCGCGAGACCGGGCCCGGACCTGCGGCTGACGAGGTTTCCCTCTGCAGGGGAGCGCGTGCCCGCGGCTCTGATCGGGCGCGGATCGACGGGCGCGGTGTTCGCCAACCAGAGCGGTGGGACCCTCTGCGATTGGCTGCCGTTTGCGCGGCTCGCTGCACACGGCGTACGTTCTCTGCTGTTCGACTACTCCGGGGCGGACTACGTTGACGTGACCCGGGTCGCGATACGCGCGCTCCGCGCGGCCGGCGCCCATCGCGTCGTGCTCGTCGGCGGGTCGCTCGGCGGACAGGTAGCCGTTCGTGTCGCCGCGCGACCGCCTCCCGGACTGACGGCTGTCGCGACGCTGTCGGCCGAGCGAATCGGACGCTCCCTAGGTGACGTCCTGCCCTACGCGCGCCGCGTCCACATCGGCTCGCTCTACGTCGGCAGCACCGGGGACGGGTACACGACGTTCGGTGCCGACACCCGCGCGCTCTACCGGGCAACGCCGGCGACGGGCAAACGGATCGTGCTGTTCGGCGGCGACGCGCACGGCGTCGACCTGCTGTCGGGTGCGCACGGCGAGCGCATCGGCCGCCTCGTGTTGGGCTTCATTCGGAGCGGCTGAAAGTCTCCTGCTCGAACCGCGGCGGGCCCCGGCATGCGACGTCACGTGGAAGTGCAGGCGGCTGCCACGTCGCCATAACAGCCTGGAGTCGCGTACGCGGGCACACGATCGGTCGTCCGCGGATTCCCCGACCGGGTCGATGGGCTTCGCTACGTCGGTATCAGGCGATGCACTGCCGAGCTTCAGGTCAGCCCGTGAGCGCCGCGGCTTCGCTAAGCGCGGTCGCGTGGTCTCGCCGCGAGGGCTGCGCATTGCATTGGCGCTGCTGGCGCGGTTCGGGTTCCGGCAGGCGGCGCGTAGGACTCGGTGTCACGGCCGGGGCTGCCGTCTTGTCTTATGGGTGTAGGGAATCGCTCGACCAAGGAGCCAGTGATGAGGGTTTTTGTAGCGGGTGCGACGGGAGCGATTGGAAGGCAGCTGCTGCCGCGTCTCGTTGCGGCGGGTCATGAGGTTCATGGCATGACGCGCAGCGAGTC
>JBKPDQ010000082.1:0-4651 GCA_046728015.1 Actinomycetota bacterium
ATCGAACGCCAAAACCGAGTGACCGCCGTGTGGGGCGCCGCCGGCGCGGCCTCCGCTCCCCTGGTAATGTGGTTGCCAGGGGAGCACTGCCTTCTCGGTGCCTCATCGGACAACTCGATTTTTGCGCCGGAAAGTAGCTAGTCTGGAGGACTTGACACGGCCAACGTGCTTAGAGATGACCGGCACACCCCGTCTGGCGGCCGGGGCCGGGGTTGGTAGGGTCGGGGCGGCTTCCGCTGGGGGTCCCGGGGCGGCCGCCGCTCACATTGCCCGCGGAGGAGAGTTGTTGAAGGACCGCTTCAGCCTCTACGCCGACCTCGTGCTCAGGCGCGCTACGGTCCTCACCGTTGATGCTACGAACTCCACTGCCGAGGCCGTGGCCGTGCGGGCTGGGCGAATTGTCGGCGTCGGCACGGACAGTGATGTCGAGGGCCTCGTCGGCCGCGGCACGCGTGTCCTCGACTGTCGCGGCAAGACTGTCGTACCCGGCTTCATCGACTCGCACACGCACAACACGCTCGTCGGCGAGTTCCGCTACAGCTTCGACCAGCTCAACACCGCCGCCGAGCTGAACCCGTCGCTCGACGCGCTGCTCGCGAAAGTGCGCGAGCGCGCGTCGCAGGTGCAGGCGGGCGAGTGGATCGGCGGGCGAAACTACGACCCGAACGCGATGCGCGAAGGCCGGTGGCCGACGCGCCACGAGCTGGACCGGTCGCGCCGCTGAATCCAGTCCTCATCACGATCCGCGGCGGGCACGCGGTCGTGGCGAACACGCGCGCGCTCGAGATGGCCGGCATCACGCGCGACACGCCCGATCCGGAGGGCGGTGTGATCGACCGCGACGAATCCGGTGACCTCACCGGCGTGCTGCGCGACGTCCACGATATCCGCTCGGTGCCGCCGGCGGCGAAGCTCTCCGATCTCAAGGACGGTCTCGAACGCCTCAACATGATGTACCTGAAGCTCGGGATCACGTCGGCGCACGACTGCGGCGCCGCGCCGCGCCCTGAGCCGTACCGCGCGTATCAGGAGACCGTCGCCGAGAACCGCTGGCAAATCCGGACGTACCTCTTCCCCTATCTCGACTACGTCCTCGAGCACGATGCCGGGCTCCGCACCGGGTTCGGCGACGACCGGCTTCGCATGGGTGGGGTGAAGCTCTTCATGGACGGCTCGATCCAGTGCTTCACGTGCGCGTTTCGCGAGCGCTACGTCGACCGCGACACGCGCGGCTGGGAAGGCTTGCGGTACTCGCAGGACGCGGCCAACGAAGCCGTGATCGGGGCGCACCAGCGCGGCTACCAGATCGCTATCCACGCGCAGGGCGACTGGGGCATCACCGTCGCGGTGAACGCGCTCGAGCACGCGCTCGAGCGGCATCCGCGGCCGGATTCGCGGCACCGCATCGAGCACACGCTCTGCCCGACCGTGGGCGATCTCGAGCGCATGAAGCGGCTCGGAATCATCCCGAACTTCTATCTCTTCCACCCGTGGTTCTGGGGCGACCAGCACATCGACAACTTCATCGGTCCAGAGCGTGCGGCGCGCATGGTCCCGACGCGGACGGCGATCGATCTCGGCCTCCGGCCGTGCGCGCACTCCGACTGTCCAGTCTGCACGCCGGATGATCCGGTGTGGCCGTCCAACCCGCTCTGGGCGATGTCGTGCGCGACGACCCGCAAGACGCGGACGGGCCGCGACATCGGTCCGGGTGAGCGCATCACCCCGCTGGAGGCGCTCCGCATCTATACGATCAATGGCGCGCACGCGTCCTTCGAGGAAGGGATCAAGGGCTCCATCGAGGTGGGCAAGCTGGCCGACCTGGTCGTGCTGGGCGCCGACCCACTGGAGACCGAGCCCTGGACCATCAAGGACATCCCCGTCGAGACGACCATCATTGGGGGCGAGATCGTTTTCGACCGGGATACCCACAGCGCAACGCCCTGACGTCACGAGGAGACGCGCTATGAAGCACTACCGGATTCTCAGGAGCATGCTCGCGATCCTACTCACCGTGGGACTCTTGGCGGCCCCGGCCCTGGCCCAAAAGCGTGGGGGCTCCATCGTCATCGGCAACGACGATGATGCGGTTGGGCTCGATCCGCACCTGTCGCTTGCCTTCGCGTCCCAACAGTTCTACGAGCTCGTGTACAACGGACTCACCCGCTTCAACGCCCGGATGCTGATCGAGGGCGATCTCGCCAGCGCCTGGGAGATCCCGGATCCGATGACCTACGTGTTCCGCCTGCGGAAGGGGGTCCGGTTCCACAATGGTCGCGAGCTGACGGCCGAGGACGTGCAATACTCGATCGATCGGATCCGTGACCCCAAGAACGGCTCGATCCTCCGCTCGATCTACTCCGACGTGGAGAAGGTCGAGGTCGTCGACGCCTCCACCGTGCGCTTCAGGCTGTCACGGCCCAATGCCGCCCTGCTCGGTATGCTGGCGACCCGGGCGAGCTATGTGGTCCCGCGCGAGGAAGTAGAGAAGCACGGCACGCTCCAGAAGGTCGCGGTGGGGACCGGCCCCTTCAAGCTGGTGGAGCACGTGCCGGGCGACTACGCGCGCTTCGCGCGGAACGACCAGTACTTCGAGCCGGGTCTCCCCTACCTGGACGAGGTCATCGTCAAGGTGATCAAGGACGAGGCCTCGCGACTGGCCGCACTCCGCAAGGGCACCGTCGACCTCACGTGGATCAAGGACCCCGCCATCGAGGAGCTGGCCCGCAAGGAGAAGGGCACCGTCTCGGCGGATACGCCGGAGGCCCGGCACCTCTTCGTGTGGCTCAACACCAAGCAGCCGCCGTTCAACAACGTGAAGCTCCGGCAGGCCGTGGCCGCCTCCCTCAACCGCCAGGAGATCATCGACACCGTGCTGCTGGGCCGCGGGAAGCTCACGACGCTCCTGCCGCCGGCGGCGGTGCCCTACGTCCTCTCGCAAGCGGAGATCGCGGACGAACGGGTGGCCTTCGGCTCCCGTAGTGTCGGGAAACGCGCCCGTCTCCTGCAACCCCTTGCGCTCACCTGCCGAGCCGGCGGAGGCTGTAAACGCCACCACCAAACCGCTCCCGAACGGTACCACACGAACGTGCCGAGGCATTACCGCCAGGCGGCTAGTACAACCGGGAACCTTCCTCGACCCCGCATATTCAGCCACGATTGAAGCTCGGAAGAGTTCCCGGTGCCCAGCCGGGGCGCCCTCTACGACTTGCGCCCGCCTTTCCTCCGGCCGTGCTTCATTTCATGCCGAGTGACCGCCTCGTCGACCGAGTGAGACTGCATCAGGTCGACGTCCCGCTTGGCCATCGCCGCCAGCCGTGCGTAGTGACGGTGCAGCACGTCCAGCTCTGCCTCGGAGAGATCCTCGATGTTGACCATCCGGTTGCTCGCTCCGTCGAGTGCGGCCACGATCTCGAGGGCGACCGTCTCTTGGTCTGCACCGGGGAAGGCTCGCTGAAGGCGAAGAACACCCGCCGCGATCCACGGGTCGCGCTCTCGATCGTGGACCTTCACGATCCTTACATGGAGGCCCAACTCCGAGGCCGCATCGTCGAGCGTCGTCCTGATCCGGACTTGAGGTTCATGGACCCCATCTCCTACAGATACACCGGCAAGCCGTTCCCGTTCAGAAATCCAGAGGGTCGTGTGGCACTCGTAATTGAGATCGACAAAGCCCGCTACACGAAGTTACCCTTCGAGCACATGCCGGTGATACGCAGCGAGTAGATTAGGCGGGCGAAGACGGGCGGATTGGCAGCGGTTCTTTCGGGGGGGAGGGCGAGTTGACCGAGCTGTGGAGCACGGAGTCTTGGCCCCGGCCTGGGCGGGCGCCGAAGCGCCGGCTGGAGCCGGCTCGGGCCAGAGGCGCTCGGTCGGCTCGACGGCCGCCACCGGAACCGCCTGAGCCGGAGCCACCGGAGCCGCCCCAGCCGCCAGGGCCCCCGCATCCCGAACCTGACCGCCGGCGACGAGGCGACCACGATCGGACGAGCGGCGGCGTCCGTGGCATCGCCGTTGCACCCACGGTCGGCGTGGAACGCTACGCGGTCCTGGACGACATGGCGCTGGCGGACTGTGCCGTCGAGATCGAAGGTCGGGACACCGATGATCTCTTCGAGACGGCCGGAATGGCCTTGGGAGCTCATGGTCGAGCCAGCGACGGTCAAGGCGTCGATCGAGCTGCGGTGGTGGACCTCCACCCACTGGAAATCTCCCGCAAGGTCATTTCGCTCACACTGATCGGCAACATCAAGGGCTGAGGTGCGTGATGAAGATTATCCACCCGACTGACTTTTCGGAATGCGCCGAGCAAGCCCGGGCCCTCGCGGTGCAGCTCGCCCGCGCGCTGGGTGCCGAGCTGATCCTCCTGCACGTCGCGGTCGAGGCGCCCCTGTTCCGGGAAGGGCTCACGCGGCCGGGCGAGCTGGAGCGCCTCTTCGACGAGCAGCGAGAATGGGCCCGGCGGGCGCTGGAGGAGCGCGCGGCGGAAACGCGGGAGCAGGGCGTCCCGACACTCGCCCGTGTCGTCACGGGCGCCCCGCACGAGGAAATCGTGGAGACCGCCAAGCGGGAGGACGCCGCCTTCATCGTCATGGGGACCCACGGGCGCGGCGCGCTCGAGCGCTTCTTCCTCGGTAGCGTGGCCGACCGG
>JBKPDQ010000083.1:0-10675 GCA_046728015.1 Actinomycetota bacterium
ATCTGGAGCAGCGCGAGGGGTGGCGCCAGCACTCGGTGCTAGAGGGACTGGTGATCGGTTCGATCTCGGGCAAGGGGCCAGAGGGATACCGCGATGCGCTGACGATGCTCAAGGAGAGGATCGAGGCGTGAGCGCCGAGCGTGCCGAACGGCTGGCATCGGTGGCGGGCGAGGAGGGGCTCGATGCGCTGATCGTCGGTGACCTCGTCACCCCGGGCGACTCCGTCGGACCGGGCGCAACATCCAACCTACGCTGGCTCACGGGGTCCACAGGCACCAGCGGGCTCGCGGTCGTCGGCCCGCAGCAACGCCTCTTCCTGACCGACTTCCGCTACTTCGAGCGAGCCGAGCGGGAAGTGGGCGACGCCTTCGAGCGGCGCATCGTCGAGCAGCGACTGCTCATCGATCTGGTGCAGGTGCTCAGCGGACGAGCGGGATTCGACGAGGCTCACACGAGCGTGCAGAATCTGCGCAAGCTTGAGGAGGGCGTGGGGGAGGGGGTGGAGCTGGTCCCGGTAGCCGGCCGGGTGGAGCGCCTGCGGCGTCGCAAGGACGCCGATGAGCAGCGGGCGATCGCCGCCGCGGCGACCCTCGCCGACGAGGTCTACGAGTGGGTGCTCGAGCGGGGTCTGGAGGGCCGGACCGAGCGCGAGGTGGCCCGCAGCGCCGAGGCTCGGATGCGGGAGCTCGGCGCGGAGCCCTCGTTTCCGACCATCGTCGCCGGCGGCCCGAACGGCGCGCTGCCCCACGCGGAGTCCTCCGAACGGCCCATCGAGCGCGGTGAGCTTGTGGTCTTCGACATGGGAGCGATCGTCGACGGCTACTGCTCGGATTGCACGCGAACGTTTGCCGCGGGCCGCGAGCCCGACGCAGAGGCCGCCGAGGTCTACGACCTGGTGCGCGACGCGCAGGCGAAGGCGCTGGAGGGAATCGCCGTCGGCTTGTCGGGCCCGGACGCCGATGCGGTCGCGCGTGAGCCCATCACGGCGGCGGGACACGGCGAGCACTTCGGCCATGGCCTCGGCCACGGGGTGGGGCTCGAGGTCCACGAGGCCCCGCGGCTCGGGCTGCGCTCCGAGGACACGCTGGAGGAGGCCAACGTCGTCACCGTCGAGCCCGGCGTCTACGTGCCGGGCCGCTTCGGCGTCCGGATCGAGGACCTGGTGGTGGTCACCGACGACGGCCATCGCAATCTCAGCTCGCTGCCGAAGGAGCTGCGGGTCGTCTAGGCGCGTATCGGCCGTTGTGCGGGTACTAGAGTTCCCGCCGGTTTCGATCGAGGAGGAGAGCATGGCCCTTCAGGTGGAGAGCGACAGCTTCAACGCCGGTGACCGGATTCCCGACGCCCACGCGTTCGGAGTCCCGGACGGACACGGCAAGGCGGAGGCCGGGGGCGGCAACCGGAGCCCGCACCTGCGCTGGTCGGGCGCGCCGGAGGGAACGCAATCGTTCGCGGTCACATGCGTCGACCCCGACGTGCCCGCCGACTTCACCGACGCCAACCAGGAGGGCAAGACGCTGCCCGAGGACCTGCCGCGCCGCGACTTCACGCACTGGCTGCTGGTCGACGTCTCTCCCGACACGACGGAACTGCCGGAGGGCGCGGGTGGCGACGGCATCGTCCAGGGCGGGAAGCCGACCGGTCAGACCGACTACGGCGTCACAGGGGCCAACAGCTACACCGAGTCGATGGGAGACGGGACCTACGGCGGCTACGACGGGTCGTTCCCGCCCTGGAACGACGAGCGCCTGCACCACTACCACTTCACCGTCTACGCGCTCGACGTTCCGAGCCTCGGGCTGAGCGGCGACTTCACGCTCGTCGATGTGCGCTCACGCCTAGACGGCCATGTGCTCGACGAGGGCGAGATCGTCGGCACGTACACCCTGAACGCCGACAAGCTGTAGCGGCAGCGGGCGGGTTAGCCCACCGGGGAAGCGACGCCTTCGAAATCGAGATCAGCGGGCCGTGCGGGCCGCCGGCCCCGTGAGCCCGCCCAAAGCCGGGCTCGCAGCGCCATCCGACCCCCAACCCGCGGAAGGGTCTACGGGATACAGCGCGTCCTCCATGCGTGCCAGGCGGCCGTCCATCTCGTCAAGCTGGGACCGCAGGCCGGCGAGGGCGTCATCGATTCGCTGAACCCGCTCCATGAGGTCGTCGACCGCAGCCATGCCTGAAACAGGAGCCTAGGGCGGTAGTCAGACAGACCTACCAGGCCTTAGCAAACCTCCTAGATGTTGCGTTCGAGGGCGCCGAGGTAACGGTGCCATCCACAGCGTCCTCGACGTTCTCCTCCCTCATTGCCCCAGCGTCCCGCGAGCGGGGGTGTGGTCCGCACCGCGGTGGTCGCCTCGGGTGGACCAGAGGCGGGGGCGTCAGGCTCGCCTTGCCCAGTCTGAATGGGAGGCGAAGGGGGCCCACCGGGGCCCCCTTCGCTTGGGTTATCCGCTCTCCCTTTCCCCCCTTGCTGGCGCTCGGCGGGAGAGGGCCGTATGCGCCGCCGAAGCAACAACCCCTGCATTGCTGCTCACGTCAAAAGCGTTCTCTGTGCATACCTCTGTAGCGCCCGCTCGGACGTCAGGGTTACGGAGTTCGAGGGCCCCCTCTACGGGCAAGCCGATCGTCACGGGGGCTCGGCCTGACCTCGGTCTGAGTTGCGAGCTCCTCGGCGATCTCTCCCGCCTCGCCGAGCTTCTCAACTAGCCAGAAGTGCGGGTAGGTCGTGACCACGGCTTCGAAGTCTTCGGCGACATGGTTGGGAGCGACGGCGAACCGGTTCGGTTTGGCCCGGGCGAGCTTCCAGTCCTTCCCGGATAGAGAGATGTCTTGCTCGCAGCCTTTCTGCCAGCACTCACAACGGAAGTGCGGCCTCGCCTCACGGCCGAACTTCCACTCAGCCCCCTCCTCGTTGATGGTCCGCGACCAGGACTCGTTATATGCGACGCGCTGCTCGCGGGAGCCAAACGGAGGTTGCAGTGAGTCGGCGATGGCAGTCATTCCTTTCTCGAAGGTCGGAGTCTCGGTTGGTCCGCGAGCCATGCGCCTCCTTGACCCGCTGGCCCGTTGGTCAGATGAGTTCCACGACGATGCCGACCCACACACTGCCGACGATCATCGTGAGCGTCCCGAGCATCACGATCATCCCCCCGAGTGGCGTCCGGGCGATTCGATCCGCCCGTTCCGGTCTGCCCATCCGTGCCTGTTCCATCTCGGTAGGCCCTTCCTGAGGGCGCGGCACGGCTACCCACCACGGAAGCACGGCAAACCTGCCCGAGACACCGTGATGGTCAGCGAACCGTTCGCAGTCATCCGGGTCAGCATGTACTTGCCCTCCGGCGTCCGAGGTCCAATCCGCTCGTGACAGACGCGAACACCTGGCCCCGGTCGACGATGTCCCGGACGATGGCGGCGCCGTCCGCCGCTGAGCGGGCGAAGCGGTCAAATGCGCATCACGACGATCCCGTCTGTCTAGCCGTCGCGAACGCGGTCGAGGACGTTCTGGAAGCCGGGACGCTCCACGTTACCGCCGCTCTGGTCTTGGTCATCGTGCCAAGCGATGATCTTTCCCCCGAGATCGGTCGCGTAGCCTTCGATAGCTTCTCTCCGGACGGCGGGGAGATGTAACCGTCTCCCTCCTGCCGCCAACGCGACTGACACGGATATAGCCATCTGATTTCCACCAACCAGTTCAAGAACGGCACCCACGTCGAGGTCGACGGGGCCATCTACAAGATCCTCGAGTTCCAGCACGTCAAGCCCGGCAAGGGCGGCGCCTTCGTGCGCACGAAGCTGCGCAAGGTCGACGACGGGAGCGTCCAGGACAAGACCTTCAGGGCGGGGGAGAAGTTCCGCCCGGTTCGCACCGAGACGCGGAAGATGCAGTACCTCTACGACTCGGGCGACTCGATCGTCCTCATGGACACCAACTCGTACGATCAGCTTGAGATCCCGCGCGATGTCGCCGGCGACGAGATGCGCTGGGTGACCCCCAACGACACTGTCGACGTGCTGTTCGTCGACGAGCGGGTCGCGGGTGTGCAGGTGCCGAGTGCGGTCGACATGACAGTTACCCAGACCGATCCGGGCCTGAAGGGCGACACCGCCTCGGGCGGCGGCTACAAGCCGGCCACGCTGGAGTCCGGGGTCACGATCCAGGTGCCCCTGTTCGTCAACGAGGGCGACCGCGTGCGGGTGGACACCCGCAGCGGCGAGTACGTCTCACGCGCGTAGCACGCGCATCGGCATCGAGCCCCACGGCGCGAGTCTCGGCACACAACCGCGCGGAACTGGGCATGTAGGGGCCACTATCCGCGCGCCGCGATGCGCGACTCTGGCCCCGCTTATGCGCGACCGTCGAGTTTGTAAGGCCAGCCCTGACAAACTCGACACTCGGCGCGATCGGAGGGTGGCAGCTCTCGCGGCCGAGCAGTACGGGGTGGCCTCCCTCGCTGACTTGCAGTCCTGCGGCCTGAACCGGGCAGCGGTCACCACCCGCGTTCGCCTCGGCACCTTCCATCGGCCGCATCGGGGCGTCTACGCCGTCGGGCATGCGAATCCGCCTCGGGAACTGCGGTTCCTGGCTGCCGTCAAGGCGTGCGGTCCGACCGCGGTCCTCAGTCACTTCTCAGCGGCCGAGCTGTGGGGCTTCTACGAGAGGGAGGCGCAGCGGGTGCCGGAGGTCACCGTTGTCGGCGAGGGCGCGCGGGCGCGTCCGGGAATTTCGGGTGCACCGCACCGCTGCGCTTGCCGACCGCGATCGCCGGCGATTCAACGGCATTCCCGTAACCAGCCCAGCCCGCACGCTGCTGGATCTCGCTGCGCGCTTGGACGGGCAGCCTCTCCGGTCGGCGGTGCGACGAGCTCAGGGGACCCACAGAGTCAACGTCCGCGAGATCTGCGAGGTGCTCGCCCGCCTTGGTCCGCGCAGGAGCTCCAGGCGACTGGCGACGGTGATCGCCGAAGGGCCGGCGCCCACGCGCTCGGTGCTCGAGGACGTCGTGTTTGAGCTGATCCTCAGGGGTGGCTTCGCTCGTCCGGACGTCATAAGCCGAGGCGCATCAATGGCCGCCGCGTGGCTGACTTCCGCTGGCTCTGATCAGCGGCTCATCGTCGAGGCTGACGGCGGGCCGTGGCACAAGGGCCCGGTCGCCGAGCGCGACGATGCTGAGCGGCAGGCGTTGCTCGAGGCGCACGGCGAGCGGTCCTGCGGGTGACCTGGGAGCCGGCACTGACCCGCCCCAACCCAGACTCTGCAAGCCTGCGGGTCGCCGGCGCCCCGGCAGGCCGGTGAGCGTCGACAAACCGACCGCATAGGTCGCTCGGTCGACGGTCGCGCCAGGTGGGGGCGTGAGGTGCGGGCGCGCCCGAGTAGCCTGCGGGGCGTGAGACGCTCCGATCAGCGGCGCGACGCCGTCTTCGCTCTGTATCAGCGCGAGGTCACCGACCGCGCGCTGGGAGAGCTGCTCGACGGCGCCAAGCCGTTCACGCGAGAACTGGCCGAAGGGGTGGACGAGCGAGTCTCCGAGCTCGACGCCGAGATCGCGCGGCTGGCGCGCGGCTGGGACCTCGAACGGATCGCGCCGCTCGAGCGCAACATCATGCGCGTCGCCCTCTATGAGATGCGCCACCGTGACGACATCCCGATCGAGGTCGCGATCGACGAGGCGGTCGGCCTGGCGAAGGAGTACTGCGGCGCCGACGCGCCTGGGTTCGTGAACGGAATCCTCGGATCGGCGGCCCGCGAGCTCGAGGAGGCGCGCCGATGACGGAGCCCGCCCCTGGAGGCGGAGGCCGGGAGGCAGCCGGCGCCGAATCGGTTAGCGGCCTCGCCGAGCGCCTGCGCGAGCTGGCCGAGCAGCTGCGCGACCCGGAGCTGGCCGACGAACGCGCCGCGGAGCTCGCTCGCGAGGCGGCCGAGCTGGTCGGCCAGGCCGGCAACGAGATCGATCGGACGCTGCGCGAGGGCGAGCCCGGACCCGCCTGAGATGTCGGACTATCCCGACGACCTGCGCGAGCTGGTCGAGGACTACCTGCGGGGGCTACGCTTCTCCGATCGCCCGGCCACCGCCGGTCTGGACCAGGCGATGCGCTATTCGCTGCTCGCCGGCGGCAAGCGCATCCGGCCGGTGCTCGCCCTTGCGACCGCTCGCTCGGCCGAGCTCGAGCCGGCGAGGGTTCTGCCCGCGGCGGCGGCGATCGAGCTGATCCACACCTACTCGCTGATCCACGACGACCTGCCCGCGATGGACGACGACGACCTGCGTCGCGGGCGTCCCACCTCGCACGTCAAGTTCGGCGAGGACGTCGCGATCCTCGCGGGCGACGGTCTCTTTGCCGAGGCGATTCGGATCTTCTCCGACGTGCAGGAGGGTGAGCCCAGCCACGTGCTGGCGGCACTGGCGGAGCTGGTGCGCTCGACGGGCGTGGGCGGCATGGTCGGGGGCCAGTACTGGGACGTCACCGTTCCGGGCGATGCCGGCGAGGACGACCTGCGCGAGCTCCACGCGCTGAAGACCGGCCGCCTGATCGCCGCCAGCGTGATGGTGCCGCTGCACCTGGCCGGGATCGACGATGCGTCGATGGAGCCATACCGGCGCTTTGCCGACGAGCTCGGCGTCCTGTTTCAGATCGTCGATGACATCCTCGACGTGACCGGTTCGGACGAGGAGCTGGGCAAACCGCACGGCTCCGACGAGCGCCACGGAAAGCTCACCTACGTCAGCCTCTATGGCCTGGATCGTGCGCGCGAGCTGGCGGCCGAGTCACACACCAACGGTCGAGCCGCACTGGCCGAGGTCGGGGGGCGCACCGGCGACCTCGAGCTGATCACGGACTTCATCCACACGCGGCAGCGCTGAGCTACACGGCGCGCGGCCCGCCGCCGAGGCGTGATCAGGCGTCGAATCGCGCCTGCTCGATGCGCCGGGCCGGGATCTCGCCGGCCGGGCCGAGCCGGTCGCGCACCGCGTCGGCACTGGCCTGAAAGTCGTAGGCGACGCGCCGCATCTCGATCGTCCCGTCGTCGGCGACGAGGGCGTACGCGGAGCGCTGATCCCCGTCGAGCGGGATGCCCACGCTTCCGGGATTGACCAGTTCGACCCCGTCGTCGGTGGTGCGCGAGAACTGGATGTGCGTGTGGCCGAAGACGACGCGCGGCTCGGGCACGCCGGCGAGGAGCTCCTGGTCGGACTCGTCGGGAGACGGCGAGAAACCGCGCATGTCCGACACCGGCGACGCGTGGCAGTAGCGCACGCCGTCGACGACCAGCTGCTCGGGCAGCGCGGCCAGCTCGGCGACGAGCACCTCGCCCTGCAGCTCGCGACCGCGCGCGACCGCCGGCCGCATCGGGTCGGCAACGTCCTCCCCGTCAGGGTCGGCCGCCCAGCGCTCGACGTTGCCCCGGATCCACGTTGCGTCGAGTCCCCGCAGCCGCTCGACCGTCTCCTTGGGCCAGGCGCCGAAGAGCGCATAGTCGCCGCCGAGCACGAAGCGCTCGGCACCTGCCTCGTCGGCGTCGGCGAGCACGGCCTCCAGTGCGGGAAGGTTGCCGTGCACGTCGTAGAGCAGCGCCAGCATCGCCCTCGAATCTAGTCCCCTGCGACAATTCTCGGTTCGCACCGATGAGCACCGAACCAGAGAGCAACGGGGCCGAGGCGCCCGCCCGCCTGCTCGAATCCATCGACGGCCCGGAGGACCTTCGCGGACGTTCCGACGCAGAGCTGGCTCAGATCGCGCAGGAGACGCGCGAGCTGATCATTGACGTGATCGGCGAGATCGGCGGGCACTTCGGCGCCAACCTCGGCACCTGCGAGCTGGCGACGGTGCTGCACAGCCTGCTCGAGTCGCCCCGCGACAAGATCCTCTGGGACGTCGGGCACCAGGCATACCCGCACAAGGTGCTGACCGGCCGGCGCGATCGCCTCGAGACGATCCGCCAGTACGGCGGCCTCGCGCCGTTCTGCTCGGTGTTCGAGTCCGAGCACGACATCATGGGCGCCGGCCACGCGTCGACCTCGATCGGGTACGCCGTCGGGCTCAAGGAGGCGATGCGGAGGGGAATCGGCGAGGACGGCCACGTGGTCGCGGTGATCGGAGACGGCGCGCTGACCGGCGGCGTCGCGTACGAGGCGCTGCACAACGCGGGCGGGCTGCAGACGCCGATCGTGATCGTGCTCAACGACAACGGAATGTCGATCTCGCCCAACGTCGGGGCGCTGGCCCGCTACTTCCAGCGCTTCCGCCTCGAGCCGCGGCTCTATCGCGCCCGCGAGGACGTCGAGGACCGGCTGACCAAGCTCCCGCTCGGCCTCGGGCGCCGGATCGAGCAGCTCGGTCCGGAGATCAAGTCGGCGATCAAGGCCTACGCCGCGCCGGGGCTCTTGTTCGAGGAACTCGATCTCGCCTACGTCGGCGTCGCCGACGGGCACGACGTGGCAGCCCTGCGCCGTGCGCTGAGCGGCGCCCTGAAGGCCGACCGCCCGGTCGTCGTGCACATCCAGACGGTCAAGGGCAAGGGGTTCGCGCCGGCCGAGGAGGGCGGCCTCGAGGGGATGGAGAAGTGGCACGCGGCCAAGCCGGGCTCGATCGTCGACAGAAAGCCGGCGGCGAAGAAGCCCGTGCCGGTCAAGGAATCCGACTCGCCCGAGGCGATTGAGAAGCTCGAGCCCCCGCCGCCGAAGGCCCCGCCCCAGTACACGGCCGTCTTCGCCGACGCACTGGTCGCCGAGGCCAAGCGCGACCGGCGCGTGATCGGGATCACTGCCGCGATGGCCGGGGGAACGGGGCTCAACAAGCTCTGCGAGGAGCTGCCGGAGCAGTACTACGACGTCGGCATCGCCGAGCAGGACGCCGTGCTGTTCGCATCCGGGCTCGCGCTCCAGGGCGCGAAGCCGGTCTGCGCCATCTACTCCACCTTCCTGCAGCGCGGCTACGACCAGATCGTCCACGACGTCTGCCTTCAGAAGCTCAACGTCGTCTTCGCGATGGACCGCGCCGGCTTGGTCGGCGACGACGGCCCGACCCACCACGGCGCCTTCGACGTCTCATACTTCCGCTGCCTGCCGAACGTCGTGCTGATGGCGCCCCGCGACGAGGCGATGCTCGTGCATATGCTGCGCACGGCGCTCGCCCACGACGATGGCCCCATCGCGCTGCGGTACCCGCGCGGGGCGGCCGAGGGCGTCGCCCTTCCCGACCGCCCGCACGAGATCGCGATCGGTACCGGCGAGCTGCTTCAGGAGGGCGAGCGAGTGGCGCTGCTCGGCTACGGCTACGGCGTCTCAGTGGGGCTCGAGGCTGCGCACCTGCTCGGGGAGAATGATCTCGCGGTCACAGTCGCGGACGGCCGGTTCGCCAAGCCTCTCGACACCGAGCTGGTGCGCCGGCTCAGCCGCGAGCACGAGCTGTTGGTGACGATCGAGGAGAGCGTGCTGCCGGGCGGCTTCGGCTCGGCCGTGCTCGAGCACCTCGAGGACGCCCTGGCCGATCCGAGCTCCCGCGCGCGTGTCGTGCGCCTGGGGCTGCCCGACCGCTACGTCACCCACGGAAACCCCGCGCTGCTGCGCGATGAGGTCGGGCTCACGGGAGAGGCGGTCGCCGAGCGCGTGACCGCCGCGCTGGGCGCCCGCGAGAAGCTCACCGGGTAGCGGCCGGAGTCTGCGTCGCCGATCACGCCTTCGACCCGCCGCTCATGTCACGCCGCACGACGGCGGCGGTCTGGCGCGCGTGATGGATTCTGATCAGCGGCGGCAGTGCCTTCGCCCACACCGGCAGGCTTCGCCCACACCGGCAGGTCTTGATGGGTGCGAAGACGGCGGCGGGCGTCCGCAAAAAGGCGCTCGCACGTAGCCGTCCCAGACCGGGAGGACGACCGTGAGCTCCACTAGCCGGGAGAGCCCGCGGGCACGCGACGCCGCGCCGGCGCGTGCCGCTCGCCGGTCGGCTGAAGTGATGCCGGCTCGCGCAGAGGCGCGCTGCAGAGCATCTGATAGACGGCGGTCTGCCCCGTTTCGAATCCGTTGCGGGCGGCGCGCAGGTACAAGCGCCAGACGCGCAGGCGCTCGGCGCCCGCCAGCCTCTCGGCCTCGGTCAGGTGCTCGTCGAGCCGCGTCGCCCAGTGCCTGAGCGTCTCGGCGTAGTCCGTGTGCAGGTTCTCGACGTGCAGGGTCTCGAGCCCCGCGCGCTCGAACGCACTCAGCATCCGCGACAGGTTCTGCACCTCCCCGTCGGGGAACACGTACCGGTTGGAGAAGGCGCCACCGGCGTGCCCACCGCCGGGATCGGCCTGCACGTAGGCGATGCCGTGATTGAGCACGCGGCCGTGTGCCTCGAGGGCGGCGGCGACGTGCCGGGCGTACTCGTCGATCTGCTTCACGCCGACGTGCTCGACCATCCCGATGCTGGCGATCGCGTCGAAGCGCTCGCCGCCAAGGTCGCGATAGTCCGCGACGCGGATCTCGACCCGATCGCCGACGCCGGCCTCGGCGGCGCGGGCGGTCGCAAGCTCCGCCTGCGGCTTGGAAAGCGTGATCCCGAGCGCCGAGACGCCGTGATGCAGCGCGGCGTGGATCACCAGGCTGCCCCAGCCGCAACCGATGTCGAGGAACCGCTGCCCCGGCTCGAGCGAGAGCTTGCTGCAGATCAGCTCGAGCTTTGCCTCCTGCGCGTCCTCCAGGGT
>JBKPDQ010000084.1:0-15395 GCA_046728015.1 Actinomycetota bacterium
GTGAGCGTCGGCGGGGGGCTGGGCGGAGTTGCCAGCGCAACGCCGGCCACGACGGCTCCCGCGGCCAGAGTGAGAACGGCGATTACCCAGCGCATCCCGACTCCTCCTCCTTGGATCCAGTGGGCACCTTGACCGGCCCACTATCGGGGTCAGCATCTCGGTAGACGAACCGCGGGGCAAGTCCAGATGTCTAGACCCGGGGAGAGTGTCGCGGCGACGCTCGCTCACCGCCGGTGCGACGAACAGCGCGAGTGTCCGACGACGCGCGACTCGGTAGCGCCTTGGCCTGAAGGGAGCGGCCGACTACGCCGCTCGCCGAGGAGTTTGGCGCTGCCGGGATTTAGCCGCCGCCGGCCCGGTCGCCCTTCGGCGCCGAGTCGGCGAGCTCGTCCACATACTTGTCGGCGAGGCCGTCGAAGGTCGGCCGCCCGGGCGCGTGCTCGTGCGCGCGCCTGCGCTGGCGCAGCTCGCGCTCGAGCGCCTCCCGGCGCCGCTCGGCCTCGGCTGCCTTCGCCCGCTTCAGTAAGGCGTCGCGCTCAGCCCTGAGCTCGATCCTGGCCCCGATGACGTCGGGATCCGCGCCGAGATGGTTGAGCTGGTCGTCGTACTCGTCGACGCTGGCCGCGTCGATGTAGCTGATCTCGCGCATCCGGGCGAGCTGGCGGATGGGGCGATCCCGCTCGTCGAGGGCGAGCGTCTCGGGCGGCGGCGCGTGCTCTGAGAGCCCGCGATCGCCGGTGACAGCGGCCGCCGCGGTCCACCAGTCCACGTACCTCGCGTCGGCGTGCTCCTGCACCTCACGCTCGAGCGCGCCCGGGCCGTCGTCGTCGACGGCGACATGCCCGATCGCCTCGGCGGTGCCGCGGATCGACTCCAGGAAGTTCTCGACCCAGCCGGGCTGAGGGTCGGCCCACACAGCAGCGTTCGGTGGGTAGCGCTCGAGGAACAGCCTGCGGTGGCCCTCCTCGAGTACTCCCGCGCGCGTGAGGCTGTCGAACACGGACTCGGCGTCAGGCAACGCGGCGGGCTGCGGGGCACGCTCGTCCATCTCGTCGAGCTGCATTACCCGCTCGAGCGCGACCATGTAGTCGGGCTCGCCCTGCTCGCGCATGAACGCGCGGACGCGGACGTCAAGGGCATCGTGGTCGTCGTCAAGGTCGGTCATGTAGGCGTCCAGCGGCAGGTGGCAGGCGTCACGCGGCGACTATCCCGCGCGCCCTTGGGGCGACGTCTCGGGGCGGGATAGTCGCCCGCGATGCCCCCCCGGAAGTCCCCCCGGAAGATCACCGACGAGATGCTCGACGTCGCCCGCGATCTCATCGCCGCCGGCGTTGCGATGCGGGAGGCAGCCGCGGCGCTCGAGTGCGTGGACAGCACCTTCGGCGTCACGGCCTCCGAGACGACCCCGAGCGCACGCGACAGCGGCGCGCCGAACACACACCAGCCTGAACAAGCGGTGGGACCGTGACCGGATCGTGGCGGCGGTCAACAGGTGGGCGGAGCTGCACGGCGATCCCCCTGCGGTCAGCGACTGGAACCCGTCGCTGGCACGAGCTCAGGGCCGCCCGGACCGCGCCGAGCGCCACGCCGCGGGCGCGGGGGCCTGGCCGTACTACTCGACCGTCGTCAAGTACTCGGGTCGTGGGCCGCGGCGATCGAGGCGGCGGGTTGGCACAGCAGGCCGCGCGGCAACTCCACCGCGGCCCTGCGAGCCGAGACTCTGGAAGCGCACAACGCGCGGCTCCCGACCGACGAGCAGATGGTGCCCGTGTTCGGCGAGGACGGCCAGGACCGGCCCGGCGCGTACGCGATGCGCCGGGGCCACAAGCTGCGCGAGGTCGCGTGACCGTCCGCCGCTGCACCGGCACCACCAGGGCGGGCGAGCCGTGCCGTGCCGCGCCGCTCAAGGGGTGCGACCACTGCTCTGCGCACGACCCGCTGTCACCCGCTGAGACCCGCTCCGGGAGCGTTCAGCAGGCCTCGCGCGCGGGCGCGCAAGGGGGCGCTGCGGGCCGCCGGCCGCGGGTGGTCGACGTGATCCGTGAGCGGATCGAGGAGGACATCGAGCCGGTAATCAGTGCGCAGGTGGACGCGTTGACCGCGGATCGGGGCGTGGTGGTCGGGCAGGGCGAGAGCGCGTCGGTGGAGTTCGTGCCGGACCACGACGCGCGGATCAAGGCGGCGCGCGAGCTGCTTGACCGGGCGTACGGACGGGCGCGCCAGGCGCTGGAGGTCACCGGCGAGGACGGCGGGCCCGTTGCGCTTGAGGACGCCAGGCACGGGCTCGACCTTCGGAGGCTGAGCGACGACGAGCTCGACCAGTTGCAGCTGGTGGACCGTGCAACTCCCGACGGCTGAGGAGCTCTGGTGGGCGCGCCTGTGGCGTGCGGTACGAGCCGGCGGGCGCGTGCCGCGGGCGCAACGCTGGGAGGAGCTGCCGCCGGGGTCGCCGGAGGGCCGCTACCGGCTCGCGCCGGACGAGACGGACCGGCTCCTCGACGAGCTCGAGCGCGCCCTGCAGGCTGGGAGTGAGGACCACGGCCCGGCGCTCGCGGCGCTCGACCGGCTCGCCGAGCATGTCGGCATGGAACCGCGGCCCGATGCAGCGGCTTGAGCGTCAGCGGCGGTTCCGTGAGCTGCACCGCGCGCTCATCGCCGAGGCCAGGCGCGATGTGGACCTCGCGCTGAAGGTAGGGACCCTGGTCGCGGTCGGGTACAGCGCTCCGAGGTTGCGCGGATGCTGGGCGTCCACGCCCGCGACCTGGCCGTGCCGCTCGAACGGCTCGAGCGCGTAGCGAAATCACTCGACCGGGACACTGAGCTCTGACCGTTTCTGAAACGGGCGCCTCCTGCGTGGTGAGCAGGAGGTCACATCGCCGCCGCGGCGCGCTCCCGCAGCGTTGAGGCGGCGGCGGCCGATCGGTTAGCGGGCACCAGGCACGGCACAGCGCCCGCAGCAGGGGTGAAGTCCCTCGCTGGCGCCGACGCCCGGCCGAGCCACACGAACGGGCACTGCGACGTCCGGAAGCCGTACCGGCCGGCGCACTGCTGCATTCGCCGTGTAGCGGTCGCGAACCGAGTCGCCCTCGGTCCAGATCCTGTAGCGCGCCATGCTCAGATCATGGCGTGCCGGGCGGCGTGACGCCAAGCCGCGCGGCAGGGCTGGAAGCTTTGCGCGCCTTGCGCAGCCGCCGCTGACCGGTTACCGTCCGCGCCCATGTGGCGGCGCGCGGGGCATCACGTGGTGCCGGTCGCGCTCGTCGCGGCGCTCATGCTTGCAGCGCCGGCAGCGGCGCAGTTGCGGGCGACCGACCAAACGCTCACGGGCAGCTCGTTCCAAGGCGGCGACGGCAACCAGGCCGACGCCCCCCCGCTCATCGACTGGCAGGCGCTGCAGGCCGCGGGTCGCGTCGTGCACAGCCCCGACCCGAACGACGAGGACTCCGTGTTCGCCGGCGGCAACGCAGCCAGGGAGACCGCGCCCGGCGACTGGGACCTGACAACGAAGAATGGAAGCACGAACACGTCCAACATCCTCGACGCCTGGTCGGCTGTCGACCAGCCTGGCGCGGACACGTTTCTGTACCTCGGGTACACCCGCGCCGCGTCGAACGGCACGACGTTCATGGCCTTCGAGCTCAACCATGACGCCCGGCTCTGGAACAACGGTAACGCGATGATCCCGTGCCGCCGAGACGGGGATGTCCAGGTGTCGTTCGAACAGCGGGGGTCCAACCCGGACGAGGTCCGCGTCGTGGTCCGGCGCTGGACAACGACGGACACGGATGAGGCTTCGGGCTGCGACACGGTCGGGGATCTGGAGCGCGAGTTCGCCGGCACCGTGAATGTCCAGTCAGCGTTCAACTCCGGGCCGATAACGAGCCGTCTGCCGGGTGCCTTCACGCCCGGCAGCACCGTGCAGGACGGGCTCTTCGGTGAGGCGGCGGTGAATCTCACGAAGCTGCTGCAGCAGACGGTCGGCCAGAAGTGCATGGCGTTCAACTCGATCTGGGTGCACACGCGCGCGTCGCTCCCCATCACGTCGAACATGGACGACTACGTCGCCCCGCAGCCCCTGTCCGTCAAGACCTGCTCGGCGTCGGGCATCAAGTTCTACGACTCCAACAGGAACGCGCAGCCCGACGCCGGCGAGCGCGGCATCCCGCGCTTCCTGATCTGGGCCGACTACGACAACGACGGCATGCAGGACGCCAACGAGCCGTACTCGGTCACGGACAGCTCAGGCCGTTACGAGATCCATGACATCCGGCCCACGAACGCTGACGGCACCTACTGGCTGCGCGAGCGGCTTCTGGGACGGCGCAGATTGAGCGTCGTGCCGGCCGGCGTCGACTGGCAATGCTCGTACCCCAAAGACGGAACTCCGGGCGGTACCGGCTCAGCGCCAGGCGGCCGCTGGCGATGTGCATGGGGGCCGATCGACGTCAACGCGACCCCGTACGCGCAGGGACGCGACTTCGGCAACTGGCTCGCCGCCCGTCTGACCGTTAGAAAGCGTCTATTCCCGTCCGACGACCCAGGCCGCTTCGCCCTGCTGATCGGCGACGACGTTGTCGTTCCCGAGGCGGGCGATAGAGCGAGCGGCACGCGCAACAACCTCGCTCCTGGGACCTACACCGTCTCCGAGCGGCCCGTGGGCGATACGGATCCGGCCGCCTACCGCACGCTCGTCTGGTGCCAGGACGGCACGTCCGGCGCCCCCACGACCACTGTTCAGCTGTCGCCCGGCGAGTCCGGGGTGTGCACGTTCTACAACGTCAGGCCAGGCACGCCTGCGATCGCGATCCGCAAGCGGGGCCCAGCCGTCGCCATGGCCGGCGACGCGCTGCCGTACCGCCTCATCGTCAGGAATGTCGGTGACGTGTCGTTCGCGGCTGACCGGGTGAAGGTGACGGATGAACAGTGCGACAACCCGCCACGGCGTGTATCGCCCATAGAGGACCAGACGCCCGGCATGCTCGACCCGGGTGACCGCTGGCTCTACCGCTGCCGGAACTCCACCGCGCCGGCCGGCGATGACTGTGAGCCGACGAGGGTTCTCAACGAGGCGGAGGTCAGGGCTCGCGCGCGCGGCCGCACCGTGTCGGATGACACCACGTTCCCGACGATCCTTCTGTGTCCCGACAATCCCGTCCCGCCGATCCCGCCGATCCCGCCGACACCGGGACCGGAGCCCGAGCCGGTCGTCCCGCCGGGCCCGACACCCCCGGACGCCGGGAGCGCCGGCATCGCAGGCCTCATCTTCGAGCGTACCGTCCAGGGCTGCATCGGCCGCCGCGTCCCGCGCGTGAACCTCAGTGGTGTCCGCATCGCGAGCGTGCGGATCTACGTCGACGGCCGCTTCATCCGCGGCCTCACGCTGAAGGTGCTGCAGCGCCGCCACCGCCCACGTGTGACGCTGGCCCCGGGGCAGCGCTACCGCATCCGGGTGCGCGTCACGTTCCAGCGCGGGACGGACTCGCCTCCGGTCACGCTCATCGGCACGATCCGCACCTGCGCCCGGCCGCCGGCAGCCTGCCCAAGCGGCGCGAGCGAGCCCGGGGCGCGCGTCGCGTGCGCGTCCTCGGCGGTACTCAGACGCTGGCGACGACCGACGTAGACCAGTCGATCACCGACGCCGACCGCACGACGTGCCGGTTCATCCCCAGCTCCTTCGGCTCGAGCCCGAATGCCAAGCCGACGAGCTGCGGCATGTGCAGCACCGGCATCCCGAGCTCCCGCCCGGCCAGCCGCTCGGCCACCGGCTGCTGGAGGTCGAGATTGAGGTGGCACAGCGGGCACGGGTCACGAGGCAGTCGGCCTCGGCGTCGATCGCGTCGCCGAGGTGGCGGCCGGCCTGCTTGGAGCCCTCAACGCACGACCTGTGACGGCCGCTGGTAAACGAAAACGCCAACCGAGCGGCCGCCGACGCGTTGAACGGGAACCTAGATCGCGTCCGGCTTCACGCCGACCTGACGATCCTCGCCAAGCTTGCCTCCGCGCTGGCGCGCGAACGCGTCCAGTATCTCGCGGCGTAGCCACGCGTCCGACGATCGCCTCGCTCCTATCCCGCGTAGCCTCACGCTCGCGAGGGTTGCGATGGCCTCCCGTCGCTGCCTAGGTTCCTGGGAGTTCATGCCTAGCCTCCAAATTCCAGCGGTTTCGGAGGCCAGATGGCGACTACTTACAACGACAGGAGGACTCCCGTACAGACGACCCTAACAGCCCAGGCGTTTCGCTAAACCGTTTCGCCGGCCGTCCTAGGGATCAGGTCGGGCCGGTAGAGGCACTGCAACGGGCACCCCCGGCCGCCCGCCGTGCCCGGGATGGCGGTACGCCGCAGTGCAGCGCGGATCGCGTCCGGTGTGACCGCCTGCTCGCGCCTCAGGAGCACGCCAGCACGTCTGGTGGGGGATCGACCAGACTGGGACCTCCGGGCGGCAGGACCAGGCACGCCTGACGTGACGGCGACGGGCCCGCGTCGGTACGCGAACCTGCCGCTTCTGCGGCGCGGCGGGGGGTGGTGCGGGCGCCGGGCTTCTACTTCGGCCGCCTACGCTGTCCCGCGTGGACTACGAGCCGGGCAAGCACAGCCACATCGTGCCGGCGGGTTATCTCCGGGCATGGGCGCACGGTCGCCAGATCGCCATGCGCCTCGTCGGCTCGCAGAACCCGGTGCTGGTCAGCGTACGCGACGCGGGCGTGCGCAGCGACTACTACCGGCGCGAGCGTCCGGGCAGTGGCGAAACGATCTATGACGTTGAGTGGTCGCTTGCGCAGGGCGAGAACGCCGCACTCCCAGTCATCACGGACCTTCCGGCCAGGTGGCCGCTCACAAACGAGGACAAGGCAAAGGTCGGGCAGTTCATGGCCTTGCAGCACCTGCGCGGCCCTGCCTTTAGGGCATGGCATGAGAAGCACATCGCTGACTGGGCCGCCGATCTTCGCGCTGACCCTGCTGCGCACGCCATCCCGCAGCCCGGAATGACTCCTGAGGCGACTGTCGAGCGCGCAATCGAGATCATGGAGAGCGATACGTACCGAGCGATGCGGATGCTTAGCCTTGTCCGCTCCGTCGGCGTCGCCATGTCGTCCATGCACTGGACGCTCGTGTCCTTTACCCAGGCCCGGCTCGCGACCTCAGATCACCCGGTCGTGGTGTGGCCCTTCCGCCGGGGCGCGGCGCGGCCACAGGCGAACGACCTCGATGCAGGCGTGCTTGACACGCTCGAGGTCTTGTTCCCGGTCGGCCCTGCGCACCTGCTGCTCTTGACGTGGCTTCACGACGAAGACACCCCACATCCGGTCGTAGGCGAGGGTCGCCACATTTCTACGGCAAACGCGTTCGTCGTCGCCAACGCCGACAAACAATGGTTCCACGAGCCCGGCGTGCAGCCGTGGATCGCGAACGGCACTCGCAGCCCGTTTAGCACCGAACTGGTCAACAACTACGACCGGAGCGTGGCTGACTCGTCATCCCGGCGTGCGGAAGCGCGTAAGCACGTGATGGCGGAAGTTGCGGCGCCACTCAGTAACGATCCCGTTTTCATGGTTACGGTCACCCGGCGGGCAAGCGCCTAGCGTTGGCCCCGCCCCGTTGCCCCGGTGCGGCTGCGCATGACGGCTCCAGACACCCAAGCCCCTCACCCGCTTCTCCGACGCGCTCCGCGAGCGCTTCCCGGACGAACAGGACACGTTCGACTCGTATGAAGACGAGGTCGCGCGGTGGGATCGCATGTTCAAGCGAGCGCGCGGGATGGCGCACTACGAGGAGCGTCACCTGCGCGACACCGGGCAGCGCACCGCGAGGCGGCAGATCGGCCACCTCGCTGCCGCGACCGTCGTGCGGGTGGTCGATCTTGCGGATGGCCTAGTGGTGCTGGTCAATGCTGAACGCACGCACGCGGCGTTCGCCGCGGCTCGGGCGCTCATCGAAACGGCGGCCGTTCCCACCTACGTACTTAAGAACGTCGTTCCGCATCTCGCCAAGGGGCGTGCCGGCCGGGTCGATGAGGTTCTGCGCCGGTTGGCGGTTGGTCTTGACGGGCCTCGATGTCGAGGGATGGCCGCGCGACACTCATCCGATCCGGGTGGGGAGCCTGATCAGCGCGCTCTGCTCCGAGATGGACAGGCTGATGCCGCCCAAGCCAGGTGAGGACGAAACGGCTGGCACAACGATGCGCCGGCTCTACGCGCTGGTCAGCGACCACACGCACCCCAACCACTCGGCCGTGCATCTCTCGGCGACCATCGATGAGAACGGGATGGACTGGGACCGCTTCGCCGGCTGGTCCGTTTCGACGTTGCACGACATCGAAGCACCGACCTTCCTCGCCATGCACGGTGGCCGCACGGCCCTCGAGGAGGTCATCGCCGCCGCGAACAAGCACCGGCTGGTCATCGACGTCAGGCCGCGGCCTGATGCGTGACCAAGCCGTGCCGGTGTCACGCTGCCAGGGCCGCGTCCATCATGGGCGGCTGTCCGGCTCGATGGCCCAGCTGGAGCGGATCGAGTTCGCACGAGCGCGCGCGCGTGACCAGCGCGCAGGAGGAAACGTTCAGCATTGGGCACCAGGCCCACTCCGGTGCCCACATCGGCAGAGATCCGCCCAGATCGAAGGTGATTTGCACCGACGTCCAGAGGCCCCTGGGGGCCGCCGATCCCGCGCCATAGCGCGGGATCAGAGCCGCTCGTCGCCTAGCAGGCGCCCAGCCTTACAAGCAGGAGGTCGCCCGTTCGAGCCGGGCACCGCCCATCCACCAGGAAAGCCCTGCGCACGCGGATCTTCCATCACGCCTTAGCCGGGCTGGACGCCTAGCGAGGCCGATGCCAGCCGCGATCCATCGGGACCTCCATGCGACGGATCCATTCCTGGGATTTGCGTGCGTGCGCTGAGCGCATGCTGCGCACGAGGCGGCGAAGCGGGTGGGCTGAATCAGGGTTGGGCATCGGTCTTCCTCGGTCGGGTGTTCTTGCTTTGTGGACGCGCGCGAAGCGGCTCGTCAGGACTGCGCGTACAGCCAGCCGCCGAACAGCCGTGTGAGGCGCGGCATGATCACCCACGTCAACGTGACGACCATCGTCACGCTCAACACCAACGTGCGAAGCATCAATGGCCACGACGCGATCGCCGGCCCGAGCAGTGCAAGCACAAGCGTGATGACCCCATAGGCGCCGGCCCAGGTGAGGACGGCGAGCTTGTAGCGGGGCGGGGCGGCGGGCCGAGTTCTCACTTCGGTTGACGGGTATGCGCGCCGCCGTGCGTCGAGTTGTTGGACGTGAGATACATGCCCACGCAGCGTGGCGACGCCGCGTTCACGCGGGAAGGGGCGCCGCCGCCAGGTTTCCGTCGGATCGCCGCCAGCGCTCGTGCGGGTGTCCCTACCGCAAGCAACGACAAAGCGTCGCCGGGCAGTAGCCTGCCGACCCGCAGGTCGACGACGGACCGGACTGCCGCGAGCGACTGGCCGCCTGAGCTGTGGCGACGTCATCGGAAGGCCGCGGTTCGTCCCTGGGGCAGGCGCGGAGCGTCCCGACGCCATCCGAGTGCGGAGAACAGGAGCCCGCCGAGCAGGAAGTACAGCGTGGTCACGATGCCGGCCGCACCGTCTCCGTCGAGGCTCCCGTCCGCGAGCCAGCGGCCGGTGCCAAAGGCGACGCCGAGCAAGAGTGCGGCTCCGCCGGCCCGGGCCAGCAGGATGAGCGCCGGACGGCGCGGGCCGTTGGCGAGGCCGCGGGCGACAGCTGCGCCGGCGAGTCCGAGCACAGCAATGAAGGCGATGTAGGTCTGAGCTCCAAGCGTGTCGGCGGGATCGCCGTTCATGCCGACCTCGCCGCCGGCCGCCCAGTACACGTGGACGACGGCGAAGATCACGCCCCACACGGCGGTCAGCTGCGCCAACCGAGGGAAGTTTGTTGTTCTGAGGAATCGCATGCCTGCGACCGTAGGAACCGAGCTTGAGAGTTCTTGGAGACGGCGCGCTGCTCTCCCGTCCCAACTCGCTTACAAGCGGGAGGTCGCCCGGTCGGTCCCGCTCAATCCGGAGGATTCGATGAGCTCGCCTCAGCGGTCCTGGCGCAACACGACGGCAATGCGTCATGCGACAAGACGTGAGGCGTAGCGTGGCGTCTATGAGCACGCCGCGTGTCGAGGTCGACTTCAACACGTGGGGCGGCAGCGGCGGCTTCGGCCGTGTTCATCTCCCGCAGCCGGAAGTCGATCGGCTGCGGTCGGATGGATTCGACGTACAGCCCGGGGCCGTCGTTCGCGCCGTACGTCACCGCCGTCTGCATCAACGCATTGAGCAGCTGCGCTGGCAGGTCGCTCCGGCGCGCCTGCCACAGGCGACAAGAGCAGTCTGCATGTACCGTCGCTTGATTGAGCCAGCCGCCGCGCTTTCAGACGGAACTTCGGGTGACGAAGTACGACCCGGCGCTACGCGATGAGCGTGGCCGGTTCACCGGCGACGACTGGACCTCGGTCAACGACGTAGGCGACATCTTCGGCGGCGAAGTCCTGACCTTGCGTCGCTACCTGGAAGTCGAGTCGCACCACCTCCAGGTCGTTGCTGTGTTCCTGGCTGAGGCCGGAGTCGACCACACCATCGTGCGCGGGCCTGAGCGACACGAGGCTCGCTGGTGGCCGGTCGAGGGCGAGCCTCTCACGCGACCTGAGAGCGTCGACGTCGTGCGCGAGATGCTGCGTGAACGCGGCTTCTGCCGCCTAGAGGCGCCCAAGGACGTGTACATCCACGTTGGCCACGACTACTACGTCTATATGGGCGGGGACGTGCCCAGCGACCGGACAAGGCTGGCGGCGGCGCAGGTTGGGCTCTTCGTCGACTCGCCGTTTGTGTCGCCCTACCACCTCAACCCAGCGACGGGCGAGTACTTCTGAGTCTTGGCTCGTCACTGCGCCGGCGTCATTCGCTGACGGTGAAAACCACCGACGCTCGGCGTTCGACCGCGTGGACGTAGAACTCCCGCAACCCTTCGAGACACGTCCACACATGCTCGAAGAAGTCGTCGCTCAGCGGCTGGCCGTAGGTTGCGTAGTCGGTGTGTTCCACGAGTCAGCCAAGCAGCCGCGCGATCGCGAAGACGTCGTTGCCGGTCCGCTGGCCGGCGACGACGATCCGGCCGTTGGACTGGAGCGCGACGGTGTTGCCGAACATGGCGGCACCGAAGTTGATGGTCACCTTCCCGGCGGCACCGAAGGTGGTATCCGGAGATCCGTTGGCGTTGAGGCGGGCGACCGCGGTGGGGGAGTTGACGGCCTGCGTGTAGCCCGCGACGACGATCTTGCCGTCCGGCTGCAGCACGGCGTCGTTGCCGGCGTCGGCGAGCGAGCCGAAGTCGATGGTCGCCGTGCCGTCGCCGTCGAAGGTCGTGTCCGGCGAGCCGTTCGGCCTCAGGCGGGTGACGGTCATCATCTGGCTTCCGTTCGCGTTGCCCGCGACGACGATCCTGCGGTCCGGCTGCACGAACACGGCGCTCACGCTGCCGGTCCCGAACATCAGCCGGCCGTCGCCGTCGAAGTCCGGGTCGAGCGCCCCGTTCGCTCGCAGCCGCGCGACGATGGCGCCGCCGGTCGTGGCCCCGATCTGCGTCGGCCTCGACAGCCCGGCGATGAGGATTCGCCCGTTCGCCTGGCGCGCCATCGCGAGGCCGAAGTCGTCGCCGCCGAAGTCCGCCGTGGCGATGCCACCGGTGCCGAACGTCGTGTCCAGCGTGCCGTTCGCGTTCAGGCGCGCGACCTGCACGTTCCCGGTCTCGGGCCCTGAGAACCCGCCGACCAGGAGCTTGCCGTTCGGCAGCACGAGCACGTCCGTGGCGCGGCCGATCGGACCCCAGCTGAACGTCCTCCTGCCGTCGCCGGAGAACGTGTTGTCGAGCGTGCCGTTGGGCTTCAACCGCGCTACGGCGACCCGGAAGTCCGAATCCCCGACGAGCACGATCTTGCCGTCGGGCTGCAAGGCCGCGCCGAATGCGCCCTCCTGCTCCCCGCCGAACCGGATCGTGCGCTTCCCGCCCGATCCGAACGTGGTGTCGAGCAGGCCGTTGGAGCGCACGCGCGCGACGCAGAACGCGGTCGGCAACGCGCCGCCGCCGGCCACGACGATCCTCCCGTTCGGCTGCACCAGCACGACGTTCGCCGAGTCGGTGCCGCCGAAGCTGATCGTCTTCTTGCCGTCGCCGGCGAAGCTCGTATCCAGGTCACCGGAGGCCATGTCAGGGACGCAGCTGGAAGGGCGGGTAGCGGTCCGTGACGAGGATGAAGGCGTATCCGACCACCCGGTTGTGCCATCGGATCACGCCCTCGACGTAGTCGAAGATCCCGCGCGGGTAGCGGCCGGTGAACAGGATTGCGAACCATGCCGCGATCACGGCGAAGAACGCGCCGATGTAGAGGAAGAACAGCACGATGTAGTGCGGGATCGCGAGGAACCACTTCACGATCGGCAGCCAGCGGTTGAGGTCGTGCTGCGCGTCGGGGTAGCCGAAGTCCAGATGCACCGACTGCTGTTCGTCCGTCGACGGGTAGCGGTCGTCCATCAACGCGAAGTAGATCCCGACCCGGTTCGTGAATCGGAGCAGCTCGAGGTTCCAGTCGAACCACCAGCGCGGGTACTTCTGCCGGAACAGGATCATCAGCAGGGGCGGGAGGAACAGGAGGCCGGTCCCACCGATCGCGACCGTGGTCGTGGTGCCGCCGGAGCCGCCGTCCCAGTTCCCGCCGCCCGAGTACCCCCCGATGCTCGAGAGCACGATCGCGATCGGGATGACCGTGAAGATCCGGAACGCCGTCGAGAGACGGTCGAGGTCACGGTCCGGATAGTCGACCGCCAACCGCACGGGATGCTCGTCGTTCATGCGATCACTCACCTTCACTCGATGTGTCGCGTGCGTCGACAGGACCGTATGGCATCCTCGGTTTTCATGACGATGTCGCGGCGCGAGTTCGCGCGGTGCTCGGCGGCGGGGCTCGTGCTGCTGGGGATCGGGGCGCGGCCCGCGGAGGCCGACCGGCTGCCTCCCGCGCAGGTCCGCGCGCTGCGTGACGCGGTGCGCGGGCGCGTGCTGGTGCCGGGCAACGGCGGCTACAACACGGCGCGGCTGATCTTCAACCGCCGCTACGACGGCGTGCGCCCGCCGGCCGTCGTGCAGGTGCGCGACCGGGCCGACGTGCAGGCCGTCGTGCGGTGGGCCGATCGCTTCGACGTGCCGCTCACGGCTCGCTCGGGCGGGCATGCGTACAACGGCGCGTCGACCAGCCGGACCGCCGTCGTGGTCGATCTCCGCCGCCTCGACGGCGTGCGGCTCGAGGACGGCATCGCGACGATCGGGCCTGGTGCCCAGCTCATCGACGTGTACGCGAAGCTGGCCGCCCGCGGTGCCACGATCCCCGCGGGCTCGTGCCCCACGGTCCGGCTCGGCGGGCTCGCCACCGGGGGCGGGATGGGGCTCGCCGGCCGCGCGCTCGGGCTGACGATCGACCGCATCCGAGGACTCGACGTCGTGACGGCCGACGGCCAGCTCCGGCACGCGGACGGCGACACCGACGCAGACCTGTTCTGGGCGCTCCGCGGCGGCGGCGGCAGCTTCGGCATCGTCACCGGCCTGCGCCTCCGAGCCCGCCGGGTCAATCGCGCCGCGTACTTCCGCATCACCTACCCGGCGCCGGCGCGCGCCGAGGCGCTGGCCGCCTGGGACGCGCTCGCGCCCAGCGCGCCCGACGATCTGACCGCGATCTTCACGCTCACGGCGTCGAGTGCCACCGCGTTCGGCCAGTTCCTCGGCTCCGAGGCGGAGCTGCGTCGGATCGTCCGGCCGCTCACGCGCGTCCCCGGCGCGAGCCTCAGCACCGGCACCTCTGGGTACCTGGCGCTCCAGCGCCGCTGGGCCGGCTGCGCCGACGGCGGGCTCGCCGCCTGCCACGACTACCTGCGCTCCGCGTTCGCGGCGTCGTCGATCTATGTCGCGCGGCGGCTCTCCGCCGCCGGCCGCCGGGCATTCCTCGAGGCCGCCGAGGAGGGCACGACGCTGATCCTCGACGCCTACGGCGGCGCGATCTCGCGGGTCGCCCCACAGGACACCGCGTTCGTGCACCGCAACGTGCGCTTCAGCGTGCAGATCCTCTCGTACGCGTCGATCCCGACCGCCCGCGGCCGCGTCCGCCGCGCGCGCCGCCGGATCGCCCCCTACGGCAACGGGCAGGCGTACCAGAACTACTCCGACCCGGATCTCGACGGCGCCCTGCGCGCGTACTACGGCCGCAACCTCGACCGGCTCAGGCAGATCAAGACCGCGATCGACCCCGCCGACCGGTTCCGGCCCGCCCAGGGCATCCGGCCGCTCTGATCCCGGAATGTCCGGCGCCCGAGGGCGTCCTTGCGACTGAAAACGTCCTACTCACGGGAGGTATGGACATGTCGCATCACCGCGGCGCAGGTGGACTCGCTGACCGACACGCGGTTCATTCCGTAGCGAGCAAGGCCCGTAGCTCCTCATCGCTGACGTCGGGCGTGACCTCGAAGCGACCGAGCGGATTGGTCGCGCCCGGCGTCGCGAAGCCGCTGCGGTCCCGCGCGAACACGACGTCGAAGCTCAGGAGCGCTCTGGCGAGGAACTCGCGCGGGATGTGGCGGTCGTTTGTCGCCACCTGACCGTAGTTGCCGTAGGGCGGCGCGAAGGCGAGCGGACGGTAGCCGCGGACGTTGTGGGCGAGCTGCTGCTCGCCGTACGTGATGTCCGAGAACACCCGCTCGCGCCAGCCGCCGAGCACCTCCTCGGACCCGCGGTAGGCATAGAACGGGCCGACGTCGTCGGGCCCCGGGCCGAACCGGATCAGCCGGTCGCCCGTCCCCGACTGGAGCTGCACCTCCCAGCGGCCGCTGCGCTGGGCCGCGTCGAGCTCCTCCCAGGTCAGGACCTCGGGGCGGTTCTTCTCGATTGGCCCGACCTCGGCGAACAGCACGGCGGTGAAACCGAGCCGCTCGAGGATCGCGTCGCTTCCGGCCCACGAGTCGAGGCGCGCGTCGGCGAAGGTCAGCAGGAGCGGCCGGGGCGGCAGCTCAACCGGCTCCCGCTTCACGAACCGGACGAACTGCTCGAGCGAGATCGTCTGGTAGCTCGCTTGGTCGAGCAGCATCATCTGCCTCGCGAAGTCGTCCGGCGCCACGCGGTCGTAGACGAGAACGGGGACGGCCGTACGCCCGGCCGGCCCGGGCGCCCAGGCCTCGCGTTCCTCGGCCGTCAGCTCCACGTGCGGCACGGGCGCTGCGGCGCGCTCGTCGCGCGGCTCGGACACGGATCCCCCGCACCCGGCCAGGGCGACGAACACGAGAAGGCTCGCGGCGCGCCTCATCGCCTCGTCCCTCGGTCCAGCGCGAGC
>JBKPDQ010000085.1:0-14991 GCA_046728015.1 Actinomycetota bacterium
TGCTTGTCCACGGCGCAGGCGGCATCGATGCGAACACCGAGCCGTGGGCGGAAGAGATCACCAGCGTCGGAGTCGCGGTATTCGTCATGGATAGTTTCAGCGGCCGGGGCTTGCGGCACGGAGTCGGCGACCCCGAAGGTCAGGCCGGATGGCCGTCAATGATCGTCGACGCCTACCGAACCCTGGAGGTTCTGGCACAGCGGCCCGACATCGACCCCGAACGGATCGCGATCATGGGCTTTTCGCGAGGCGGGTTCGTAGCCCTGTACACCAGCCTTCAGCGGTTCCAGCGGATGCACAGTCCGGTCGGTCTGCGGTTCGCGGCCCATCTGGCATTCTACCCGGGCTGCTGGGTCACATTCATCGACGATGAGAAGGTCACTCCGCATCCGATCCGGCTGTTCCACGGAGCAGATGACGACTGGACACCCGTCGAGCCATGCCGGACCTACGTCGCGCGGCTGCGTCGTGCTGGAGCCGATGTCGAACTGATCGAGTACCCCGGAGCGCCTCACGGCTTCGACATGCCGTGGCGCAAGAGGCGGTTCAGCGAGACGGGCCTCGGACGATGCCGCCTCGTGGAGCGACCAGTCGGGAACGTGATCAACGTGGACACCGGACGGAAATTCACGCACGACGACGCTTGTGCGACGCAGGTCGTCACGGCGGGATTCGACCGTGACGCCTATACCGCTGCCGTCAGCAGCGTCAGGCGCTTCCTGACGATAACCCTCCGCCGGCACGAGTAGCAGCTTCGGAGATGGACGTGCACCTGGCGATGGCGATCGCACAAGCGATCATGCGAAGACACTGCCCGTCTTGTGTCGTAGAAGGACTCGAACGTCGTCACGGTGGGAACATCAGCACGGTCTACAAGGTGCACTTCATTGCTTTCCCGTCCTTGAATGAGACTCTTCATCCGCGGTGGCTACCGGGGCTCGGTCAGAGCCAGCGGTCGTCTTGAACTGCACCCGACACATCGCTTCAGTGGGCCTCGCGCAGAATGGTGTGGACGTCCAGCGCGGCCTGACGTTCGTCGAAGAAGGCGAGGCTGTAGATCTCGCGTACGAAGCCATGCCGGTCCACCAGATGCAGCCGCGCCGGGTGGTCGATCTCCCCGTCGGCCGAACGCCGTGTCCACTCGTCCCAGGGGGCGAGGGCGGCCCGCAGGCGGACGGCGTCGTGGCGCAGGAAGGACCAACGCCGGGTGTCGGCCCTGAAGCGCCGTGCGTAGGCGCGAAGGGTCTCGGCATTGTCTCGCTCGGGATCGACGGTGGCGGACAGGAAGACGACCTCCCGGCCGCCAGGGTCCTGCGCCAGGCGCTCCTGCAGCAGCGCCATGCGGCGCGTCAGGAGTGGGCACGCCGTGGTGCAGCTCGTGTAGAAGAAGCTCACGAGGACGATGCGACCTCGCAGTGCCGACAGCCGGACCTCGCGGCCGTCGGCATCGAGCAGCGCGAGCTCTGGTGCCGGCCGGATGGGCGGCAGCGGTGGGGCCGAACTGAGCCGCGAGGCCGCGTCGACCCGTGGCCGAGTTGCCGGCTCGTGGGCGGAGGCCGTGAGGGCCGTCGCAACGCCGAGCAAGCCGGCCAGGACGACGGTGACGATTCCGGCGACACGCATCAGCCTCATGTCAGAGACCTCGCAGGTTATTGAGGGGCCACGGTTCGACCAGGTGTCCCGGGCGTGTGCGGGTCGGGGGGAATGTCGGCGCCACACGTCAGTCAATTGAGCAGCATGTCGTGCGGACGGGCGGGGCCGTCCGGCGACTTCGAGAAGTCGATGGCGAAGATCGGGTCGAGCTTCATGCGTCCATCGGGGCCCACGTAGATGAGGCGCGGCGCGTATCGCTGCGAGATGTCGATGCTGCTGATGGCCGAGTTCGTCACGTACAGACGGCGGCCGTCGTAGGTCACATGCATCATGTTGGCCTGGACGAGGCCCTGCACGGTGTCGTGCAGCCGGGGACGGTCCGGGGTGCTCAAATCCCAGGCCTGGATCTCGCCGCGGGCTACGCAGCTCACGTAGAGGTAGCGGTCATCGGGCGACTGCCGGAGGTCGCCGGGCCCGCAGCCCTTGCCGGTGTCGGCCACCTTACGGTAGGAGAAGCGGCCGTCTTCCTGGCGGCGGAACATCCAGAGCGAGTCCCCGCCATTGCTGATGTTATAGCCGTGGCTCGCGCCGGGCCTCAGCATCCAGCGGGCGGCCAGCGGGATCGGGTCCCCTTTCAACTCTTGCACGATGCGGCGCGCCTTGAGATCCCACACCAGCATGGTGTTCGAGAAGACCTTCGGATCCCACTTGTCGAGCGGGCTCATGAAGGTCTGCTGCGGCACCCAGCTTGACGTGATCATCCGGTTGAACTCGGGCTTGACGACCGTCTCGTACGGGTGGTTCGGCGCCTTGTGGCTGGCCACGAACTCACCGTCGTTGGTGAACTCGGCGAGGCCGCCCGGGCCGGTACCGTCCGGCCCCGGACGCCATGCTCACGAGCATGCGGCCGGGGATGGCATAGGGCGTGTGCGGCCCGCTGAACCCGGTCAGCTTCGGGACCTCGTCGATCGTGCGGATCAGCCGCGGGTTCAGGGGATCGTCAGCCACGTCGAAGATGAAGAACCGGCTCGTGTTGAGAGAGGCGGCCCAGATCTTCGTGCGGTCGTCGGTGAAGCCCATGTGGTGCGCCTCGTTGCCGACGGAGCCGACCTCGATCTTCCTGAGGATGGTGCTGTAGGTCGGCGACGCGACATTGACGTCGATGACGCTGAGGTAGTCTGAGCGATTGCCGACCGGCAGGGTCCACAGGTACATGACCTTCTCGGGCTGGCGCAGGCGCTTGATGTACGGCGACAGGCACGTCTCCGCCGACGCGACGCCCGCGAGTATCGTCAGGGCGGCCAAGCCGGCCAGGGTTGCGGCCACAACGAGCAGGAGACGACGGCTCATGCGCTCCTCCTTGTAGAGAATCGAGCGTTGACGGATCGAATCGGAGCGGGTGCGATGCCAGGGCCATGTGATGGTTGGCGCCGCGTCACGGCGCGACGCTGCTGGGTCTCCGGCCGCTCCGACGACAGTGGCGTCGACCGCCAGCTCCTCGGGCCCGGCAGCACGCGTGGTGGCCGCCATCCAGCGCTGGAGCGTCAGCGCTGCGTGGAATCCACTTTCGAAGGTGGCGGGCGGCCGGCGCTCCCCCCGAGGAATACCGCGTTCCGCTCGCTGCCGAGCTGAGGAAAGATACCTTCGGAATCGAGACCAGAGCTCAGGGCCGATCGAGCGAGAGCCGGGCGTGGGCCGCGCGCCGATGATGATCATGGTCTCTCACCTACTGGACGCCATGCGCTCGAGGTACCTCTCGATCAGTGGGTTGACACGGTCGGGGTGGGTGATCGGGGCCATGTGCCCGACGCCGTCGATCTCCATCATGGTCACCCGCGGCAGGGTGTTCGTGAGGAGCCGAGCGATTGCCCTCGAGGATGCCGGAGAGTCCGAGCCCGTCATGCACAGGGTCGGGATATCGAGCGCCGCGAAGGCCGACAGGGGAGTTGGTTCCGTGAAGGTGGCGTGCCACTCGGCCTTGACCTTACGCATCGCGGTCGCGACCGCCTCCCGCCGAGGTCCCGGCATGCGCGCCCAGCCGCCGGGGCCTATCCAGTAGGCGACGAACCGCGCGGCCGAAGCGTCGAGGTCCCCATGGTTCACCGCCGCCACGGTATCGTCTCGCACGGCCATGATCTCCCGCGCCGCAGGCTGGTGAGGATCCTCGGCGATGAGGGCCGCAAAGAGCACGGGCTCGAACAGGACTAACGAGGCGAACCGACCCGGATTGGCGAGCGCCGCCTTGAGGGCGACCGCCCCGCCGTACGAGTGACCCACGAGGTGGACCCGGTCGCCAGCCGCCTCGAAGACCGGCTCGAGCAGGGACGCCTCGTCCGCCAGAGACAGGGGTTGGTCCTCCGGCCAGGCGGGACTCTTGCCATAACCGTACATGTCGACCGCGAGGACGCGAAAGCGATCCGCTAGGCGATCCATCAGGGACCGCCACTGGCCCGAGGAACTGGAGCTGGCGTGGATGCAAACGACCGGCACCCCCGCCCCGGCCTCGCGGAAGTGCGCTCGCGGCCGCTCCGCCTCCGCGGGCGGGGGTGGAACGCCTCGGGTCATCGCCGCACCTCGGAGATAGAGAACCGGATCGTGTTGAGAGAGATATCGGATCTGTCCCTCGTTCGTTCTCTTTCCGACGTCATCACGACTTCTCCCTCCCGCCCGTAAAGGGCATTCTGGCGGTCCTGCATGGTCCCGTCGACACCCGTATGGCCACCTCTGCTGCAGTGTCGGCGGCCCCCAGCGCCAGCAATGATCGCCGCGCTCGCTCGTATTGCTTCTGCCCCGTCGCTGTGCGACAAAAAAGTACGACGCGTGTAGTCCAGAAGTCCCGTGACGTTGCCGGGATTTCTCCGGGATTGTGGTGAGGTCAGCGAGCGTCGGAAGGACTCCGATGGAACAAGTCCTTGGCTTCAGTCGCTATCGGTTCGAGCTCGAAACTGGTCGGCTGTGGTCCGGCAAGCGAGAGATCAAACTCACGCCGAAGGCTTCTGCAGTGCTGAAAGAGCTGGTGGTGCGCGCGGGGAAGCCGGTCACGAAGGAGGAACTGTTCGCGTCGGTGTGGAAGGATGCCGTCGTCAGCGATGACGCGCTCACATCGTGTGTTCAGGAGCTGCGCCGGGCACTCGCGGACAATGTCAAGCGGCCGCGCTTCATCGAGACGCGGTATCGCCGCGGATACCGATTCGTCGCTCGGCTCTCCCAGGCAACGGCCGAGGATGGGGCCGATTCCCCGTTGCCAACCCCTGACATGCGCCCTCGCTTGCACTATGCGGAGAGTGGAGCGCTGAATTTCGCTTGTCAGGCAACAGGGATCCTATACGCGCGGTCTGGCGGCGTGAACATTGCCTATCAGGTCGTCGGCGCCGGGCCGATCGACCTCGTGGTGGCGCCGGGCTACATGTCCCACCTCGAGCAGGATTGGCGCTGGCCCGACAACGCCCGCTTTATTCGGCGGCTCGCTTCATTCGCCCGTGTGATCCTATTTGATCGACGCGGCACCGGTCTCTCCGATCGATTCGTCCCGACGTCCCGGTTCGACGAGGTGATGGACGACATCGCCGCGGTGATGGATGCGGCCGGATCCACGCGGGCCGCCCTGCTCGGCGGCGCGGAGGGCGGGCCGATGTGCATTCTATTCGCGGCGGCGTTCCCGAAGCGGACGCACGCACTGGTCCTCGTCGCGTCGTATGCGAGGCGCATGTGGGCGCCTGACTATCCCTGGGGCTCCGCGAGGCCACGCACCGGCGCATCCTCGCCACGTATGAGAAGCGGTGGGGTCGGGAGCCTGTCGGTGTCGACCTCGTCGCGCCGACGCTCGCCAACGTTCCGGGCTTCACGGCATGGTACACCGCCGCGCAGCGACATGGCGGGAGCCCGGGCGCCGCGCTGGCGTGGTACCGCGTCACGACGGAAATCGATGTGCGCCACGTGTTCCCGGCGGTCCGTGTCCCGACCCTGGTCATTCACCGCACGGGTGACCGCGTGCAGCCGGTCGAGTCCGGCCGATACCTCGCCGAGCAGATTCCCGGGGCTCGATACGTTGAGCTGCCAGGGGACGATCACTTCTGGTTCGCCGGCGATGCCGACAAAATCCTCGATGAGATCGAGGAATTCCTCACGGGCACGCGGCAAGGTCCGGACCCTGACCGTGTGTTGGCGACCGTACTGTTTACGGATATCGTGGGCTCCACGGAACGGGCCGCGACGCTAGGGGGTCGAGCCTGGCGCGAGCTGCTGACGCGATATCAGGCGCTGGTGCGGGCCGAGCTCGGGCGCTGGCGTGGTCGAGAGGTGGGCACGGCCCGCTACGGATTCCTCGCCACGTTCGACAGTCCTGGCCGCGCCATTGGCTGTGCGGCCTCCATTCGGAATGCGATCCGCGCCCTCGGGATCGAGATTCGCGCGGGCCTGCACACGGGGGAGTGCGAGCTGTTGGGGGACCGCGTGACGGGGATTGCGCTCGATATCGGCGTGCGGGTGACCGGGCTGGCCGGCGCAGGGGAAGTGTTGGCGTCGAGCACGGTGAAGGATCTCGTCGCGGGCTCTGGGATCTCCTTTGAGGAGCGGGGCGAGCGAGAGCTCGAGGGTGTTCCGGGCCGATGGCGTCTGTACGCCGTTGTCTAGGCGACTTCCGGTGCGGGCTTGGACCGAAGGTCGGCATCAGCGAGTAATGAAATCGCGTACTTGAATTATGTAAGCTCGAATGTGTCCCGTTGGGGCCATTGAAAATTCCGTGCGTCCGTAGAGTTACCCGTCGAGGGCGCACCGAACAATCGTTGGCTGGCGGATGCCGCCATAAGGATTGGCCAGGTGGCCACCACGCGCAGGCAAAGCTCGGTCCGTGTACTCTGCGCGAGTCAGCGTGCTGTCCCAAGATCGCGTGCCCAACATGGGGTGTTAACAGGGGACTACGCCATGCGCCGCTCGTTTACTTCACCGGGGGACGGCTGCACGGATGAACTCCATATCGTGAAAGCCCATCGGACCGCTCTCGACTTGCACGAGACCGGCCTGATGCACGAGCGGGACTACCTGTCTCAGCTCGAACTTCGCATGCGCGTGCAGGCGGCCTGCGAGACTTCTGCGGTGTTCAGCGGATCCGCCGAAGTCTACCGCCAGAAACCGGCCTCCCGGCTTCAACATCCGGCGAATCTCGCTGATGGACGTGGCGCGGGCGCCACCCGGCAGATGGTGCCGCATGACGGTGCTCAAGACGACGTCGAAAGTAGCATCCTGAAATGGAAGACTCTCGGCGGCGGCGGTCTGGAAATCCACCTCGACGCCTTTTTCCTGGCCTTCTTTTTCGCACGGCCAATCATCTCCGGGGAGGGATCGACTCCCGTGACCCTGCCGAGGTCCCCAACGCGGTACTTTGCAGCAATCGCCAGCATTCCGGTGCCGCATCCCACATCCAGAACGGATTCGCCTTCCGCAAGGCCCGCGAGATCCAGCGTCTTCTCTCTGAAGGTGCGTTCGCGGCCGAGGAGCAGCGCCCACACCAAGAGATCGTAGCCCCCGGCCCAGTGAATGACGTTGCTGCTTTCGCGGGTGGTATCGATCTTCATCACGCCCCGGTGAAGCCGGGTTGCGGCGGAGCCGAGCAGCGAGGCGCCGCCGAGGGCAACGGCCAATGCCACGAGAGCTACATGAATGCCGATCACGGTCGCGGCGGTTCCTGCGCGCAACCAGAGCCACTTCGACCCGGAAAGGTGCACCGCGATCGCGGTCGCGCACATGACGAAGGCGAGCAACAAGATCAGATGGCGATGGTGACTCATGAGGTCCTCCCTTCGCTTCTTTGCGGTCTCTAGTTTCGGAACAAGCCCACGGGGTGCCGAGTGACTGGACATCCCGGTTAGCAGCGCGGCGAGGGCCAAGAGGATGATGACGAACCTGGTAGTCAAGTCCATCGCGAGATAGGCGCCACGCGCCATCTGTGCATCGTGGCTGGTCAGACCGGCTACGGCGAGAGCGAGGAAGGCGGCGACCGCCCCAAGCCAGCCGATCGAGGACGTGACATGCACGGTGAGCGCGAACCTGCGGAGCCGGGTGTCATGGTCATGGTTGCGAGCCTACCGGCGCTCACCTGAACGTTCCGTGAATGCGACGTTCAGGTGCCGTTCAGCGTCGCCTGGGCTATAACGGCCATATGCGGGGACCGGCGCGTGCGAATTCTGGTTGCTGAAGACGAGAAGTGCCTGTCCGAGCAGCTGGCGACCGCGCTTCGTCAGGCCGGCTATGCGGTGGACACTGCCACCGACGGTGAACGCACCGATTTCCTGACACAAACGGAGCCGTACGACGCGGTGGTGTTGGACCTCGGCCTGCCGAAGATTGACGGGATGACGCTGTTGCGCCGCTGGCGTGAGGCCCGTCTGGCCATACCGATCCTCGTACTGACGGCGCGCGGTAGCTGGCACGAGAAGGTTCAGGGTATCGATGGCGGAGCCGACGACTATGTCGCGAAGCCGTTTCGGATGGAAGAACTCCTTGCGCGGCTTCGGGCGCTGATTCGCCGCGCGAGCGGTCACGTGACGCCGCTGCTCCGATGCGGAGCCGTGGCGGTCGATCCGCGCATGGCGAAGGTCACCCTCGACGGCGTGCCGATCAGGTTAACCAGTCACGAATTCCGCGTGCTGTCATACCTGATGCACCATCGCGGCCGCATCGTCTCGCAGAGCGAGCTCACGGAGCACATTTACTCGCAGGACTTCGATCGCGATTCGAATACGGTGGAGGTCTTCATCGCACGTCTTCGTCGGAAGCTCGGTGCGTCATTCATCGAGACGGTCCGGGGCCTCGGGTATCGAATCGAGGCCGACCGGTGAGGCCGCTGCTGTCGCTGCGTGCGCGAGTTCTCTGAGGTGCGTTTCGGTGGACCCTCGGCCTGTGCATCGGGGCGGTGCTTGTGACGACGATGCTGATGCTGCGTTATCCTACTCAAGCTTATCGGCTCACGCGATGACGCCGGGTTCGCCTCTCAGGACATCGAGCGCGTTCACCTGATCCAGTTTCTCGGACTGGAAAGTTTGGTCCAGTGCTCACGGAAACGGCGCCGCTGCCACCGCAGACGGTGTCGGGGGTAACGATCACGAGAGACTGTCTCCACCCGGCCCAGACCCTGGCCAGCGCTACCCAGAAGAGCCGATCAGTCGCACGTAGTTTCGGCCGGGTCACGGTGCGCTTGTACACGGCAAGCTGCTGGTGCAAGGCGAGGTTCGCCAGGGCGAGCTGGCGGTGGCCGCCGCACAGGAACGGCAAGAGCCGAAGGAGGTGGAGCAGGAGGGTGATCATCGCGCTGGGATCTTCTCCGGATCAGAGCCGACAGATCAACCACTTGCCGGGCGGACGAGGTTCTGGCGAAAGACAGGGACGACCGTCAGGCCGAGTCCCAGCTTTTACAGATCATGTTCGCCTCCTGGACGATCAGCTGGCGCCGAGCGTCGAACCGCGAGGCCGCGCCCGAGAAGGCGAACGCGATCAGCAGCCCCAGGAGCGCGAACACCGCGCCATCCACCGCCCCGGCCCCCGCCCGCGCGCCGTCGGGATCCCGCGCCAGGCGGCGCTTGCCGATCCGGCGCCCCATCTCGATGAGGACGACCATCGCGACTAACAGGGCGAGGGCAAGGGCCAGGGTGGAGAGCGTGGTGCCCCGGCCCGGACGACCAGCCGCCACGCCCCGTGCGGCGAACGCCAGGAGGGATCGCTGGTGGCTCCCGCCCCACCTGGCCGCCGCGGGAGGGCGAAGGGGAGGCCGCCGCGGGAAGGCGAGGCGGGCCGGGCCTACGCGGCGCCGGCGATGCGCGCCACGTCGAACTTGTAGAGCCGCGCCGTGTTGGCCCCGACGATCTGCGCGCGCGCTCCTCGGGGGCGACGTCGGTCAGGATGTCCGCGAGGATCTTCCGCGACTACGGGAAGGTGGACTCGCTGTGGGGATAGTCGGAGCCCCACATCATGTTGTCCACACCGATGACGTCGCGGAGACGAATGCCGATGGGGTCCTCCTGATATCTACGCCAGCTCCTCCAGCAACGCTTTGGCCTCCTGGAGATCGGCAGTGTCAAAGCCCTCGGTGAACCACGCGTAGACTTGAGCCAGCAGATCGTGCGCCTCCTGCCGTTTCCCCTGCTGGTGCCAGAGCCGACTCAGACTCATGGCAGCCCGCAGCTCCAGAGATCTTGCCTCCTGGTGGCGGGCCACATCCAAGGCCCGCTGAAACCAGGTCTCCACCTGCGCCTGTGGTGTCCCCGTCTGCTGCAGGGGCAAGCTCCCACGGAGGCGATACAGCTCCGCCTCCGGCCAGCGCTCTCCAGTGGCCTCCGCGGCCGCCAGCGCCTCGGCCAGGGTGGCAAGCCCAGCGTCGACCTGCCCCTGTTGCGCGTAGGCGTCGGCCATTAGCGCCAGAAAATACGGCGCCCAGAGCGCGCTCCCCGTCTCCCGCACGGCAGCCAGGTCCTGACGGATCTGTCCGATCTGCTCCCCCACCGGGCCGAGCACGGTCCGCGTTCCCGCCCGGAGAATGCCCCCTATCGCCCGAAAGAGCGCAAACCCCTGCTCCGTCGCAAGAGCGACGAGCGCCTCGGCCTCCTCGTGCGCGGCGCGGGTTTCCCGGCGCAGCTGATGGGCAATGGCCCCCAGCATCCGCGTGAAGGCCAGACTCGGGGGATGCGCCACCTCCTGGGCCAGGGTGCGTGCAGCCTGCTGCTGCCGCAGGGCCTGGTCGGGATAGCCCAGCAGCCAGAGGGCGATACCCGCCACGCTCCGGCAACACACGCCAGGGTCATGCCCATAGAGAACGGCCAGCGGGCGATGCTGCTGGGGGTCGTAAAGCGCCAGGCCCTGCTCCAAGTGGGTGTGCGCAAGAGGCAGCTCGCCCAGCAGGAGCCGAGTGGTCCAGAGCGTGTGGTGGGCCTCCAGCAGGCGCGCCGTGTCGTCTCCCTGCCGTGCCAGCTGCAGACACTGCTCCCCCAGCTCGCGCGCCGTCTGGTACGCCCCCCGCCCGTTATAGAATTGCCAGAGTCCCCGCAGGACGGAGAAGAGCTGGGGCGTCTCGCCCACACGCTGACAGAGGGCCCGCGCCCGCGCATAGGCGTGTTCCACCTCGGGAGCGGCAAAGCCCTTGGTGATCATCAACGCCGGGCCAAGGGTGGTCTGCAAGAGGAGTTCCTGCTGGATGCGCTCGGCGGTCTCCGGGAGCGTCTGGAGCACGGCGAGCCCCGTCGTCAGGTGGCTGATCGCTTCCAGGTGGGCGGAGCGCGCCACCGCCCTCTCGCCTGCCCGTTGCCAGTATCCGACGGCCTGCGCAGGGTGCCCGGCCTCGGTGAGGTGGTGCGCTAGCAGTTCCGGCTGGGTCGCTACCATCTCAGGGAACTTCGCTTCGAGCACCTGCGCAGTCCGCTGGTGGACCTGTTGCCGGGTGCTCTTGAGCAACGACGCATAGGCCGCGTCTTGGATCAATGCATGCTTGAATACATATCGGGCCCGCGGCGGCCGTCCTCGCTGGTAGAGGAGTTCGGCGGCCACCAATTGCTCCAGCGCCGCCTTTAAACTGTTGTCGTCCTGCGGGGCAATACCCCGGACCAGCTCATAGGTAAACTCCCGCCCCAGCACCGCCCCGAGCTGCGCGACCTCTTTGGGTGCCGGGAGCTGATCCAGGCGGGCCATGAGCGCATCCTGCAAGGTGTCGGGGATCGTCACCGTGCGCAGCGGCCCCGTCAGCACATACTGGCCTGCCTCCTCCCGGAGCAGGGGGGACGCCAGCAACACCTTCGTCAACTCTTCGACATACAGTGGCACCCCATCCGTTTTGGTCACGATGTGCTGCACCACCTCGGGGGGCAGGACTTTGCCTCCTACCCGCCGAGCAATCAGCGCCTCGACCTGCCGGCGCTCCAGGCGATTGAGCACGAGCGAGGTGAGGTGGGAGCGTGGCGGCCAGGGCGGGCGAAACGCAGGGCGAGACGTCAGGACGTGCAGCATCGGCACCGTGGGCGCCTGCTCGATCACGAGCCCGAGGATCTCCAGCGTGGTCGGGTCGGCCCAGTGCAGGTCTTCCCACACCGCCAGCACGGGCTGCCGCTCGGCCTGTGCCGCCAGCCACGCGACCAGCGTGTCCAGCGTCTGCTGTTTCTGCTGCTGCGGGGTCCCGGTCAGCGGCGCATACCGATCCGCCGGGAGCGGGACCGCCAGCAACCCGGCGAACAACGGCACCACTTCGGCCAGCGGCAGGTCGGAGGACCGCAGCCCCGCCTCCAGTTTGGTCAGCCGCGTCGCGGGGGTATCGCCTGCCGTCAGTTGCCATAGGTGCTCGAGGTGGGTGATCACGGGATAGAGGGCACTGGCGGTGTGATAGGGCGAACAGCGAAAGGCGATGCGCCGCAAGCCCTCCGCACGCACTTGCGCCCGCAGCCCCTCCACCAGGGCTGACTTGCCAATACCGGCCTCGCCGCTGACGAAGACGACCTGCCCCAACCCGACTCGGCTCTGGTCCCAGCGGCGGCGTAGCAGCCCGCCTTCTTCCTCGCGCCCCACCAGCACCGGCGCCGTGGCCGCCACAAATTCCTCGTCAGGCCCGGGCGTCGCCAGCAGACCACGCACACGGCTGATCGCCATGGGCTCTGCAACCCCGCGGAGGGTGTGCGTCCCCCCATCTTCCAAGGCAAACGTCCCGGACACGAGCCGAGCGGTCACGGGGCTGATCACCACCGCGTCGGCCGGGGCGAGGCCTTCGAGCCGCGCAGCGATATTGAGGGTTTCCCCGATCGCCAGGCGCTCGTGCCGCCCGGCGCCTCCCATCACTCCCACCACGACCGGGCCGGTGTGGATACCGAGCCGCACGGCGAGCTTCACCCCGTACAGTCCCATCAGGCGGGTATTCAGGGTAGCCATGGCCTCGACAATGCCCAGGCCCGTGTGCACCGCGCGCCAGGCATCATCTTCATGGGCCGTGGGGTAGCCAAAATAGACCCACAGGCCATCGCCGAGGTACTGGGCGATATGGCCCGCGTACTGCTGGATGACCGCGGTTGCGGCCTCCTGGTAGGCGCACACCACCGCCCGAAAGTCTTCCGGGTCAAGCTGGCCCGAGAGCTGTGTGGAGCCCACCAGGTCGCAGAAGAGCACGGTGAGCTGCCGTCGTTCGGCCTCCTCTGGACCGCTGTGTACTCCCGCTGAAGTGAGGGCAGGCACATCCTCTGGCGTATGTGACACCCCGTCGTCCCCGGGGAGGACGGCGAGCGCCATGGCCGGGTCGGGTGCCCGCGGTGCGTCCTCCCCCGTCCAGACGAGCCCCTGGCCGTCCTCCTCGCGCGCCAGCCGGCGAAAGCGCAGCTCGTCCCGGACGGCGTGCAGGCAGTCATGGTCCACGCCCAGCACCTGGCGCAGGGTCCGGTACGTGACCCGCTGCTCGCGCTGGAGCAGCGCCATCACCGCCAGGAGCACGGTGTGGAGCCGGCGCTCGGCCTCGGCCTGCTGGCGGATGCCTGGCTCCGTGCCAGGAGGTGTCCCTGTCCAGACCAGGATCGCGGCCTGTTCATCGACAGCGAGGTGCTGGGCGTTGATGAGCTCGTCCTTCAGATCCTCCAGGCAGGCATCGTCGAGCTGGAACTCGCGCTTGAGGCCACGATAGGTCACCCGACCGCGCTCCCGCAAAAGTGCCACCACCCGGTCGAGCACCTCGTAAAACCCCATCGCGCCGCCCTCTCCCCCGCGAGGTCTGACGATCACTTCACTGGCACGAGCACCGGCGCCCCTTTCTTCTTGATCAACATCACCAGGAATTTTGCCGGCCGCGTGTTGCTTGCGTTCCGGCCGACGACGTGAATATCGTCGGGCCCCTCGTCGAACGTCTGCCCTGGCCCTAGCGTCACTTCCTGTCCCCCTCGCACCTGCATGACCACCGCGCCTTCCAGCACGTAGATGAACCCGTGCGCATCGTGACGGTGCACGGGGTCCGCCCCGCCCGGCGGATACTCCACGGTGAACATCAAGACTTCCTTGCCTGGAAAGTCAGTCAGTTCTTTCGACATGAGCGACACGACGTCAGGTTGCTGAGCCGTTGCCGTATTCGCCATGAGGAAAAGCAGGAGCAGTGAAAGTGTCGTCTTCTTCATCGTTGCCCTTTCCGTGCGCCGGTGGAAACCCTATGGCCGTACCTGTGCGCCGTTCCTTCAGGGTGCCAAGGCTCATCGCGTCCTCGGCTGGCGGAGCCAATCCTCGAGGCGGATTGTCCCGATGTGCGCATGGTCGCCGGGCACCAGCGAGCGATCGTCGAGGCGAACGCCGAAATAGCCCGCCAGGGGGTCGGGGACAACCTCCCGCGGGTCGTTGGTTGCCTTGAGGTAGCGCGCGACCATCTCGCTCATCGGCAGCCGTTCGGGGCCGGCGATCTCGATCGTGTCGTTGAGAGGCGCGCCGAGCGCAGCGTCCGCCACCGCCTTGGCGACATCGTCGGCAGCGATGGGCTGGAAGCTGGCGTTCGAGAGGCGAACACGTGTGTTGTCGGTGCCGGCAGCGGCGATGGCGCCGAGAAATTCGAAAAACTGCGTTGCCCGGATGATCGTGTAGGGGATGCCTGCCTTCGTGATCGCCTGTTCCTGGGCCAGCTTGGCGCGAAAATAACCACTATCCTGCAGGCGGTCGGTGCCGACGACCGAGAGGGCGACGTGATGACGGACGGAGGCCTCTCGCTCCGCGCGTGCGAGATTGCGGCCCGAGTTCTCGAAGAAGGCAAGGGCCGCTGCAGCCTCGAACGACGGAGAGTTTGAGAGGTCGACGACCACCTGCGCGCCGACCAGCGCCTCAGCCAGACCTTGGCCGGTCGTGGCATCCACGCCGGTGTTGGGTGAGGCGGCCAGGGTCTGGTGACCCTGCTCGGTCAGCCTCTTCACGACCTTGGTGCCGATGAGGCCGGTGCCTCCAATCACGACGATCTTCATTGTGTGTCTCCTTCCTTTCCGCACAGCCTGCCGGTTCAGCGCTTGATGAAGGCGAGAAGATCGGCATTGATCACATCGGCGTGTGTCGTGCACATGCCATGCGGAAATTTCTCGTAGATCTCGAGCGTGCTCTTTTTTCAGGGGTTTCGGAGTGTAGGCGACATGAACGTCCTGCGCGGGCGGTCGCACCGTCCGTGGACCCGCCCCGATGACGCAATCTACCTACTCGGACGCTGGCCGCCCAGGAGTACCCAGGAGCCCGCTGCCATAGGTCAGGCTACCTGCCTCCTCGGACCTACCTCCTCGCGCGCCGACCGCGCCCAACCGGCTGAGCGGCATCCTAATGCCGGCATACCGCGGGCGTCAACCGGCGCGCGGGACAGTCCGGTCAGCGCGGAGGACGCCTCGCCGCACCGCGCAGGCACGACGACGTCCACCGCCCCGAATCGATCAG
>JBKPDQ010000086.1:0-9723 GCA_046728015.1 Actinomycetota bacterium
GGGCGGCGGCGCCATCTGGGTCACGGCTCTCAACGTCAGCCAAGAGGATCCTCGCGCTCACCGCCCATTCACCTCGTCTCACAGCCGAGCCACCGATCCGTCTGCCCCCTCGTGCCGTCTATGCGGCCCGTCGGGCCGTCAGCGGTCCCCGCACTTTGGTCGCGTCATAGACAGTTCGTCCAGCGGAGCCGCGCGGCGGGACGGGGGACGGCCGCGGCGCAGGCCACGCGCCACGCGCGGGTGACCACGCTCTATCGCGAGGTGATGGCGATCACCCGCGCCGTCGTCCGAGACGCGGAGGCCGTCGGCCGACGTCTCACGGCCCCGCGCGACGGGGGGATCGCGAAGCTGGGCCGTCACCTGGCGGAGACCGTCCGGGTGATGGGGGTCGCCCTTCAGGACGCGGGCTCGGGCTTGGGCGAGGACGCGGCGCACCACGCCGACGGACGGCCAGTTGGTGCCGTAACGCGAGGTTCTCGAGCACCAGGGCGCGGCGTGTCCTGCCTGCAGCGCACCGCGCCACGTCCACGGCTGCGGACGGCCGACCGGCTGCTCTGGGTCCTGCTATCCCGCCTCTGGAACGGCTGGACGGATGCCGTCTCCATCGCCTTCCCCTTGCGGATCACCTCAGTATGCTGCTCGAAGAGGCTCAGCACCTTGTCCGCGCGCTCATCCGACAAATGTCTCGCGCCAACCCCCTGTGGGGTGCGCCGCGGATTCACGGGGAACTCCAGAAACTGGGGGTCGAGATCTCACAGGCGGCGGGGTCCAAGTATCTGGGCCGCCGGAGCACGCCCCCGTCGCAGACCTGGCGCACGTTTCTCGACCACCACCTTCACACCCTCGTCTCCGTGGACTTCTTCGTCGTGCCCACCGTGCTGTTCAAGGTCCTGTTCGTCTTCGTGGTCCTGGCGCACGACCGGCGCCGCGTCGTCCACGTGAACGTCACCGACTCCCCCACTGCCCAATGGACGGCCCGCCAACTCGTGGAGGCGTTCCCCTGGGAGACCGCCCCGCGATACCTGCTGCGCGACCGCGATGCGGTGTACGGGGTCGCGTTCTCGAACCGAGTCCAGGCCATGGGGATCCATGAAGTCAAGACGGCACCTCGGTCTCCTTGGCAGAATCCCTACGTGGAACGGCTCATCGGCACCCTCCGCCGCGAGTGCCTCGACCACGTGGTGGTGCTCAACGAGATCCACCTGCGTCGCTTGCTGCGCGACTACCTCATTTACTACCACAGCGCCCGAACACACCTGTCCCTGGGCAAGGACTCCCCAGCGCCACGGCCGGTGGAGCGCCTCGATCAAGGCAGGATCGTCGAGACGCCACTGGTCGGCGGCCTGCATCATCGCTACAGCCGGCTGGCGGCGTAAGCTCCTGTCTGCAGGCTGCCCGGCCACGTAGACGTCGCCGGTCGGTGCGTGTGTCAGTGCGCTGAACCCACGCCTCGCTGGCTCCGGGCGGAGCCAAGGGCGTCCACGCTGGGTGTCCGTCGTATCAGAGGCCCACGACCAAGGGCCGCAGCCGGTCCCAAGGTACCTGGACCGACTAAATGGAAGGGACACGCTCATCACGGTGGTGCAGTGAACGTCAGTCAGCGGCTTCGTCCAACTCTGGCCGCCGATTCTGTCACTGCACTGTACTCTTGAGAATCCGGCCTCTCAGAACGACGCCTGCGATGAGCAGCGGCCGAAGCGGTCGCGTGGATGCCGGTCAGATCAGAGGGTCTCGAGGACCTCGTGAACGAATTGCACCACCATCGATCCTTCGCCGACGGCCGCCGCGACGCGCTTGGAGGAACACGTCGCCGGCCATCCGGGCCTGGAACATCCCTTCCAGGGCCACGAAGATCGGCTGGTCCGGCTCCGCCCCGGCCCGCTCGCGAAAGTAGCCGTAGGCCTCCTCGTCGCGCCCCGCGGCGAGGTACTGACCGGTCAGGGCCAGGATCACCGGGATGGTCGGCCGTGGCCAGCGCACGGCGTCCTTCAGGGCCTCGAGCGTGCGGTTGGCGGAGAGGGCGGTCGCGCCGGCGCCCGAGGGGACGCTGGTGCGCTCGCTGGCCTGCGCGGGAGGCGGCGCACCCCGAGGCGTGAGGATCCCGCCGACCGTGGTGACCGCCCCGACCTTCAACAGATCCCGACGGCGGATGAGGCATCGCATTTGGTGTCTCCTTCGTGGCGAGGGATTCAGCCGGATCGATGGATGGGCCTGACCTCGATCGATGCGGGGGCCGCCTCCGTCGACGGCGGCGTCGTCGGCGCGCGCAACCGCCACGCGCCGGCCCGGATCGCCACTGTCACCGTCGTGCCAAAGACGACGAGCGATAAGGCGATGGCGAGGAAGAGCCCGGACAGGCCGGCCCCGAGCCCGTGGATGGCGAGCCAGCCACCCACCGCCGCCGTCAGCAGGCGGGCGAATCCCGCGACCAACGGCCATAGGACCCGGCCCGCGCCCTGGGACGCAAAGTACAGTGCGAGCCCGACGCCCACGAAGCCGTAGGCGGGACCCACGCGATGCAGGTAGCTGGTGCCGGCCCCCAGGACCTCGGGGTGCTCGGTGAAGAGGCCGAGCCAGGCGCGGGGAACGACCGCGGCGGTGAGCCCGATGCCTCCAGTCACGGCCCCAGCCATCGCCGCGCCCACCCACGCGATCCGTTGGGCCCGCGCGAGCTGGCCCGCGCCCACGTTGGTCCCGACCATGGTCACGAGCGCGGAGCCCAGGCCGAACACCAGGGGGATCAAGAGATACTCGAGGCGCGCCCCCATCCCGTAGCCGGCGAGCGCGAACGTGCCGAAGGGTCCCACCAGCCCCGTGAGGCAGACGACCGCCAGGTTGGCCTGGATCGTATTGAGGGAGCCGGGCAGGCCCACGCGCAGGATCTCCGCGAGCAGCGGGCGGCGAATCCGCAGGTCGGCGATCGACAGCCACACGCGCCCCGACGCCAGATAGCCCAGGAGGAGCAGGCTGCCGGCGGCGTAGTAGGCCACCAGGGCCGCGGCCGCGCCCACCACCCCCAAGCGCGGAAAGGGGCCCCAGCCGACGATCAGGGCCGGCGAGACGGCGAGGGTCACCGCGGCCCCGCCCACCACGATACCGGCGGGTAAGAGCATGTTCCCGGCCCCCCGGACGACGCTGGCCAGGGTGTTGAACACCCAAAACGCGCTCGCGCCCGCGAACACGACGTTGGAGTAGGCAAGCGCGATGTCGAGCGCGCGGCCGGTGCCCCCGAGGGTGCGGTAGAGCATGGGGCCCGCCCACAGGGCGCCGGTCGTGAAGAACCCTCCCATCACCACCGCGATCAGCAGGGCCTGCCCCGCCAGCGCATCGGCGTCGTCGCGGCGCCCGGCGCCGAGCGCCCGGGCGACCGCGGACGCCACGCCGCCCCTCATGCTGCATGAGCATGATCAGCGAAAGACCAACGACACGCCGGCGAGGGCCTCGGCGCCCAGCCATCCGACGAAGACGGCCTCGGCGGTGCTCACGAGGGCCTGGATGATCATCACGACCACGGTCGGCGCGGCCAGCCGGAGGAGCGTGGGCGCGATCGGGTCGTCCAGGAGGCGTCGCGTGCCGGTCGCGAGTCGGGCCGGTTCCTCGGAACCCGCTTGGGAGGCCGTGGCCCGCGCGGCCGGCGAAGATGGGAGTCCCGGATCGAGCCGGACGTGGGACATCATCCGCGTCTCCGCCGATAACGATGCATACGCATCATATACGATGCTCGGCCGCCTCCGCGGGAGTCATGGCCGGGGTTACGCCTGCCCGGCTCGGGGGCGAGCGGGACGAGAGCCGGCTCGGGAAGAACCGGACTCAAGGGCCTGCACGGTGGGGACGACCTGTCGAAGTCCCGACGTGAGGGCCGCCCACGCCTGGGGACCCAGCGCGCCGACGAACCGTTCCTGCACCTGTTTCCAGATCGGGAGGGCGTCAGCCAGGAGCCGGCGCCCCGCCTCGGTCAGGGCCGCGGTCCGCTCGCGCCGGGTCTGCCCTGGGTGGATCCGCAGACACCGTCGCCGGACCAGGGGCTTGACCGCACGGTAGAGCGAGGTCCGGTCGAGCACTAATCCCTCGGCGAGGCGACTCAGCGGCACGCGGCCCCGCAGGTGGACGGCCACAAGGATGGAGAACTGCGTCCCGGTCAGATCGAGCGGCGCGAAGGCCGCTTCGTAGAACCGCGTGATCGCCCGGGAGGCGCGGCGGAGCCCGCCCCCCGCGCACTCGGCGGCGACGCGCGCCGACAGTTCCGAAACCGGGTCGGATCGGGGTGAGGCCATCACCGTTGAGGTATACGCATCGATCGGCTCTGTCAAGCGCCGCCGCGACGGGGTCCCCTCGGCGACCGTTGGGCGTCGCCGAACGCGACGATCGTGCACCGAGTGGAGGAGGACGGCTGGCGTGTCGACCAGCTCCTCGGCCTCACCGAGGTGCCTGCCACGGCTCGGTGTCGATTGGGTGGGTCTCCGAACGACTATCGGGTGGCTGCCGCCGTTCCACCTCGAGGGAGGGGGGCGACATGCGGTACCTCTGCCTGATCTACGACGACGAGACGAGGCTGGCAGCCAGATCCCAGACGGAGGCGGACGCCTTCACGGGCGAGTATGTCGCCTTCACGGAGGCCATCCGGAAGAGCGGTCACTACCTGGGCGGCGAGGCCCTCGACTCCGTTCGGACCGCCACGACGGTGCGGGTCCGCCGCGGCAAGGTCTCCACCACGGACGGGCCCTTCGCCGAAACGAAGGAACAGCTGGGCGGCTTCTATCTCATCGAGGCCGGGGACTTGAACGAGGCGATTCAGCTCGCCGCTCGAATCCCGTCGGCGCGCCAGGGGAGCGTGGAGGTCCGGCCGGTCCGGGAGTTCCCCCGGCCGTAGGTCCCCACGGCATGGGCAGGGCGAAGCGTCTGGGATGCGCTTGGGCCACCGGGTGATGGTCGCGGGGGCCCCGCCGCAGAACGGGGGCGCGCTCCGGTGACACCGGCCGGGCGGGTCAGTCTGGAGTCCAGTGGGGTGGTCACACCCACGGGCACGCGACGGCTTGGCCGATGGCCCGGAGGGCCTTGACTCGAGGATCTATGATGCGTATACATCATAAGAGGGAGACTGCCGCGCTGACGATGCTCGTCGGGGCGGCCCAGCCGAGGCGCTCTGGAAGAGTGGAGTCGACCATGGCCAAGCCCATCCCCGATGCGGATCATCACGCCGTATCTCACCCTCAAGAATGCCCCCCAGGCGATCGACTTCTACACGCGGGCGTTCGGCGACCGGAGGTCGAGCGCCTGAGCGGGTCGAGGCGTAATGCACGCCGAGATCAGGATCGGCGACTCCCGCGTGATGGTTCAGTGACGACTTCGGAGCGGTCGCGGTCTTAAGCAGGTCAACCTATCCGGGGGCCGAGTTGTAGTTGGGCGACAAACGGGGGTGACGTCGCATGGCTGACATCAAACAGGCACGCAGAGCGTTGGTCGCGCGGATTCTCGAAGGAGAAGGTAAGGCACCGCATGCCCAGCGCCGTGCTGCGTTCGATAACGCATGGCATACCGATCCGCTGAGCACGCTCATCGATAAGGTAGCTCGGTGCGCCCACAAGATCACTGACGAGGACATCGCCGCGGCGAGGAGATCGGGCCTAAGCGAGGACCAGATCTTCGAGATCGTAGTCTGCGCCGCGATCGGCCAGGCCACTCGGCAGTACGACGCGGCGCTCGCGACCCTGCCGGCCGCGACCGAGAAGGAATAGCATGCGCCTCGCGATTCTCGATAGCGGCTATGGTTTCGGCACGAAAGTCCTGTTTGCGCTGATTCGCATAGTCTCGCGCCAGCCTGTCCTCGATGTCATCAAGCTGGTCAAGTACCGGGCCGACTTCTACGGGAGGCCGATGCAGGCTGTGACCCACGAGGCGATGCGCGGTCCCTCCGCGTGGTCAGTCGGCGACCGCGAGTTGATGGCCGCGTTCATCGCGAAAACTAACGAGTGCGAGTGGTGCACGAAGGCGCACATCGCCGTTGCATGAGGGGCATACGGCGGTGGAACGAAGGTCTCAGCGGTGCTTTCCGATCTCGAGACGGCGGCCATCGAGGAGCCCCTTCGGGCAACGCTGCGTGTGCTTCGTAAGCTGACGCGTGAACATACGGTGGATGCGGACGACATGCGCGCGCTGCTCGCTGCCGGTGTTTCGCGCGCGCAGATCGAGGATGCGCTCGCGGTCTGCTTCTTATTCAACACGATTGGTCGGCTTGCGGATGCCTTTGGATTCTTTGTGCCGGGTCCCAAGGCCTTCGAGGCAGGTGCGAAGTACCTGCTCGCACGCGGCTACCGCTGACTACTGCATGTTCAAGGGTGATGCCCACCCGTCGTTCCAACCGATGCTCGCCGGCCTGCGGCCGTCGCTCGCGGCTGAACTCCAACGTTGGGCGTCATCATGAGACTTCTGCCGGTCACGGTCCTGATCTTGCCAACGACTCTTGGCAGCGGAGCGCGCACGCGCGAGCGAAAGGACTCCATGCACGAAGTTCAGCATCTCAGCATCTATATCGCTCGGCGGCCGACCGATGTGTATGAGTTTGCCTCCGACCCAAGGAACCTACCCCGATGGGCCAGCGGTTTGGCTCGCTCCGAGGTCAGAATGGACGGCGATGTGTGGCTCATGGACTCCCCACTCTGCAGCGTAAGAGTGAAGTTCGCGGAGCGAAATGCCTTCGGAGTCATGGACCATGACGTCACGCTTGAGTCAAGCGTCACGATTCATAACCCCATGCGGGTCGTGCCCCATGGAGACGGAAGTGAGTTCATGTTCACGCTCATTCGCCAGCCGGGCACGACGGACGAACAGTTCGCTGCCGACAAGACGGTGGTGGAGTCTGATCTGAGGGCACTGAAGGACCTGCTGGAGCGAGAGCACAGATGACGTCCAATCACGCTCCAGCCGACGCCGCCGCTTCGCGGCGGTTCCCTCGGGCCAGGCCCTTGCTTCGGCCCTCGGCGGCTGAGCGTGGGCGTTCGGCAGACCTTGTTTTCCCGAGACATCCCAGGAGGTGTGCCGTGTCGGACAAGACGGTCGCGCAAAAGGCTCGCATCAAGCCTGGCACAACAGTCGCCGTCATCAACGGCGTCCCCGGCATTGTCGAGTCCCTTGGCCTGCCGGAGGGTGTCTCATTCGTGAAGCCAGCCGAAGCCCAACTGGTGTTCCTCTTCGTGCGCACACGCGGCGAACTCGAAGTGAGGATGCCGCCGGCGGTCGCGGCTCTGGGCCCCGGTTCCGCGATCTGGGTGTTCTTCCGCAAGGGCTCCGAGGATGCCGGGCTGGACATGAATCGGAACACCGTCTGGGCGGTTGCTGAGAAACTCAACATGCGACCGCTCGGTCTCGTCGGCATCAACGACACATGGTCTGCCTTCCGGCTCCGGCGGGCGAGCTAGGTTCGATCGCGTTGGCTCGCGGCCACCGATGCTGCTTGCCGAGGTCTCCGGGCCTCTTCTGTGGGCGATTATGACCCGTCTCCTGAATGCTACCCATGAGCTCACGGCTTGGGCAGACGTCGCGAGCGCACCGCATCGGGACGTTGAGAGGCACTTTCGGAGCCACAGAGCCGCCGAACAGGAAGAACTCTCCCAGCGGATGGCCACGGACCCCGCCGGACGCGTGGTGGCGTCTCCATGACGAGTATGAGCCCGAGCTCGGTAGTGGGCGGGCTGGCGTCCCCGATGTGGCGACAGAGAGGAGAGCAGAGCGATGACGACGCACAAGACCGGAACACGTAAAGAGTGGCTCGCCGCGCGGCTCGAGCTGCTCGAGGCGGAGAAGGAACTCACGCGGCGTAGCGACGAGCTGGCGCGGCGGCGGCAGGAGCTGCCGTGGGTCCGCATCGACAAGGCCTATCGCTTCGAGACCGACGATGGGCGCGCTTCCCTGGCGGATCTCTTCCGAGGGCGCTCGCAGCTCCTCGTCTACCACTTCATGTTCGGGCCCGAGTACACGGCGGGTTGTCCGACCTGCTCGACGATCGCGGACGGCTTCAACGGGTTCGCCGTGCACCTGGCCAACCACGACGTCATGTTGTGGGCGGTCTCGCGGGCGCCGCTCGCGAAGCTGCAGGCGTACAAGCGGCGGATGGGGTGGAGCTTCCCCTGGGCGTCGTCGTTCGAAGGCGACTTCAACTACGACTTCGGCGTCTCGTTCACCAAGGAGCAGCAGCAGTCGGGAACCGTCGAGTACAACTTCCGCGCGATGGATGTCCGGACCGAGCTCTCCGATGAGCAGACTCGTGCCGTCTATGGCACGGACGCGGCGACGACGACGCGGGAAGCGCCGGGTATGAGTGCGTTCGCGCTCGAGGACGGGGTCGTCTACCACACCTACTCGGCGTACACGCGCGGGCTGGACGGCCTCTGGGGGATGTACCAGTGGCTCGACCGCGCGCCACGCGGGCGCAACGAGACGCTGCTGCGAGGAATGGGGGACCTCCGCGGCGCCGGCTGGTTCCGCCGCCACGACGAGTACGACAAGGGCTGAGCGAGGTCGGGAGCTCGAGACGTGAACTACGACGTCGTGCTCTCCACCGGCGCGCCACCCTCTGGCAACGACGTTCCGAACGAAACGCATCGCACGCGCCCGAAGGAGGCGATCGACATGAAGCATGCGAAGATCGTGAAGACCAAGGCGGCGTGGGAGAAGGCACTCGAGGAGGTCCGCAAGAAGGAGAAGACGCTCACCCGCAAGCACGACGCGCTCGCCGCCGAGCGGCGCCGCCTGCCCTGGCTGCGGATCGAGACGGACTACGTCTTCCAGGGCCCGGACGGCAAGGCGCGACTGGTCGACCTTTTCGACGGGCGCCGCCAGCTCCTGCTCTACCACTTCATGTTCGGCCCCAACCAGGAGGCGGGCTGCGAAGGCTGCTCGATGTTCGTCGACCAGATCGGGCACCCCGCGCACCTGCACGCGCGCGACACCTCGTTCGTGCTGATCTCGCGCGCGCCGATCGCGAAGCTCGAGGCCTACCGCCAGCGCATGGGTTGGAGCCTGCCGTGGTTCTCATCGCACGGGACCTCCTTCAACCCCGACTTCGGCCGTGGCCCCGAGACGCCGCAGCCGGACCAGGACCAGGACGGCGAGATGTTCGGCCTGAGCGTCTTCATCCGCGACGACGACGCGGTGTACCGCAGCTACTTCACGTCGAACCGCGGCGTCGAGGCGCTGGGCCCGGTCTGGACCCTTCTCGACCTGACGCCGCTCGGCCGCCAGGAGGACTGGGAGGACTCTCCGAAGGGCTGGCCGCAAACCCCGCCGTACGAGTGGTGGCGGCGCCACGATGAGTACAGCGCGTAGCGCGGCCGACACCTGGGTGGTTGCCACGAGCCTGTTGATCGTCGCGCTTTGCTGGTGGTGGATCGTGGCCATCGCCGAGGACATGTACGGACCGATGACGGGGGCCGCCGCCTGGATGATGACGAGGCGCTGGGACTGGCCGCACATGGCGCTCCTGTTCGCGATGTGGTCGGCGATGATGGTGGGCATGATGGTGCCTTCGGTGGTGGCCGCGATTGTGAGCGACGGACGGACGCCGCGCGGCACGCCGGCTGGACCCGTCGCGCCCAGGGGCGCCTTCGTCGCCGCCTATGTCTTGGTCTGGATGCTCTTCAGCCTGGCGGCGACGCTGGCGCAGCGCGTGCTGTACGAGCTCCGCCTGCTGTCGCCCATGATGGAGCCGGCCACCACCCTACTCGCCGG
>JBKPDQ010000087.1:0-36758 GCA_046728015.1 Actinomycetota bacterium
GGCAACGTCCTCGGTCGGCCGATGGGCCCTGCTATTTCGGCCTCCCTGCGTCCTCGCCATCCTCGGTTCTCGCACGCCCAAGGACGCGAGTGGCGGCGCCGGCGAACACTAGCCTTAGGCGGCATGAGCGAGGCGCTGGCGTCCGTCGAGCAGGAGCGAGTGGCGGCGCTGCCGCGAGCGCTCGGCTCCGGCGATCCGCTCGACCGCGAAGCGCTGCTGGCGGCGCCGGTGCGGTCCGGACCGCGGCCGTCGCAGCTGGCGGCGCCGCTGACCTCGCTGCGGGGCGCGGGGCCGAAGCTGGCGGCCGCCGCCGCCGAGATCGGGCTCGAGACGGTCGACGATCTGCTGTGGCACGTCCCGCACGGCTACCGCGACCGCGCGGACGTCCGAGAGGTTGCCGAGCTTCGGATCGGCGAGCAGGCAACCGTCCTCGTTGAGGTGCGCTCGGTGCGCCTGCGCCCGACGCGACGCCGGAACCTGCGGATCGTCGAGGCGAATGTAGCCGACTCCACCGGCCCGCTGAAGGCAGTGTGGTTCAACCAGGCGTGGCTGGTCGAGCAGCTCAGAGAAGGCGCCCACGTGCTGCTGAGCGGGAAGCTGGATCGCTCGGGCTTTCGCGTCGATGCACACGAGGTCGTCCGCGAGCCCGGCGCCGAGCCGGCCGGGCGAGATCAGGGCGTGGGAATCCACACCACCGGACTGGTGCCTGTGCATCCGGCCACCGAGCGTCTGCGGCCGAACCGGATTCGCGACTGGGTCTGGCAGGCGGTTGGACTCGCCGCGTTTGCGGCGGATCCGCTACCGGCCGAGCTGCGAACGAGGCAGCGATTGGCGGGCGCCGGCGACGCGCTGCGGGCCGTCCACTTCCCCGAGTCGCGCGATGAGGCGCAGACCGGTCGCGAGCGCTTGGCGTTCGAGGAGCTGTTCGTGCACCAGGCGGCGCTCGCGGCGCGGCGTCGCGGCCACGACGAAGAGCGCCGGGCGATCCCGATTGGCCCCCCGGACGAGCTGGTCACCCGCTGGCTCGATTCGCTGCCGTTCGAGCCCACCGACGACCAGCGCCGCTCACTGGGGGAGATCGACGCAGACCTGGCCCGGGACCGTCCGATGCAACGGCTGTTGATGGGAGAAGTTGGGTCGGGCAAGACCGTCTGCGCCCTTTACGCGATGCTCCGCGCGCGCGAGGCCGGCCAGCAGGCGGCGCTGATGGCGCCGACCGAGACGCTCGCCGAGCAGCACGCCGCGACGCTGGACCGGCTGCTGGCCAACGAGCCGACCCCGTTCGCGTTGCTGACCAGCGCCACCCCGTCCAAGCGCCGGCGCGAGGCCCTCGACCGGCTGCGCAGCGGAGAGCTCGGGCTGGTCGTCGGCACGCACGCGCTGATCGAGCCCGACGTGGAGTTTGAGAGCCTCGCGGTCTGCGTCGTCGACGAGCAGCACCGCTTCGGCGTGCGCCAGCGCGCAGCGCTCGACGCCAAGGGACGCGATGGGCTCGCGCCGCACGCCCTGCACATGACCGCGACGCCGATTCCGCGGACGCTTTCCCTGACCGCGTACGGGGACCTCGACGCGACAGTGATCCGGGAGCTGCCGGCGGGCAGGCGCCCGGTCAAGACCTGGGCCGTGGGGGAGGAGAAGCGCGCCGGAGCCTACGAGTTCATCCGGGCCCGGCTGCGCGAGGGGCGGCAGGCCTACGTCGTCTGCCCGCTGGTTGCCGACTCGGAAAAGCTCCAGGCCAAGGCGGCGGAGGCCGAGGCCGAGCGGCTGGGTGCCGAGGAGTTCAAGGAGTTCGACGTCGCGCTGCTGCACGGACAGATGCCTTCCCGCGAGAAGGCAGCGGCGATGGACCGCTTCGTCGCCGGCGAGGCGGACGTGCTCGTGGCGACGACGGTGATCGAGGTCGGCGTCGACGTTCCCAACGCGACCGTGATGCTGGTCGAGGGCGCGGAGCGATACGGGCTCTCGCAGCTGCACCAGCTGCGGGGCCGGGTGGGTCGCGGCGCCCACGAAAGCCACTGCATCCTGTTCGCCGATCCCGAGTCGGACCTCGCCCGCCGGCGAATGCAGGCGATCTCGAAGAGCAACGACGGCTTCGAGCTGGCCGAGATCGACCTCACGTTGCGCGGCGAAGGCGAAGTCCTCGGAACTCGCCAGCACGGGCTGCCGCGGTTTCGGGTTGCCGAGCTGCCCGAGGACGCCGCGCTGCTCGGCCGGTCGCGCGACGAGCTGATCGCGCTGCTGGGGTGCCACGGGACCCTCGACGCTCCCGAGCTCGCGCCGCTGCGCGACGCAGCGCGGGAGCGATTCGGCGACCAAGGGATCCCTGCATGACCCGCCGGGCGCGGACGCGAAGCGGAGCACCCGGCGGAGTTGTTCTGTGAGGGTCGTCGCCGGCGAGCTCAAGGGGAAGCGTCTGGCATCGCCGCCGCGGCGGTCGGCGGAGGTCCGGCCCACGTCCGACCGCGCCCGCGAGGCGCTGTTCGCGATTCTCGGCGACGTCTCGGGCGCGCGGGCTCTCGACCTCTTCGCGGGCACGGGTGCGCTCGCCATCGAGGCGCTCTCGCGCGGCGCCGCCGGCGCCGTCCTCGTCGACTCGGACCCCCGGCTCGCCCGCCGCAACGTCGACCAGCTCGAGCTCTCTGAACGCTGTGAGATCGTCCGCTCCGACGCGTTCCATTACCTGGCCCGCTCGGACGAGCAGTTCGACCTCATCCTCTGCGATCCGCCGTACGCGCTCGCCGAGCGGATCGGCCCCGAGCTCCAGCGCCTGGTCCCGCAGCGGCTGGCACCCGGCGGGCGGCTGGTCGTCGAGAGCCCGGCGCGCGAGCCGGTCGATCTCGACCTGCCGAAGCTGGCTGAGCGCCGATTCGGCGAGGCGCTGATAAGGATTTGGTCCGCGCGATGAGCGACGGCGAGCGCATAGCGGTCTGTCCGGGCAGCTACGACCCGGTCACCAACGGGCACCTCGACATCATCGGGCGCGCCTCGCGCGTCTTCGATCGCGTCGTCGTCGGGGTGGTCGGAAACGCCCCCCGCAAGGCGGGACATCTGTTCGAGCCCGAGGAGCGGAAGGCATTCCTCGAGCAGGCGCTCAGCGACAACGGGGTCGACAACGTCGAAGTGGCGGTGTTCCGCAACCTGCTGGTGGACTTCGCGCGCGAGCATGGCGCGATCGCGATTGTCAAGGGCCTGCGCGCGATCTCGGACTTCGAGTACGAGTTCGAGATGAACCAGCTCAACCGCAAGCTGGCGCCGGAGATCGAGTCGGTGTACGTGATTGCCTCGCCGGACTACAGCTTCCTGTCGTCGACGGGCGTCAAGGAGATGGCCACGTTCGGCGGCGACGTCTCCGACCTGGTCCCTGCACCGGTGGCCGCCGCTCTGGCGGAGCGCGTGAAGCGCGAGTAACGGGCCCGGCGGCTGGGCGCTTGGGCAGGGTTTTGCAGGATTCCAGCGAAGTGACGCTTGTCGCAACCCTGCGACGCCGCGCCGCGTAAGCTTTCACGGCCTTCTTATGGACGTCCTCGTTCTCATAGACAAGCTCGATGACCTGATCCACAACGCGCGGCCCGTGCCGCTCACCGACCAGGTGCGCGTGGACCGCGAGGAGATCTACGACCTGCTCGACCAGATGCGGGCGACGATCCCCGAGGAGATCAAGCAGGCGCGGTGGATCGTCAAGGAGCGCCAGGAGATGCTGGCGGAGGCCAAGCGCGAGGCCGAGCGCGTGGTCAAGGAGGCCCGCGAGCAACAGGAGCGCCTGATCTCCGACGAGGAGGTCTACAAGCAGGCCGAGCGAGCCGCCGAGGAGATCATCGAGGACGCCCGCGAGACCGAGCGCCAGATCCGCCTCGGCGCCGAGGACTACGCCGACGAGATCCTCTCGACCCTCGAGGTCAACCTGGAGAAGTTCCTCTCCGCGGTCCAGCGTGGCCGCGACCGCCTCGCCGGACGCGAGGAAGAGCCCGCCGAAGTCGGCTAGGTCGACGCGTTAGTCACGGTATGCGTGACAAACGCGTCGCCGGTCCCGGCGTCAGTCGTAGACGGCCCGGATGACCGCCAGGTCGTCGGCCGCCCAGACGACCTCGCCGCCGCACCATTCGGCCTGGTCGGCTGCCGGCGAAGGCATGTCGAATCCCTCGGTCAGCGACGCGACCTGCTTGTCGGGGGGCACCTCGACCACGTCGCCGAAGACAAGCGCCCGCGATTGCTCGCGGACGCGCCGGAAGAGGTCGCGCTTGCCGTCGGCGTCGAGGTGGTGGATGGTGAGCACCGAGATCACCAGGTCCCAGGGCCCGTCGGGCAGCGGATCCTCCATCCGGGCCAGGCGGACCTCGATTCCCAGCTCCCTGGCGGCGAAGACCATCTCGGGCGTGGAGTCCAGGCCGGTGACCTGGGCGCTCGGAAAGCGCTCGAGCAGCCGCTTGGAGGTCTCACCGGTGCCGACTCCCAGCTCCAGCACACGTGCGGGCTCGAACGGGATTGCCTCAACGGTGACGCGCTGCAGCTCGTCGTAGCGAGGGACGTCCGCGCGGATCATCTCCTCGTACGTGTCGGGCTCGAAGTGAAACTGCGCGGGCTGCTCGGCGGGTGACATCGGGCTCGCTAACCTCGATCGCGGGGAAGACATCGTAGGCACGAAGGCACCAACTCGATTGGCACAGCGCGCCGACAGCATCGATCTCGCCCGCATCGTCCCGGCTCCCGGCGACGGGCAGCGACTCGACCTGGACATCGTCCCGGGGGAGCTTCGCTACGGCGAGGAGACCTACGCCGTCGAGGGTGAGACGACGGCCGCGCGGCTCGAGGTCTCGCGCACGGCCGCCGGTTTCGCGCTGCATCTGCGCTTCGCCGCCCAGGTGGGCGGATCGTGCGTTCGCTGCCTCGAGCACGCAGAGCTCCGGCTCGAGGTTGACGCCCGTGAGGTCGAGCAGCCGGGCTCTGACGACGAGGAGCTCCGTAGCCCGTACGTGGAGGGCAGCGAGCTCGACGTGCGGGGGTGGGCTCACGACGCGCTGGCGCTCGCGATGCCGGGCCAGTTCCTGTGCCGCTCGGAATGCGCGGGCCTGTGCCCCGTGTGCGGGGCGTCGCTCAACGACGCGGATCCCTCCGAGCACGAGCACGGCCGCGCGCCGGACCCCCGCTGGGACAAGCTGCGCGAGCTGCAATAACTGCCTGCCACCTCCTCCGCTCCGCGTCCGGGGCGGCAGGGTGACGCCAGGCCGCTACCATCCCGGGCCGCCATGGCCGTCCCGAAGAAGAGAACCTCCCGCGCGCGTCGCGACAAGCGCCGCGCGACCCACAAGGTCAGCGCGCCGCGCCTCAACGAGTGCCCGCGCTGCCACAGCCCCCGCCTGCCGCATCGCGTCTGCCCGGTCTGCGGCACGTATGCGGGCCGTGAGGTGATCTCACACGAGGTGGAGGACACCACGGCGCCTGCCCCCGCCGCCGAGTCGCAGGAGTAACCCGGGGTGGTAACCGTCGCCCTCGACGGCCGCGGGGCCGACCGGGGGCCTGAGGTGATCGTCGCCGGGGCCCGCGCGGCGGCCGCCGACGGGATCTCCCTCCGGGTGTTCGGCCGTCCCGAGGAGCTGAGGGAGCTCGAAGGAACCGACGGGGTCGAGGTCGTCTCGGCACGAGACGCGATCGGCAACGACGAGGAGCCCGTGGGGGCCGTTCGGTCGAAGGAGGACGCCTCGGTCGTGATGGCGGCGCGCGACGTCGCCGAGGGACGCTCGGACGCGGTTGCGAGCGCGGGCTCGACCGGAGCGACGATGACCGCGGCGCTGTTTGCCCTGCGGCGCCAGCATGGCGTGAGGCGCCCGGCCCTGGCGCTTCAGCTGGTCGTTCCCGGGCGCGATGGCCCGCCGACGCTGTTGCTCGACGTCGGCGCCAACACCGACGCGCGCGCGGGCGATCTGGTCCAGTTCGCATATCTGGGCGCCGCCTTCAGCGAGGCCGTGCTCGACGTCGAGCGGCCGCGGGTGGCGCTCCTATCGGTGGGCGAGGAGCAGAAGAAGGGCTCGCAGCAGGTGGTCGACGCGCACGAGACCTTGTCCGGGGCCGAGCGGCTGGAGTTCGTCGGCAACGTGGAGGGCCGGGACCTGCTCTCGGGTATCGCCGACGTGATCGTCACCGATGGCTTCACCGGCAACGTCGCGCTGAAGACGATCGAGGGGACGGCGAGCGCGGTCGCCGGGGCGGTGCGCTCGGCCGCTCGGTCGGGGGCGCTCGCGGCGCTCGGAGGGCTGCTGATGCGCCCGGCCCTGGGTGGGCTGCGGCGGCAGATGAATCCCGACACGATCGGCGGGGCGATTCTTCTCGGCCTTCGGGGCGTGGCCGTCGTCGGCCACGGCAGCTCCGGGCCGGACGGCATCGCCAACGCCGTGCGTCTGGCCGCGCGCGCAGTCACGGAGCGCGCGGTCGAGCGCACCGGCGAGCTGCTCGAGCGCTCCGGCGCAACCCGATCCGCCCTTCGTGATGGGAAGATGAACGAGCAATGAGCATGGATCGCGACGAGGTCATGACCAAGGTTCGCGAGCACCTTGCAAGCGAGTTAGAGGTCAGCGCCGACCGGATCAGCGAGGGAACGCGCTTCCGCGACGATCTCGACGCTGATTCGCTCGATCTCTACGAGCTGGTGATGGAGCTCGAGGACACCTACGGGATCAAGGTCAGCGAAGAGGAGGCGGCGCGGATAGAAACCGTCGGCGACGCCGTCGATTTCGTGCTGGAGCGGATACCCGCGTAGGCCGTGGCGCGAGGGATCCGCAGGCTTGCACGGGGGGCACGCCAGAACCTCCGTCGCGGGCGCCGCGGTCCCGATGAGCTTCGGAGACTGCTCGACTCGCTTCCGGACGACCTGCGCAACCGCGCGCTCTCGCACTCCTCCTGGGTCGAGCACAGGGCCGATTCCTACGGCCGGCTGGCGTTCCTCGGCGACAGCGTCCTTGGACTGGCCGTCGCCGAGTACCTGTTCCGGGAATACCCGCGCTCCGACATCGGCCGCCTGACCAAGGTTCACGGCCAGGCGGTGAGCGGCCGGGCCTGTGCCGAGGTCGCGGACGCGCTTGACCTTCCCGACCTGCTGCGGGCGGCCGCGCCCGCCGAGCTGGAGGGCGGGATCGACGTCAGGTCGCTGCTGGCGAGCGAGCGAGCGCTCGCCTCGATCTGCGAGGCGGTGATCGGAGCCTGCTATCTGCACCACGGCTTCGAGACCACTGCGCACGCAACGATCGCCGCTTTCATGCCCCAGATAGGGCTCGCGTCAGACAAGCTGCTGGACTTCAAGTCGGCGCTTCAGGAACGTCTCGCACGCGACGGCAGCCGCGTAAGGTACGACGTGACCGACGAGGTGGGTCCGCCTCACGATCGTCTTTTCGACGTCGCCGCGAGCGTCAACGGCGAGGTGATCGGACGGGGCTCGGGGCGCTCGAAGAAGGCTGCCGAGCAGGCAGCCGCCGCCGAGGCGCTCGAGCGCTTCGACGGCTGAAGCCGAGGACCCGGTCCACGCCCGTCGAAGCAGTAACGACCACCAAACCAAGCGCAAATCACGTCCGACGCGCCCGCGAGGCTTCTGGCCCGGCCGGCGCCCCTTCAGCCGACAATGCACCTGAGCTCGATCACGATCAAGGGCTTCAAGTCCTTCCCCGAGCGGACCCGGTTGGTCTTCTCGCCCGGCGTGAGCGTGATCGTCGGCCCCAACGGCTGCGGCAAGTCGAACATCACCGACGCGGTGCTGTGGGCGCTGGGCGAGCAGAGCCCGCTCAGCGTGCGCGGGCAGACGATGCAGGACATGATCTACGCCGGGGGCGAGGGCACCGGCCCGAGCCGCTACGCCGAGGTCGAGGTCGTCCTCTCGAATGATCGTCCTGTCGCGGACCCCGCCAGCGCGGACGCGGGAGCGAGCGAGGCAGAAGGGGATGTCCGTGGGGCCCAGCGAGCGGGAGCAGAGCAGCTGGCGGGCTTTGGTGAGCTCTCTATCAAGCGCCGCCACGATCGCGGCGGCGAGGGCGAGTACCGGATCAATGGTGCTCGCTGCCGCCTCTCCGACGTGGTCGAGACGCTGGCGGACGCCAACCTGGGACGCGAGATGCACTCGATCATCAGCCAGGGCCGCGTCGAGGAGATCGTCCACTCCAAGCCCAATGAGCGCCGGCTGCTGGTCGAGGAGGCCGCCGGGCTGGGCAAGCATCGCAAGCGCCGCCGGCGCGCTCAGCTCAAGCTCGAGCGCACGGAGGAGAACCTCGATCGGGCGCTCGACGTTGAGCGGGAGGCGCGCAGTCGTCTTCGCCCGCTCAAGCGCCAGGCGCAGGCCGCTGACATCCACGACCGGCTCGAGCGCGAGGCCGGCGAGCTTCGGGCGACGCTGCTCGGCTCCGAGCTGCGGCGGCAGAACGAGGAGCTGGAAAACGCAGAGCGCAACGCGGCGCAGACCCGTGAGGCCCGCGACGCGGTCGAGGCAAGGCTCGCGGAAGCGAACCGCCGTCGCACGGCGATCGAGGAGCGACTCGCCGAGCGCGATCGCGAGCGCACCGAGGCGTGGGGTCGCCTCATGGCGATTCGCGCCGCCCACGAACGGCTGAGCGTGCGTGGAGAGTCGTTGGCGGCGCGCCGCGCCGAGCTGGCGCGCTCGCTCGAGGCAAGGCGGGAGGCGCTCGGTTCCCTCGCGCACGACCTCGAGGCCGGGCGATCGTCCGCTGAGGATCCCGTGCAGGCCGGGCTCGCGCGCATCGGCGACGCGCTCGACCGTGCCTCGGAGTCGCTCGCCAGCGCGCGTGGAGATCGAGACGACAGGGAGCGCGCCGGCGAGGTGCGCCGGGTGCGAGAGGCGAGCGAGCGAGCCGCTGGAACGGCCCGGCGGGTGGAGGACCTGATCGGCAGTCGCCTTCAGGGGTCGATCCAGGGATCCGTCGAGACCGACGCCGAGCTGCTCGCCGCACTCGATCAGCTTTGCGATGCGACGGCGAGGGCTCGCGATGCCGTCGGCGAGCGCGCGAGCGCGCTCGAAGGACGAATGCTTGGCCGGGACGGTGACGACGACGTGACCGAGGCGCTGCGCGCCTGCTCGCGAGAGGAGGCGGAGCTGCAGGCCAGCCTGCGGAGCGCGGGCGAGGCGGTCACGGAGGCAGAGGTCGGCTCGGCTCAGCTTCGCGAGCGCCGCCAGGAGACGGTCGCCGAGCTGGAACGGATCGCCCAGCGCCTCGGTCGAGAGGTTGCCGCGGCCGACGCTCCTCTCTCCGACGCGGATCGGGGGGAGATCGAGCACAAGCTCGAGCGCCTAGCTGCTCGCCGCGAGCAGTTGGGACCCGTCAACCCGCTGGCCGAGCGCGAGTACGCCGCGGCGCTGGCTCACGTCGAGGAGCTCGAAACCCAACGGGCAGACTTGGAGGGGGCGCTGTCCGACCTCACCGGCCTGATTCGCGAGACCGACGCCAAGATCGAGTCCGCGTTCGAGCAGACCTTCGAGGCGACCGAGCGAAACTTCCAGGAGCTCGTCGAGCACCTCTTCCCGGACGGTCGCGGGCGGCTGCGGCTGGTGGGCGACCAGTCTCGCATGCACGTCCTTGGTGGCGCGGACCCCGCCGGCGCGGACGCGGGAGCGAGCGAGCCAGATGAGGATGTTGGTGAGGGCGAGCGTGCGGGAGCAGAGCAGCCGACGGCCAGTGATGTGGGCGTGGAGATTGAGGTGACCCCCGCAGGCAAGGCAACCCGCAAGCTGTCACTGCTCTCAGGTGGCGAGAAGTCGCTGGTCGCGCTGGCCTTCGTCTTCGCCGTCTTTCTCGCCCGCCCGTCGCCCTTTTACATCCTCGACGAGGTCGAGGCCGCGCTCGACGACGCCAACATCGATCGCTTCCTTCAGCTCGTGCGCCGGTTCTCGGACCGCGCGCAGTTCATCATCGTCACGCACCAGAAGCGCACGATGGACGCCGCCGACGTCCTCTACGGCATCTCGATGGGCTCGGGTGGGATCACGAAGGTCGTCTCGCGCCGTTTCGAGCAGGAGCAGCCGGCGCTCGACGAGGCCGCCGAGGCTGCCTGACCAACTGATCTAGCCTCCCGCTCCGTGCCAACCCAATGGGAGGACCTCGTTTACCTAGGCGATCAAGCCACCAGAGACCCCGCTGTCGCGCACGCGGAAGAGCGTGAGCGAGAAGGGGATGCTGGTGGGCGCGAACGAGCCGGAGCGGAGCAGTCGGCAGGGATGTTTGTTCGCCTGCGGGATCGGTTGCGCAAGAGCCGGGAGGCGCTTCGCGCCGAGCTTTCGGCGACCCTGTTCGAGCAGCTCGACGACGAAACCTGGGAGCGGCTGGAGGAGGCGCTGATCCTGGCCGACGTCGGAGCGGCCGCGACCGCCGACGTCGTGGGGAAGCTCGAAGCGGAGGTCGAGGCCGGACAGGTGAGCGGGGCCGACGCGGTGCGTGACCGCCTGGTCGAGCTGCTCGCGGAGCTGGCGTCCACGGGCCAGCGGCGAATCGATCTCTCGGCTCGCCCGGCGGTGATCATGGTCGTCGGCGTCAACGGCACCGGGAAGACGACGACGATCGGCAAGCTCGCCGAGATCCTGCGCGAGCGCTTCGCTCTGCGCGTGATCGTTGCGGCCGCGGACACGTACCGCGTCGCGGCCATCGAGCAGCTCGAAACCTGGGCGGAGCGCGCCGATGCGGAGATCGTGCGCGGTTCCTCCGGCGGCGACGCGGGCGCCGTCGTGTTCGATGCGATCGGCGCCGCGGAGTCGCGCGGCGCAGACGTCGTGATCGCCGACACCGCGGGCCGGCTGCACACGCACGGCAATCTGATGGAGGAGCTCGCCAAGGTCCGGCGGGTCACCGCCAACCGCCTCGGTGGCGCGCCGCACGAGACGCTGATCGTGATCGACGCGACGACCGGTCAGAACGGGCTGCGCCAGGCGCGAGCCTTCTCCGAGGCTGTGGACGTGACTGGTGTTGCGCTGACGAAGCTCGACGGGACGGCGAAGGGAGGCATCGCGCTGGCGATCGCCCGCGAGCTCGGGCTGCCGCTGAAGCTGATCGGGGTGGGGGAGGGGCTGGAGGACCTGCGGCCCTTCGACCCGGACGAGTTTGCCCGCGCGTTGCTCGCCGAGTAAGGCCCTCCAGCCGGGTCTGCCGCTACTCTGGCGCTTGCAGGGGGTTTGGAGGGAGTCCGGCCTTGCTCTCGCAGCTGCGCGAAAAGACCACGCTCGCGAACGTCCTTGCGACCGCTTGTCTGGTCGTCGTGCTCGGAGCCGGGACGGCGATCGCGCTGCCCGGGACGAACAGCGTGCGCTCCAACGACCTCAAGGACGGCGCGGTGAGGGGCAAGGACTTGCGGGAGGAGGCGATCAAGGGTCGCGACGTGTCCAACCGCGACATCGCGCCGGAGAAGCTGCGCAGTGTGCCTGCCGCCCGGATCGCGGACGCGCAGGAGGCAGGCTGCGTGGCGCAGACGATCTCCAACGCCGGCACCGGGGAGTCGCTGCGCTTCGCGGTCGAGGAGTTCGACCCGGGCGGCCTGCATCCCGACTCGCCGGCGTGCTCGGCTCGGAGCCCCCGGCTGTTCGCACCGCGGGCGGGCGTCTACCACCTCGGCGCCGCGGTCCATTGGCCAGCCAATGCGAGCGGGGTCAGGACCCTGTCCTTGCTCGTTGACGGCGAGACCGTGATCGCCGACGAGACCCGCGCGGCGGCGGGCAGCGGCGAGACCCTTCAGACCCTCGCGACTACAGCCAGGCTCGCGTTCGACGAGCGCGTCGAAGCGGTCGCCCGCCAGACCAGCGGCGGGTCGCTGCAGCTCGTCGGCGGCGCCGATAACAACTATCTGACGATTGCCTGGGTGGGACGGTGAGACGCGGCGTGATCGCCCGGCTGCGCGAGAAGCTCACGTACTCGAACGTCGTGGCCTGCCTGTGCCTGTTCCTGGTGCTGGGCGGCGGCACGGCCGTCGCCCTCACAGGCACGAACCGGGTCAACTCCCGAGACATCGTGGACAACTCCGTCAAGGGACGCGATGTGCGCGACGGCGACATCGGCTCGATCGAGATCGGCAACGGCGAGATCGGGCCCGTCGATCGAGCCGCGGCGCCCGGCGCCAGGGTCTCCCGGCCGCGCGACGGCCCCACCTGCTCCGGCGGGCAATCGATTGCCGATGCGACCGACGAGGCGCTCGCGTTCTCATTCGAGGAGTTCGACCAGGACGGAGCCCACGTCGGGGATCCGACCTGCGTCAATCCACTGCGCTCGCGGCTGACCGCCCCTCTCACCGGTCTCTATGAGATCGGCACCGGCGTCGAATGGCCCTCGAACAACGCGGGCACCCGGACGCTCCAGGTGCGAAAGAACGCGCTCACCCCCCTGGCCACCGAGCGAATCGACGCGGTGAGTGGGGCCGCCACCGTGCAGACGGTGCAGACGCTGGCCCGGCTCCAGGAAGGGGAGTTCGTCGAGGCCGTCGTGCGCAAGACCGGCGGCGGCGGCCTCACGGTGAGCGGGCCCGAGGCCTACCTCTCGTTCGCCTGGCTCGGGCCGTAGGGCGGGAGTCCCGGGGACGCTGATCCCCAGGCCCTAAGCTGGTCGCAGTGTTCGACCAGCTCTCAGATCGGCTCCAGGCCACGCTTACGGGGGTCCGCGGACGCGGCAAGTTGACGGAGGCGGACGTCGACGCCGCCATGCGCGAGATCCGACTTGCCCTGCTCGAGGCGGACGTCAACTTCAAGGTCGTCAAGTCGTTCACTGCCCAGCTCAAGGAGCGCTGCCTCGGAGCGGGCGTGCTCGACAGCCTCGATCCCGGCCAGCAGGTCGTGAAGATCGTCAACGAGGAGCTGGCGGAGTTGATGGGAGGTGCGAGCCGCGACCTGGCACTCGCCTCCGACGGCCCGACCGTGATCCTGATGGCCGGGCTCCAAGGCTCGGGCAAGACCACCGCGTGCGCCAAGCTCGCAAAGCACCTGGCGTCCGACGGGCGCAAGGTCGGCCTCGCCGCCTGCGACATCCAGCGCCCAGCGGCTATCGAGCAGCTGGTCACGCTGGGTGAGCGCGCGGGCGCCACCGTCTACGAGCAGGGAACTGACCGCGACCCGGTCGAGATCGCCGAGTGGGCCCTGGGCCAGGCGAAGTCGGCGGGATTGGGCGCTTTGATCGTCGACACCGCGGGTCGGCTCCATGTGGACGAGGAGCTGATGGACCAGCTGGCTGCGATCCGCAAGCGCACCAAGCCCCACGACGTCCTGCTCGTCCTCGACGCGATGACGGGACAGGACGCCGTCAGCGTCGCCGAGAGCTTCGCCGAGCGGGTGGAGTTCGACGGCGTCGTGCTGACCAAGCTCGACGGAGACGCGCGGGGTGGCGCTGCGCTGTCGGTCAAGGCCGTGACCGGCAAGCCGATTCTGTTCGCGTCAACAGGGGAGAAGCTCGAGGAGCTCGAGCGCTTTCACCCGGAGCGCATGGCCGGGCGGATCCTCGGAATGGGCGACGTTCTGTCGCTGATCGAGAAGGCCGAGGAGGTCTCCGACGCCAACCAGGCAGCCGAGCTCGAGCGCAAGATCAGAAAGCAACAGTTCACGCTCGAGGACTTCTTGCAGCAGATGCGTCAGGTGCGGCGCATGGGCCCGCTCTCGGGACTGATGGGAATGATGCCCGGCATGGGCAAGGCGGCGAAGCAGCTGCGGCAGGTGAACATGGACGAGCGTGAGCTGGATCGGATCGAGGCAATCATCCTGTCGATGACGCCGGCCGAACGGGCCAATCCTTCCGTCATCGACGGCTCGCGCCGGCGCCGGATCGCCCACGGCTCGGGAACGACGGTCTCGGCCGTCAACAAGCTGATCAAGCAGTTCGGCCAGATGCGCAAGCTGCTCGGCCAGCTGGCCCAGGGCAAGATGCCCGACCCGCAGCAGCTGCTGAAGGGGATGCCCCGCTAAGCTCCCCCGCCGCAAATGGTTCGAATCAGGTTGAGAAGGGTGGGTTCGCGCAAGAACCCGATCTGGCGAGTCGTCGTCGCCGACCGTCGCTCCCCGCGCGACGGACGCACGATCGAGACGATCGGCAGCTACAACCCGCAGACCGATCCCTCGCAGATCGTCATCGACGAGGAGCGGGCCAAGCACTGGCTCGAGCACGGGGCGAAGCCGACCCGGACGGTCGCCACGCTGCTGCGCACGAAGGGGATCGAGGCCGCCGGCTCGTAGCGGCCCGACCGGATGCGCGATCTGGTCGAGTTTCTGGTCCGGGCGCTGGTAGACGACCCGGATTCGGTCAGCGTCGAGGAGCTGGAGTCCGACGGCGACATCGTGCTGGAGGTCCGCGTTGCCTCCGACGATCTCGGCCGCGTGATCGGCCGCGAGGGCCGAGTCGCCAACGCGATCCGCACGATCGCCAAGGCCGCTGCCACGGTCGAGGGCGGCCGGGTGATGGTCGAGATAGTTGAGGACTAAGGCCCGCCGGCTGCTCCGCTTGAACAAATGCCCGCCTCCTCCTCTGCTCCCGCCCGAACAACTTGCCCTCGGCTTTGCCTCGGGCATTCTTCTTCCGCTCCCGCGTCCGGGGGCGGCGGGGTCACGGCCTAGCTGAGCTTGCGCATAGATGTGTTCACACTCTTTCCGGAGTGGTTCGACTGGTTCCGGGGCCAGCGCCATGTCACCAACGCGGCCGAAGCGGGTCTCGGGCTGCGGTTCTTCCACTACCGCGACACCACCCCGCTGACCGGCGGTCAGGTCGACGACGCGCCCTACGGCGGCGGGGCTGGGATGGTGCTCCGCGTCGACGTCGTCGACACCGCCCTCCGGGCTGCATACGAGAGCGAGGGCTTTCCGTCCCGGGTGATCCTGCTCACGCCCTCGGGCCGCCAGTTCGACGAGTCGCTGGCTCGCGAGCTGGCGTCCGAACCGGATCTGGCGCTGCTCTGCGGGCGTTATGAGGGAGTCGACGAGCGCGTGCGCGAGCAGCTTGCGACCGACGCGATCTCGATTGGCCCTTACGTGCTGTCGGGCGGCGAGCTGGCGGCGATGGTCGTGGCCGACGCGGTGATCCGCAAGCTTCCGGGGGCCCTCGGCCATGCCGAGAGCGCCGTCGAGGAATCGTTCTCGGACGCCCTGGAGGGCGCCCCCGAGTATCCGCACTACACGCGTCCGGCCTCCTACCGAGGCTGGGACGTGCCCGAGGTCCTGCTCTCGGGCGACCACGAGCGGATCCGGAGGTGGCGCCTGGAGCGGAGCCGCGAGCGCGCCCCGGGCGACTGATGGCCCCGACCAGCGACTGACCCTCCGCTACTATTCGCCGCCGCGCGGGTCCCGACGGGCCGGCGCTTTTTACCGCTCGCTTACCCGGCGACGCAACGATTTCCGCCGGGCACCACCAGCCGACATGAGCACGACCATCGAGAGCATCGAGCAGCGCCAGCTCAAGCGCGTGCCCCGGTTCGAGCCAGGGGACCGCGTACGGGTGCACTTTCAGGTCGTCGAGGGCAACCGGCGCCGCACGCAGGTCTTCGAGGGAGTGGTGATCGCGCGCCAGGGCGAGAGCTCGCGCGAGACGTTCACCGTCCGCAAGCAATCGTTCGGAGTCGGCGTCGAGCGGACCTTCCCGGTCCACTCTCCGAAGATCGAGAAGCTGGAGATCGTCGCCCGCGGCGACGTCCGGCGGGCGAAGCTCTACTACTTGCGCGGCCGGGTCGGCAAGCGCGCCAGGGTAGCCGAGCGCCGCTGGGGGATCGAGGAAGACCTCGTGGTCGCGGCCGAGGAGGCAGAAGCGGTGGACTCCGAGGGCATCAGCCAGGAGGAGGCGGAGGTCGAGGTCGTGCCGCTGGAGAGCGAGGAAGCCGAGGGCGACGAGCTCGAAGACGAGGAGGCTGCTGGGGAGACGCCCGGGCAGGAGACTGAAGGCGGGGAGGGGGCCCCGGCGGCGGACGGCGAAGATGGGGAGGCCCCGGCGGCGGAGGCCGAGTCGACCCATGAGCCCGGGGCAGAAGGCGGCGACGAGCGCGCAGCCGACGTGGCTTCCGAGGAGGAGCCCCCCGCTGAGCCCGAGGCCTCCGAGGAATCCGAGCCGCCAGACTCGGATTCTGAGGACCAAAAACAAAACTGATCCCGAAGCCGACAAGCGGCAGGGGGGCCCTGCTCGAGCTGGTTCTGATCGTGGCGCTGGCGATCGGCCTCGCACTTGCGATCCAGGCGCTGATCGTCAAGCCCTACCAGATCCCGTCGGAGTCGATGGAGCCCACGCTCGATCCCGGCGAGCGGGTCCTGGTGAACCGCCTCGGCTACCGCGTCGGAGACCCGGCCATCGGCGACGTCGTCGTCTTCCATCCGCCCCTCGGGGCCGACCAGGGGAACCGCTGCGGCGTGAATCGCCAGCCGCACCAGGCGTGCCCGGAGCCCACTCCCGAGCGCTCCGACACGAACTTCATCAAGCGGATCGTGGCCGGTCCCGGTGACACGCTCTCGATCGAGGGCGGACACCCGGTGGTCAACGGAGATCAGGCCGAAGAGGACTTCATCAAGCCCTGCGCGGGAGGTAACGGCTGCAATTTCCCGGAACCGATCACCATTCCGCCGGATCATTACTTCATGATGGGCGACAACCGTGGGCGAAGCGACGACAGCCGCTACTGGGGACCCGTCCCCCGCGACTGGATCATCGGAGAGGCCTTCTTCACCTACTGGCCGATCGACAAACTCGGCCTCCTCTAAGCCCACCGGCTCACAGCGCGCGGTAGCGAAGCGACGCCGGCGCAAGGCCGCGAAGCTGTTTCGCTTCGACCGCTCGCTCGGCGCCCGGTACGTGGCGGGCGCCGACGAGGCCGGGCGGGGCTCGCTGGCGGGGCCGCTGGTCGCGGCCGCGGTGCTGATCGACTATGAGCGACTCAGCCTGCGCGACCGGCGAGCGCTCGGCGAGCTCGACGACTCCAAGCAGCGCACGCCCGAAGAGCGCGAGCAGCTCTATCCGGCCGTGATCCGCGCCGCGGATCGCGTTGCCGTGATCGTACGCTGCGTCAGGGTCATCGACTCCCGCGGCCTGCACGTCACCAACCTCGCGGCGCTCGGCCGTTGCCTGGAGCGGGTCGCGGTGCCGGGTGCGATCTGCCTCACGGATGGCTTTCCGGTCTCCGATTGCGCCGTCGAGCATCGTCCGGTGATCGATGGCGACGCGAAGAGCGCGGCGATCGCGGCTGCCTCCGTGGTCGCGAAGGTCACCAGGGACCGCTACATGTGCCGCGTCGACGAGCTATATCCGGGCTTCAGCTTCAGCGAGAACGTCGGCTACTCGACTCCCGAGCACCGCGCGGCGATCCTCGAGCATGGCCCGTGCGACCTGCACCGCCGCTCGTTTCAGTCGATCGCCTACAGCCAGCTCGCGCTTGAGGATCCGGAGGCCGCCGAGGCTGCCCTGCTTGCAGCCCAGGCCGAGGCGCTGGAGGAGTCACACGGAGCGCTAGAAGGCGCCCCGGACGTGCTCCCAGCCGACGACGCCGCCCGCGCCGTCGAGGGTTAGTCCGACTACGTCGAAGCGGATCGACGCGCGGCGTGGGGCTCGATCGCCGAGCTCCCGGAGCCACGCGGCGGCGAGCCGTCGCAGCCGCAGCTGCTTGCGCCGGTCCACCGCGAGCAGCGGCGTCTCCGGGCCGCGCTCCGAGCTGGCGGTCCGTGCCTTGACCTCGACGAAGACGAGCATCGAGCCCTCCATCGCGACCAGGTCGATCTCGCCCCTGACGCCGGCCGGGCGTACGTTGGCTGCGACGACTCGTGCGCCCTCCCGGGCGAGCGCCTCGGCCACCAGCTGCTCGGCGCGACGTCCCAGGCGCTGGCGGGCGACGGTCATCGACGTACCGTAGGCCGGTCGGTCGCACCGGCGGCGCGGCGATCGCGGCGACACCGTCACCGACCAGGCACATCTTGCGCGTCACCGTCGTGAGCGGCGCGCCTAGCGTCGCCCGCGTGCTTGCCAGCGTGCTGACGTTCGAGATCCTCGGCGTCGAGGCGTACGAAGTGAACGTCGAGGTCGACGTCGGCACCGGCCTGCCTGCGTTCTCGCTCGTCGGCCTGCCGGATGCGGCGGTCCGGGAGTCCCGGGAGCGCGTGCGCTCGGCGCTGCTCAACTCCGGATTCGAGTTTCCGCAACAGCGCATAACGGCGAGCCTCGCTCCGGCGGACCTGCGCAAGGCCGGTGCGGGCCTGGACCTCGCGATCGCCGCAGCGCTGCTGGCCGCTTCGGAACAGCTGAGGCCAGAGGCTCTCGACAGCGTCGCGCTCAGTGGCGAGTTGGCCCTCGACGGGGCGATTCGCCCTGTAGCGGGGGCGCTGGCGATGGCGGAGAAGGCGCGCGAGCGGGGGGCCCGCGCCCTGGTGGTCGCCCACCCGAACTCGGCGGAGGCAGCCCTGGGCGGGGCGACCGTGATCGGCGTTTCGAGGCTCGAGGAGCTGCGGGCGCTCGGCACCGACTCAGAGCCTGCCGCAGCCGAACCGCTGCGCATCTCTGCCAACGGCTCGGGCCCGAGCCTCCCGGACCTCGCGGATGTCCGGGGCCAGCCGGTCTTGCGCCGCGCCTTCGAGGTAGCCGCCGCGGGTGGGCACAGCCTCCTGATGGTCGGGCCTCCGGGCGCCGGCAAGTCGATGGCGGCGCGCAGGTTGCCGTCGCTGCTGCCGCCGCTTGCGCCCTCCGAAGCGATCGAGGTCGTCCGGGTGGCGGGTGCGTGCGGTGGCCCGGTGCGCCAGGCGTCGGCGGGTGTGCGGCCGTTTCGCGCCCCGCACCACACGATCTCCGCCGCAGGACTCGTGGGCGGTGGCAACCCGCCGCGCCCCGGCGAGGCGACGCTCGCTCATCGGGGCGTGCTGTTCCTCGACGAGCTGCCCGAGTATCGCCGCGACGCGATCGAGGCACTCCGCCAGCCGCTGGAGGACGGGCGGGTGTTGATCGCGCGGGCACGCCACGCGATCGAGCTGCCCTGCAAGTTCCAGCTCGTCGCCGCGGCCAACCCCTGCCCGTGCGGTCATGGCGAGAACTCCCCCGCCTGTCGCTGTCCGGCCCTGTCCATCCGGCGCTACTCGACGAAGCTCACCGGCGCACTCGCGGACCGAATCGACATCTCGCTGCAGATCGACCAGCCCGACAGCGCGGCCTTGCGGGGGCCGCGCGAAGAGGCATCGGAGAGCGTCCGCGAGCGCGTGCTCGAGGCGCGTGAGCGTCAGTACCGCCGGCTCGGGGCCGGATGCAACGCGGGGATGAGCTCGCGCGAGACCCGGGCGCACTGCCGGCTCGGTCCCGATGCCCAGCAGCTGCTGGACGCGTCCCACCGCGAGTTCGGGCTCAGCGGCCGCGGCTACGAACGGGTGCTGCGCGTCGCGCGCACCGTCGCCGATCTCGCCGGGCGCGACCGCATCGCAGCGGACGACCTGAGCGAGGCCGTGAGCCTGCGCCGAAGAGCTCCGTCGTGAGCCGGCCCCCGGCGTGGGCGATCGAGCGCGGAGCGCCCGAGTATCCCGCCGCTCTCGACGACCTGCCGGACCCGCCGGCGGCGATCCAAGGCGTCGGCGACCGCCGGCTGATCTCGGAGCTGGAGTACGAGGCCACGGTCACCATCGTCGGCTCGCGACGGGCGACCGCCTACGGTCTGGGGATGGCCGAGGATCTCGGCCGCGATCTCGCATACGCGGGGATCACCGTCGTCAGCGGCCTGGCGTACGGGATCGACGCAGCGGCGCACCGAGGCGCGATCGCGGGCGGCGGGCCCACGGTGGCGGTGCTCGGCGGCGGCCCCGACGTGGTCTACCCGGCTTCCCATCGCGGTCTTCACCGCCAGGTCCTCTCGTGCGGGGCAGCGATCTCCGAACATCTGCCCGGGACCGAAACGACGAAGTGGTCGTTTCCGGCGCGCAACCGGATCATGGCCGCGCTGGCGCGGATGACGATCATCGTCGAGGCGGCGGAGCCGTCCGGCTCGCTGATCACCGCGCGGCGGGCCACCGAGCTCAACCGCGACGTCGGCGCGGTGCCGGGTCAGGTCGGCACCCGCGTCGCGGCCGGCCCACACGCGCTGATCAGGGACGGGGCCGCTCTGATCCGCGACGCCCAGGACGTCCTCGACGAGCTGCTTGGGATCGGCCGCACCCGCGTTGTGCACACCGGACCGGAGCTCGAGCCGTCGTTGCTCGAGGTACTCGACCGGGTCGAGCGCGGCGCGTCCACGCCCGATGCGGTTGCGGTTACGGCTGGCCTCGGTCCGCACGAGGCCGCGGTCGGCCTCGGCCGGCTCGAGCTGCTCGGGTACGTCGTAACCGACGGATCGGGTGTCTACTCGCGAACCAGCCTCGAGCCGCCCGCCTGACCTAGTCTCAGCGGCCATGGCTTCGGACGACGTTCCCCAAGGGAGGGTCCCGACCTGCCTGGCGATCGCAGGCTCCGACTCCGGCGGCGGCGCAGGGATCCAAGCCGATCTGAAGGCCTTCGCCCGCTGCGGCGTTCACGGGATGACGGCGATCACGGCGTTGACCGCCCAGAACACGGTCGGGGTGGAGATGATCGTCCCGGTGCCGCGCGACGTGATCATCGCCCAGGTGAAGGCGGTGATGTCGGACATCGGTGTCGACGCGGTCAAGATCGGCATGCTCGGCGACGAGCCCACGATCGAGGCCGTCGCCGAAGCTCTTGAGCTCGTCGGCGACGCCCCGGTCGTCGTCGACCCGGTGATGGTGGCCGGCAGTGGAGCGACGCTGCTCGACCCGAACGCCAAGGCGGCGCTGATCGAGCGCATCCTCCCGCGCGCCCACGTCGCGACGCCGAACCTGCTCGAGGCTCGCGAGCTCGGGGGGCTCGGGGAGGGGGCCTCGCCGCAGGACCTCGGACGCGCGATCCTGGCCCTTGGCCCAACCGCCGTGATCGTCACGGGCGGCCACACCGAGGACGGCGCCGACGTGCTAGTGGACGACTCCGGCTCGCTGCGGATCGAGGGACCGCGGTATCCGGAGGGGGCTTCCCACGGGTCGGGATGCACTCACTCCTCCGCCCTCGCCGCGTTCCTCGCCCGCGGGTCCGAGCTCGCCGACGCAGCGCGGTGGGCGCGCGAGATCGCGGCCGAGGCGGTGGGACACGGTCTGCGCGATCTGGGCGCCGGTCCCGGCCCCGTGGACGTCTTCGGGATCGCTCGCACGACCCCGGGGCCCGGTCGAGCGCCATAATCGAGGTCGTGAAGCTGGTGCGAATGAAGCCGGGTCACGGCGATGTGCTGCTCGCCGAGGGCGATCCCGAAGTGGCCGAGGACGAGGAGCGCCTCATCGAGGAGTTCCGCCGACAGCTCGACCAAGGGCTCTGGGCCGCCGTGCCCACCTCGGAGCGAGGCCACCGCGAGGCCGTGATGGTCCGCGACTTCTCGGAGGTCCCGCGAGACGCCGAGCGCGTGGTCTTCTACCCGCCGGCCGCCGGCGGTTGACCGGCGCCGCACTGATCTGGGCTGGCGTGGTCGTCGCCGGACTGGCCGCGATCGCGTTCGGTCCCGAGCTCGTGAGCGCGCTAGGGCGGCCTCGCAGGCGTCGGGCGCGACCCGCTCCGCCTGCGGCTTGGGATCCGGGCCGCGAGCTGCGAGCGGAGCGCAAGGCGCGCGAGCTCCTGCGCTCCGTTGTCTCGGCCGAGGACTTCGAGGCCTACCAGGAGCTGGGCTTCCTGAGCGTCGCCGGTGGGTCCGCCGGCGACGGTGACGGAAGCGGCTACGCCTATCTGGTCTATCCCCACCGGCCGATCGTCGCTTACGACACGTCCACCGGTCAGCCGCTCAGTGAGTACTGCGTGAGCTTTCGCGACAGCTCCGAGCCCGCGTTCGGGGAGCGACTTCCGGCTGCCGACGACGTGCTCGCCAAGTGGATGGCGCTGCACGGGCGCGAGCGCGAGCTGATCGCGACCGCGAACATGCACGTTCCGGGACGCCAGGTGGACCCGGGCCAGGTCCGCCGCGACCTCGTGCGCTTGCGGGAGTGGCGGGCAGCTCACGACCGGGCGGCTGTTAGCGCCACCTAGACTCTCCGCCCAGCCCATGAGCCGCGACGGGGACACGACGACAGCGCTCCCGCGACCCCGCTCGGCAGCCGTGTTCGACGGCCCGGACCGCGCCGCGGCGCGCGCCTACATGAAGGGCATCGGCTTCGACGACGACGCCCTGTCGCGCCCGACGATCGGCATCGCCAACACCTGGACCGAGGCGATGCCATGCAACTTCCACCTCCGGGGCCTCGCCGACCACGTCAAGGCGGGCGTGCGCGCGGCGGGCGGCACGCCCATGGAGTTCAACACGATCGCGATCTCCGACGGGATCACGATGGGCACCGAGGGCATGAAGACGTCGCTGGTCAGCCGCGAGGTGATCGCCGACTCGATCGAGCTCGCCGTGCGCGGCTACCAGTTCGACGCGGTCGTGGCGCTGTCGGCGTGCGACAAAACGATTCCGGGCGCCGTGATGGCGCTCGCCCGGCTCGACGTCCCGAGCGTGATGCTCTACGGCGGATCCATCGCGCCGGGACGGTGGCGGGATCGCGACGTCTCCATCCAGGACGTCTTCGAGGCCATCGGCGCCCACGCCGCGGGCGACATGACCGAGGAAGAGCTGCGCTCGCTCGAGGACGTCGCCAGCCCGGGGCCGGGCGCCTGCGGCGGCCAGTTCACTGCCAACACGATGGCGTGCGCGTTCGAGGCGCTCGGGATCTCGCCGTCCGGGTCGGCGATGGTGCCGGCCGACGTGTCCGACAAGGCCACGGTCGCGGAGCGAATCGGTGAGCTGGTGATGCGGGTGCTGGCGGAGGACCTGCGCCCGAGTCGCGTGATCACGCGTGCCTCGCTCGAGAACGCGATCGCCTGCGTCAGCGCCTCCGGGGGTTCGACCAACGGCGTGCTGCACCTGCTTGCGGTCGCGCGGGAGTCGGGCATCGAGCTCGAGATCGACGACTTCGAGGCGATCTCGAAGCGTACGCCGCTTCTGGCCGACCTGAAGCCGGGGGGACGGTTCCTGGCCACGGACCTCTACGCCGCGGGTGGCGTGCCATTGATCCTGAGCCGGCTGGCCGATGCGGGGATCCTCAACGCGGACGCGATGACGGTCAGCGGCCGCACGATAGGCGAGGAGGCGGCGGCGGCGGTCGAGACCCCCGGCCAGGACGTGGTGCGGCCGCTCTCAGAGCCGCTGAAACCCGAGGGCGGGTTGGCGATCCTGCGCGGCAACCTGGCGCCCGAGGGCTCGGTGGTCAAGCTTGCCGGCACCGAGCGGGCGGGCCAGACGGGTCACGCGCGAGTCTTCGAGTCGGAGGAGCAGTGCTTCCGCGCGGTCAAGGACCAGGCGATCAGGCCCGGCGACATCGTGGTGATCCGCAACGAGGGGCCCGCCGGCGGCCCGGGGATGCGAGAGATGCTTCAGGTGACCGCCGCGATCGTGGGCGAAGGGCTGGGAGAGGAGGTGGCGCTGCTCACCGACGGGCGCTTCTCCGGCGCCACGCGCGGGTTGATGGTCGGCCACGTTGCCCCCGAGGCCGTCAAGGGTGGGCCGATCGGCGCGCTTCGCGACGGCGACGAGGTCACGATCGACGTCGAAGGCCGGCGTCTGGAGGTGGCGCTGTCCGACGACGAGATCGCGGCGCGACTGGCCGCATACGAGCCCCCGGAGCCTCACTATCGCGGCGGCGTGATGGCCAAGTACGCGCGCTCTGTCTCCTCGGCCTCCGAGGGCGCGGTAACGAGCTAGCTACTTCTTGCGAGGAAGGTCTCGAGCACCCGGTGGAACCGCACCGGGCGCTCCGCCATCGGCACGTGGCCCGTCTGGTCGAAGATCACCGTGCGCGAGTTGCGCAGGCGCTGGCCGTACTCCAGCGCGTCGGTCGGAGGGACGATGTGGTCGTAACGCCCCCAGACCAGCAGCGTCGGCACCTCGACCTCCTCGAGGCGGTCGAGGATGTCGTAGCCGGCCAGAGCGACCAACGCCGGCAGGAAGCCGGGCTTGCCGGCGCCGTTGTGAAAGAACTCCCACAGCAGCTCGCGGCGCAGCTGCTCCGGGCGGTGGAAGATCGGGCGGAATGCCCAGGAGCGGATCTTCGGGCGCAACAGGCCGCGCTCCTGGAACTTGAGAAGGAGCGGCGAGGTGGCAACGGCGAACCGCCCGGCCATCTCGGTCGGCTCACGGCGCAGGCGGCTCGAGGAGACTCCGGCGGCCGAGACGAGCACCAGCTTTTCGAACCACGCCGGACCGTGGATCGCCGCCTCCGCCGCCACGAAGCCCCCCATCGAGTTGCCGATCACGGCGCAGTCGCCGACATCCAGCACGGCGCACAGGTCGCGGACCAGCTTCGCGTAGCGCTCGACCGTGATCTCCCAGGGCGGCAGGGGACTGGCGCCGAAGCCCGGCAGGTCCATCGCGACGACGCGGTGGCTGCCGGAGAAGTGGGGGAGCTGCTCAAGCCAGTTCTGCCAGCAGCCGGATAGGCCGTGGATGAAGATCAGGTCGAGTCCGCCGCCGGACCCGAGTTCGACGTACTGGACCCGGGTCGTCTCGGAGGGGCGGTCAGGAGAGGTAGCGGGGCCATAGTCCGACTCGGGCGTGGGTATCTCGATGGTGCGCAGATGCTCGCGCCAATCGATCCGCAGCCACTCCGGTTCGGGGTTGCCGTACGGGTCCGGGCCCTCCGCCGGCGTGGGATCAAGCGATTGTTTCGATGGGGTGGACAGAGCCGCCCGCCGGCTTGCAGGGCTCTCAGGCGTACCGGGCCCGTTCCAGGCTCGGCATCTCGTGGATATGTAGCCCAAGGCTTTTCAAAAGCGAAGGTTTGCTTGGCCGAGCCGTTTCGAGGTCGTGTCGGGTCGGACTAGGTCGCCTCTTAATGGCTCACCGGCGCGCCACTGGCGGACGAGCCTAATCGCTACCGTGCCGTTGAGGCTGCCGGATCGAGTCGCGCTGAACGCTCAATGACCGTCACGCCGATCGTTTCCGGGCCAGAGCCCGCGAGCTGGACGAGCGGTTCTGGGAGGAGCGGGCTGGACCGCCACCCCCCCGTAGCCTCGGGCGGCTACCGGGACCGGCAGAGGGGACCAGCGTCGGCGAGGCAGCGATCGAGTTCTCCTCGCGCATAGCGGGCGGCGTTTGTGTCGTACCGCAGCACCTGGCCGGGAGTGACCTGCTCGGCACAGCTGACGAGCTCCGCACTAGAACTTGCGCCGTAGGAGCAATACGCGGCCACAAGGTCCGGCTCCTGCCTCAAGGGATCATCCTCGCCTGCTCCGCAGCCAGCAATAACGCAGCAGCCAAGCAGGGCAGTGGTCCATTGCCAGTGGCTTGGCACAGTCGGAATTCTCCGCATCACTGGGCGGGATTGCAAACGATGGGCTACCGGCGTTTGCGTAGCCGATCCTTACGCGTCGGCGATCGTGACGGTCGCGGCGCAGCCACCGTATCCGGGCCGGCGGCTAGCACACAACGCAAGAGATTCGCTGGCCCCCAGAACCGGACCGCAGAGGGAAGGGGCCGCCTATCCGGCGGCCCGGCGGCCCTTCGAGGGGCCGCTATCGGTAGACGAGCAGCCCATCCAAGGATTCAATTCCAGTGATCCGAAAAAGCTCGCGGGCCGGTCCCCGGAGGTTGCTGACGATCAGGTTGCGCCCCTCCCGGTGCAGTCGCGTCGCGGTTCGCGCAATCAGGTCAAGGCCCATTGAATCGATGAATGTGCACGCCTCCAGATCGAGCACGACAGGCCCGCCGCCGCCCAACGCCTCCGCCCAGGCGGACGCCAAGCGATCGCAGGTCGCATCCTCAAGCTCCCCGACAACTGCCACGGTAGTTAGCCCGCCGATCCTCACGGTGGCGACTCTGAACTGCACCGCGGTACCGACTTGGCTCTCCGAGTGGCGTGGCCGGACCTGCGTGTGCTCCATCGGCGAACGCCAGGCCGCGTATCCGGTTGGATTCATCATCGCGAACATGGGCAAATATGCGGGCCTGGGACGGCGGCGGTTCGCGTTCTTTGGAAGGGGGATGGCCATTTCTTTCTCCCGTTGGTGGGCGGAACCCGACGCTACCCCGCGCAAGGCTTCGGCGGGTGTGTTTTGGCGCACACAAGCCCACGACTTCCGTGGATAACGGCCATCCCCAGGGCGAAATGCTCTGGCTACTCCCGCAGCCCGACGGCTTTGAGGGCCTCTGCTCTCGTCGAGCAGGAGCGACTGGCGCACAGGAAGCCGCTGGTCGCTGAAAATCGCATAGATAAGCCACTACGCGTACCCCGCCCGCTCAAGGATGGGGATCTCGTGGATCTGGGGCGGCTGGAGATGGTTCCAGAGGATGCCGCGCGGACGCCGGTAGCCACGCTCCACCTCGACCACGGCTCGCGGCGTCGCGATCAGGTCGACGGGCAGGTCGTGGTCGGTCATCGGCAGGTTCTCGCGCAGGATCTGGATGGGATGGACCGTGGTTGCCACAACGGTGTGGTCGTCGATCTTCCCAGCGTCGATCAGGACGCCGTACTCGATATCCGAGAAGCCACCGCCCTTGCCGATCCGCGCGCCTTCGAGGTTCACTGCGACCGAGCCGCAGAGGACGAGATCGATCTCGGGGAGCTCGTCGTCGGCGACCACTCGCCCGTGCCGCAGCGCTCCCTTGATCGTCGCTGCCTCACGGACCTGTCTGGCGTTCAGCCGGCGCGGGTCCAGCAAGCGGAAGGGGTGCTGGTCGCGCAGTCGCGGCACGGCCATCACCAGGGTCTTTCCCTCCTCGAGGGCCTGCCTGCGCGAGTGCGTTTGCGGGGAATCCGGGTTCGCCTTGACTACCCGCGCGCGCTTCCAGGTGCGGTGCCCGGCGAGGCGCTGCGCTGCCAATTTGGCTCCCGCGAAGTTGGGTATGCGCCCCTCCGCGCCGGGGAAGCGCGACACGTCCTCGCGATCCATGGCCTTCCACACGGCCCGGCGAACCTGATCCTTGGAGCGCATCGCGCGCGGATACTAGATGGCCGCTGCCCCGATTCCGGGCGGCCCGCCGATGCCCTATCTTCGCGCCCCATGTCGCCCGACCGAACGTCCCTGGCGCATCCGCCGGATCCCGAGACGCTCGACGCCGACGCGGTCGCCGAGGAGCAGGCTCGCGACCTGCCGGCGCGCCGCCCCGCGGAGCGCACCCGGGAGCTGCTGCCGGCGATCGAGCCCGAGCGGCATCTCGACGACTGGGGGCGGTCGGAGCTGGTCGAGGGGGTGTTCGATCGGACCCTGCTCGACTTCTTCTACCGCTATTGGTTCCGGGTCGAGGTCGAGGGGATCGAGAACGTGCCGTCCGAGGGAGGGGCGCTCCTGGTCTCCAACCATGCGGGTGCGCTCCCGCCGGACGCGGCGATGATCGCCAAGGCGATCCGCGAAGAGCACCCGGCGCCGCGCCCACTCCACATCACGGTCGAGCACTTCTTCAAGGGCTATCCCGGCTTCTCCATGCTGATCCCGAAGATCGGGTGCGTCGCCGCGCATCCCGCGAACGTGCAGCGGCTGCTCTACGACGAGCGCGAGCTCGTGCTGGTGTTCCCCGAGGGGCGGAAGGGGACCGAGAAGCTCTACAAGGACCGCTACCGGCTGCGCCGCTTCGGCCGCGGCGGCTTCGTTGAGGCGGCGATGCTGGGCGAAGCGCAGCTGGTTCCGGTCTGCGTGGTCGGCGCCGAGGAGGCGATGCCGGTGTTCGCGCAGCTCGAGTTCATGAAGCGCCTCACGGGCCTGCTCTACTTCCCGGTGACGCCGACCTTCCCCTGGCTCGGGCCGCTGGGAATGCTCGCCTACCTGCCGGCGAAGTTCAAGCTCCGCTTCCTCGAGCCCATCGACACCGTCGAGGTGGGCGGCCCGGAGGCGCGCCACGACAAGGCGCTGGTGCAGACCGTCGCACAGGAGATCCGCGCCCGCATCCAGGAGAACCTGCACGAGATGGTCGCCAGGCGCCGATCGGTGTGGCTCGGATGACCGTTCCGGAATCCAGGCGCATCCTCGTCACCGGCCTCTCCACGTACTGGGGCGGCCGGCTGGCTCAGGCGCTAGAGGGCTTCGAGCACGTCGAGGCCATCATCGGCGTCGACTCGCGCGAGCCGCGGCGCGAGCTGGAGCGCACGGAGTTCGTCAAGGTCGCGAACAACCACTCGCTGATCCAGCGCATCGTCCGGGCCGCCGAGATCGACACCGTGATCGACACGCGCCTGATCGTCAACTCGATCGCGGCGCCCGCGCGAGCCGCACACGAGAACAACGTCATCGGGACGATGAACATCCTCGCCGCCTGCACGGGGTCGGACTCGCCCGTGCGGAAGGTCGTCTTCAAGAGCTCGACCCACTACTACGGCGCCGAGCAGGACGACCCCGCGTTCTTCACCGAGGAGATGCGGCGCCCGCACGCCCCGCGGACGCTGCTCGAGCGGGACATCGTCGAGGCCGAGGCAGCGGTCGAGGACTTCTCGCGCAAGAACCCGGAAGTCTGCGTGACGGTGCTGCGGTGCGCGAACGTGCTCGGCCCCGATGTCGAGACCGGATTCACGCGCATGTTCGCCCTGCCGCTCGTGCCAATGGTCTTCGGCTTCGACCCGAGGCTTCAGTTCGTCCACGAGGACGACGTGGTCCACGCGCTCGAGCACGCCGCCTTCCACTCGGCGCCGGGCGTCTACAACGTCGCCGCCGACGGTGTGCTCGCGCTCTCGGAGGCGATCAGCCTGCTCGGAAAGCTTCCCGCGCCGATCCTGCCACCGTTCGGGACCGGCGTCCTCGCCGCGCCGCTTCGCCGACTCGGGTTCCGGATCCCAGACGAGATGCTCAACCAGCTGCGCTTCGGGCGCGCGGTCGACAACCGGCTGTTCAAGTCGACGGGCTTCGTCTACGGCTACACGTCACGCGAGGCGGTGATCAAGCACGGCGAGCGCCTTCGGCTCGATCCCGTCATGCGCGGGGCGGAGGAGACCTACACGTACGAGCGCGAGGTCGAGGAGTTCCTGCGCTGGAGCCCGCACGTGCGGCGCGAGCGCGAAGAGGCCCCGGTCGACCGCGAGCCGCTCGGGTTCTGAGGGCGAGGAGTCCACGCTCGCGGGTCGAAAGGGAATCCGAAACGCCGCTTGCAGCGTAAGTAGGTAGTAGGGGCGAGCCGAGTGGGGCTCCGCCTACACTCTTTGATTCGGGCTGTGGGACGCAGGTTTCAGATAGCGATCATCGTCACGATCGTGGCGCTCTTGGGCGCCGCCGTGGCCGCGTACGCGTACGACTCCTCGCGCGAGGATGAGATCGCCGAAGGCGTTGAGATTGCCGGGGTGGACGTCGGTGGGATGCAGGCGGACGAGGCGCGGGACCTGGTGCGGGCGGAGGTGATCGAGCCGCTGCGAAAGCCCGTCACCGTCACGTTCGAGGGCGTCAAGTACCAGCTCAGCCCCGCCAAGCTTCAGGTCGCCGCGGACATTGACGGCATGGTCGATCGGGCGATCGAGGCGAGTCGCGACGGAGGACTGCCGGGGCGCCTGTGGCGCTACGCCACCGGCGACGAGGTCTCCGAGGAGATCGTGCCTCGGATCAGCTACTCCGAGGAGGCGATGAACCAGTTCATCGACACGGTGGCCGCAGAGGTCAACCGCGATCCCGTCGACGCCTCCGTCGAGGCCACCGCGACGTCCATCAACCCGGTGCGGTCACAGCACGGCCTCAGCCTGCGGACCGATGAGTTGCGCGCCGAGCTCGAGCGGGCGGTCCAGGACCCGACGGCACGGACGGTCAAGGCGAGCGCCGAGCGGGTGGAGCCGGAGGTGACCACGGACGAGCTCGCCCAGCAGTACCCGGTCTACCTGACGGTCGACCGGTCGAGCTTTCAGCTTCACCTGTACGAGGACCTTAAGCCGGCCAAGACCTACACCGTGGCGATCGGCGCTATCGGCTTCGACACTCCGGCGGGCCTGTACCACATCCAGAATAAGGCGGTCGATCCCGCGTGGAGCGTCCCGGAGGCCGATTGGGCGGGCGACCTCGCCGGCACGGTGGTTCCCGGCGGCGTGCCCGAGAACCCGCTCAAGGAGCGCTGGCTGGGCATCTACGACGGCGCCGGCATCCACGGCACCGACGACGTCGGCTCGCTCGGGAGCGCCGCGTCCCACGGCTGCGTGCGGATGGCGATCCCGGATGTGATCGAGCTGTATGACCAGGTGCCCGTAGGAACGCCGATCTACATCGGGTAGTTCTCCTCGACGCGGACGTTTACGGGGCAGGTACGGGGACAACCCAGGCGGGGTAGGCGCCAATTGGCAACCGTTGGCGCTTTGGTCACGCATACCGTGACGAAGGCGCCTGTCGCGGCCAAAACCGCTCATCGAGTGCCTCCCTACTCAGCCTCATGACCGCCCGCGCCCACGCGCAGGCTTGGGGCCCGCCGCGCCGAATCTCCCTCCATGCGCGTGGAGACGACATCTGAGCTCGAGATCAGCCCTGCCTGGGAGCGGGTGCTGGTGGGCTACGACGCCGAGCTCGGCACGCGCAACGCGGCGGCGGCCACGCGGCGGGCGTACGCGCGCGACCTGCGCGAGCTGGCCGCGTGGGCAACCGAGCGCGGGAGCGAGCCCGGCACGCTCGCCTATCGCGACCTGCGCGGATTCGCCGCAGCGCTGTCCGAGCGCGGACTCGCGAAGTCGAGCGTGGCGCGCAAGCTGGCCGCATCCCGCGGCCTGCACTCGTATCTAGTCCGCTCGGGCGACGCCGCCGACAACCCGGCCGATCTGTTGCCAACGCCCAAGATCGACTCGAAGCTCCCGCGCGTCCTCGGCCCGGACCAGGTCGCCGCAATGCTCGACCGGATTCCGGCGCGGACTCCGCTGGAGGTCCGCGATCGAGCTCTGTTCGAGATCGCGTACTCCTGCGGCCTGCGCGCCGACGAGCTGGTCAACCTCGACGCCACCGATCTCGACTTCGAGTCCGAGACAGTGCGCGCCACAGGCAAGGGCAACAAGACTCGAGTGCTGCCGATGGGCGAACCGGCTCAGCGCGCGTTGCGCCGATACCTGGAAACGGCTCGCCCGGCGCTCGCGGCGCGCGAGGTCAACCCGGCGCTGTTTCTCTCCAAGCGCGGTCGGCGCCTATCGTCTTCCGACGTCCGCCGCCGGCTCGCCAAGTGGGTGCGCGAGGCGGCGGTCGCCGGACGCGTCTCCCCCCACACGCTGCGGCACTCGTTCGCCACCCACATGCTCGAGGGCGGCGCCGACCTGCGCTCCATCCAGGAGCTGCTCGGCCACTCGAGCGTCTCGACGACCCAGATCTACACCCGCGTGGAGCCGTCGCGCCTGCGGCGCGAGTACGCCCGGGCGCACCCACGTGCCTAATCGAAAGATGAGGACCGCCGCAAGATCCGATTCGCCCGGCCACGGGCGGCGCGGGTAACGTTCGCGAGGGCGGACGGGCATGGAGACGAACGTCAAGGCAGTCGAGCTGCGGGAGCTGTGGCGTCGCTACAAGATGGAGGGCGACGAACGCGCGCGCGAGCGGTTGGTCGTCGCATACTCACCGCTGGTCAAGTTCATTGCGGGACGCATGGCCTCCGGGCTGCCGTCCCACGTCGAGGAGTCCGACCTCATCTCCTACGGTCTGCTGGGCCTCATCGGCGCGATCGAGCGCTTCGATCTCGAGCGAGAGATCAAGTTCGAGACCTTCGCGGTCGCCCGGGTCAAGGGCGCGATCATCGACGAGCTGCGCTCGCTCGATTGGGTGCCGCGTTCGGTACGCGCGCGGGCGCGCGAGGTCGAGAAGGCGCACGCCGACCTGGAGGCCAAGCTCCAACGGACGCCGACCGACGAGGAGATGGCCGAGCGCCTGGAGATGACCGTGGACGAGTTCCAGGACGCCCTGCTGGAGATCGCCAACTCGTCGGTGCTGGCGCTGGACGATCTCTGGACGTTCGCCGACCCGGAAGGCGGCGGTGGACATATCTCCGTCCTCGACACGATCCAGGACCCCGCCGCCGTCGACCCTCATGCTGAGGCTGAGGCATCGGCGCTCAAGGACCGGCTGGCCGACGCGATTGAGTCGTTGCCCGAGCGCGAGCGCCTCGTGATCGCCCTCTACTACTACGAGAACCTCACCCTGCGCGAGATCGGGGAGGTCCTCGGCGTCACCGAGTCGCGCGTCTCGCAGCTGCACACGAAGGCCGTCCTGGGCCTGCGCTCCCGCTTCCCCCACTAGCCGGGCCCGGCCTGGGCTTCATCACTCAGTCACATATATTCCGGGCGTGGCGATGAAGCCTCCGGACCGGATTCGCAACGTGGCACTGATCGGCCACCGCGGCAGCGGCAAGACGAGCCTCGCCGAGGCGATCCTATTCCAGGCCGGGGTTGTCAACCGGCTCGGGCGGGTCGAGGACGGCTCGACGCTGCTCGACCACGAGGCCGACGAGAAGGTACGCGGGATGTCGATCGACGCCGGCTTTGCCTCGTTCGAGCACGACGGGCGCAAGATCAACCTCATCGACGCTCCCGGCGAGCCCAGCTTCGTCGCCGACACGGTCGCGGCGCTCCGGGTTGCCGACGCCGCCGTGGTTGTCGTCAACGGCGTCATGGGCGTCGAGGTCCACACCGAGCGGCTGTGGCAGCGAGCCGATGCTGCGGGCCTGGCGCGGCTGGTGTTCGTGAACATGCTCGATCGCGAGCGAGCGGACTTCTTCCGAGCGCTCGACGCCCTGAAGGAGGCCTTTGGCCAGCACGTGGTCGCCACCGAGATCCCGATCGGGTCCGAGCACGAGGTGCGGGGAGTCATCGACCTGATCGACATGAAGGCTTTCGAATACGAGGGGGAGGGGAGGGACAACTCCAAGGAAGTGCCCATCCCCGATGAGCTCTCCGATCAGGCCGCCGAGTACCGCGAGAAGCTGATGGACGAGGTCGCGGAGAACTCCGACGAGCTGATGGAGCGCTACCTCGAGGGCGAGGAGATCTCACACGAAGAGCTCGTCGCTGCCCTGAAGCAGGGCGTCACCGAGGGGCACCTGTTCCCGGTCACCTGCGGCGTCGCCACCAAGAACCTGGGCACCAACCGGCTGCTCGAGGCCCTCGTCGAGGATCTGCCGTCACCGGCGATGCGCGGTGCAGTGACCGCGCTCGGCGAGGATGGGGAGAGCGTGGAGGTAGCGCCCGATCCCGATGCGGACCTGCTCGCCTACGTGTTCAAGACGACTGCTGACCCGTACACCGGCCGCGTCAACCTGCTGCGGGTCTACTCGGGCGTCCTGCGGTCCGACTCACAGGTGCAGAACGTGAGCCGGCGCCAGAAGGAGAGGGTGGGACAGGTAGGCGCGCCGCGCGGCAAGGAGATGGATCCCGTCGACGAGCTCGGGCCCGGGGACATCGGTGCGGTGCCCAAGCTGCGCGAGACGCGCGCCGGCGACGTCCTCGCGGCCAAGGACACGTCCACGCGCTTCGCGCCGCTTGAGCTGCCGGCCCCGGTGATGGCGTTCGCCTATGAGCCCAAGACCAAGGGCGACGAGGAGAAGGCCGCGAACGCGATCCGGCGGCTCACGGAGGAGGACCCTACGCTCGACGTCCATCGCGACCCGCAGACGGGAGAGCAGATCATCGCCGGACTCACCCAGGTCCACGTCGAGGTGATCGTCGAGCGGATGAAGCAGCGCTTCGGGGCCGAGATCGAGCTGCACCCGCCGCAAGTTCCGTACCTGGAAACTATCCGGCAGCCAGCCAAGGCGCACGGGCGTTACAAGAAGCAGACCGGGGGCCGCGGCCAGTTCGGGGACTGCAAGATCGAGATCGAGCCCAACGAGACCGGGGCGGGGTTCGAGTTCGAGAACGCGATCAAGGGGGGCGCGATCCCCGGCGGCTTCATCCCGGCTGTGGAGAAGGGCATCGAGGAGGCGATGGCCGGCGGGGTGCTCGCTGGATATCCGGTCAAGGACGTCAAGGTGCGCCTCTACGATGGCCAGCACCATTCGGTCGACTCCTCCGAGATGGCGTTCAAGATCGCCGGATCGATGGCCTTCAAGCAGGCGGCGGCCGAGGCGGATGCCTATCTGCTCGAGCCGATCATGCGGATGACGATCACCGTCCCCGAGGACTCCGTCGGCGATGTGGTCGGCGACCTGACCTCTCGGCGTGGGCGCCCGCTCGGCATGGAGGCGAAGGGTCAGATGACCGAGATCACGGCAGAGGTCCCGATGGCCGAGGTGCTGGAGTTCGCCCCGGATCTGCGCGCGATCACGGGCGGTCGCGGCGACTACACGATGGAGTTCCTGCGCCACGAGGAGGTCCCCTCCCACATCGCGCAGAAGGTCGTGGCGGAGGCCAAGGCGGCCGCGGAGGAAGGCGTCAAGGCCTAGCGGGTATCCGCGCTGCAAAGCGCGTGCGCCGCCGCTGCTAGTTTGAGCCCCGTGCCCGTCCAGCAGCCAGGCGATCTCGGAAGCTGCGCCGTCTGCGAGCGCACGATCCTGCCCGGAGAGCGGATCTCCGAGTACGTGGCGCCCGACGGAGAGCGCGTCGGCGTCTGCTCGCTGTGCAAGCCGCGCGCGGAGGCGAGCGGCTGGATTCCCGCCCAACACGCGGCCGGGCTCGCACGCGAACCCGCCCCGCGCCGTCGCAGGAGCCTGAAACTGCGCCAGCGTCTGACCAAGGCGTCGGAGGGCCTGAGCAAGGCATCCGAGGCGGCCTCGGCGCGCCTGAGCCGACGCCAGGAGCCGGAGGCAGACGCATCCGGCACGGACGCCGGAGAAGAGGAGCAGACCGCTCCGCGACGCGCCCGTGCGCAGCGCCAGCGTCGACCGCAGCAAGCGAGTCCGCCCAAGCGCCACCCCGGCGAGCCGCTGACCCGAGAGCGGCTGCTGCGACTCGCGGCTGACGCTTTCAACGCCGGACCCGGCCCGCGCAAGATCGCCGGGTTGGTGCGGTCCCTGGGAGCGCCGCACGTTGCGATCCGCCCCGACGGCGCCGCGAAGGCCCTCGTCACCGTTGCCTGGGAGCTGTCCTGGTACCAGTGGAACGTCGACCTCGACGGCGGGGCTGAGGTCCGCGAAGTGCGCAAGGGGAGCGAGCTCTCAGAGCTCGAATCCGACGAGCAGGGCTGGAACGCCACCGTCGCCGACGATGGACGGCTGCGCCTCAAGCTCGCACCCGCCCGGAGCGCGGGAGGCTCGGACACTTGAATCCCGCGTCGGGCGCTCCCGAGCGCCTGCGCGTGCACGTCGACGGCGGAGCCCGAGGAAACCCCGGCCCGGCCGCGATCGCCGCCGTGGTGACGGCCCCCGACGGCGAGGTCCTCGAAGAGCGACGGGAGCGCATCGGCGAGGCGACGAACAACGTCGCCGAGTACCGCGCCCTGCTGCTCGGGATCGAGCGAGCCCGCCAGCTCGGGGCCTCAGACCTCGAGCTCGTCGGCGACTCGGAGCTCGTCGTGCGCCAGGTGCGCGGCGAGTACAAGGTCAAGGACGCGGGGTTGAAGCCCCTTCACGCGCAGGTGATGCAGGCGCTCTCCGGCTTCGACTCGTGGTCGATCCGCCACGTCAGGCGCGAGCACAACGCCGACGCCGACCGCCTGGTAAACGAGGCGTTAGATGGGTGACCGTGTCGGCTGCGCTCGGAGCCGGCGGCAGCACGACTGCGAGGACTGCTGCAACCATGGCCAGGAGCATGGCCCGGGCGATGCGTGACATTGATTCCCTTTTCCCCCGGTCCGGCGGGCGGTCGCCACGCGCGATCCGGGTCCAACGGCTGTGAACCGTGGTTGATTACCCGGCGGTCAGCGAGCCAAATCCAAACCCGATCGATCCCGGCGTCGACATCGGGCACGTCCACCTGAAGGTGTCCGACATCCATCGAGCGCTGGACTTCTACGCGGGCGTGCTCGGCTTCGAGGTGCAAGCGCGATTGGCGGATCAAGCCGCGTTCATCTCCGCCGGCGGCTATCACCACCACATCGGGCTCAATACCTGGGAGTCGCGCGGGGGCTCGCCGCCACCGCCCGGCACGACGGGCCTCTATCACGCCGCGATCAGGTACCCGACCCGTAGGGCGCTGGCGGACGCGGCCGTCAGGCTGCGCGACGCGGGTGTCGCGATCGACGGGGCATCCGACCACGGCGTCAGCGAGGCGATCTACCTACGGGATCCCGATGGCAACGGGCTCGAGCTCTACTGGGACCGTCCCAAGGACGCTTGGCCGCGCGACGACGAGGGTCGGATCGCGATGTTCACTGCCCCGCTCGACGTGCCCGATCTGCTCTCCGAACTCGCCTAGAGACGGCCTCTGGCTCGCTCTATACTCGGCGCCTCGCGCGGCTGTAGCTCAGTTGGCTAGAGCGTCTGCTTGCCATGCAGAAGGTCGTGGGTTCGAATCCCATCAGCCGCTCTCCGAGAAAGCCCCGCTCAGGCAGGGCTTTCTCGTGGGGAGAGGCACATGCCACTGGGTCCAAGCCGGCCTCGGGTCAACGCCTGGGTCAACAGAGTGCAGGCGGCACGCGATCGGGCGACGCAAGACGGGCGCCTGGATGGCTGCACGTTTCGACCTCACAGTGCGGCACGTGAGAGCGTCGCCGCCGTCGGGCAGCGGCCGGGTTAGCCGGCGGCCGCCCGGGGGCGTTAGGGTCGGCTGACGGCGGGGAGTGTCGGACAGCAGATCCATCAGAGCGACTCGCGTGCTCAGCGAGCCGCCGAGGCCCTGGTGCTCGCGGGCGTCTCGCGCCAGGTTGGTGTCGAGCTAAACCAGAAAGTCCGGATCGATCTCGACGGCGCCAAGGTCGAGCTCGACGGCGCATCTCCGGACGAGTCGGTGCTGGTTGAGG
>JBKPDQ010000088.1:0-7310 GCA_046728015.1 Actinomycetota bacterium
TCACGATCCTCGAGGCGCGGCCTCGTGTCGGCGGTCGCGTACTGTCCCTGCGAGATCCTTTCGCTGCGGGACAGTACGCGGACGTCGGCGCGATGATCCTCTACGAGGGGCAGAACACGATCCTCGAGCTCTGCCGCGAGCTCGGGATCGACCTCACGCCGATGAAGACCGTCGGCGCAGAGCTTCCGGTCGTCAGGCTCGACGGCCGTCTCCTCGCCCCCGAGGAGATCGGCGCCGGCTTCGGGGAGGTCGGAGAGGCGAAGGCTGCGCTTCCGCCCGAGCCGTTCGAGACCCTCGCCGCGTGGATGCGCCGCTGCCGCCTGTCGGCCATGGCGATCGCGCTCATCGATGCGCTCGTCCAGATCCAGCCCTCGATCCCGCTTCGCTTCGTAGACGCCGGCAGCCTGCATCTCGGGCCGGAGCAATACATGCAGATCGCCGGCGGGAACGACCAGCTTCCGCGCCGCCTGGCGCAGGACGTGGACGTGCGCCTCGAGCACGTGGTGCAGCTGATCGACTGGTCGGGCCCCTCGGTGGTGGTCGAGACCGAGAAGGGACAGTTCGAGGGCGACCGCCTCGTCCTCGCCGTTCCGGGGCCGCTGACGACCGATATCGGCTGGAAACCCGCGCTTCCGGCCGAGAAGATGCGCGCGCTCGTCACGCTGCGCTACGGCACCGGGGCGGGTGCCGCCGTTCAGTACCGCGAGCGCGAGCGGGTGAGCGAGGCGGTGAGGACGGCCTTCTTCAGCGACCGCATCCCCCGATGGCTCCTCGACCTCTCCGTCGACCAGGCCGGCGACGCGGCGATCGTCACCACCATCCTCAGCGCCGAGTCGGAGCCGCGCGGCCTCACCGAGGAAGAGGTGCTCGGCCAGGTCGACGCTGCGCTGGCCGAGATCGTCGGGAGCCCGGTGACGAGGCTGGGAGGCGCGGTCGTGAGCTGGACCGACGATCCCTTTGCGCGCTGCATCGCCCGCGCGCCGATCGGCGACCAGCGAGAGACCGTCCTCCGAGAGATCAAGAGGCCGCTCGGCGACCGCGTCTTCTTCACCGGGGAGCACACGGACGAGCGCCCGGGGCCCGGCGGCATGGAGGGTGCGATCCGCTCGGGGCTCCGGGTCGCCAACGAGGTCACGAGCGCTGTTCCGGTGTAGATGAGCGGTTCCGGGAACGAGAGCGCAGACTGGGTCGGGAGGGCGATCCCGAGGCTCGAGGACGCGTCCCTCCTTCGCGGGGCCGGGGAGTACATCGACGACCTCCGCGCACCGCCGGGCACGTGCGATGCCGCGGTCCTCCGCTCTCAGTACGCGCACGCCAGGGTCGCCCGGCTCGACGCGACGCGGGCGCTCGACCTGCCCGGCGTCGTCGGCGTACTCACCGGCGCCGAGGTAGCCGCGATGTCACACCCGTTCCCGGCGGGAGTGGAGAGCCCCATTCCCTATCGCGCGGCGGCCCACGAGGTCGCGCGCTACGTCGGCGAGCCCCTCGCCGTCGTCGTCGCCCGCGATCGCTACACGGCCGAGGACGCGATCGAGCTGGTCGAGGTGGATTACGAGCCCATGCAGCCGGTGCTCGACCCCTTCGAAGCAGCGGAGTCGCCCGGGCTCGTCGCCTCCGACCGCTCGTTTCGCTACGGAGATCCGGATGGGGCCTTCGCTACCTGCGAGCTCATCGTCTCGGAGCGCTTCGACTTCCCCCGCTGGAGCAGCACCCCAGTCGAGTGCTACGGCGTAGTCGCCGAGTGGAACGAGGCCTCCGGGACCCTTACCGCCCGGGCGAACTTCCAGGGCCCCTTCACGCTTCATTCCGTGGCCGCCGCCTCGCTCCGACTCCCCGGGTCGAAGCTCCGCGTGATCACCCCCCCGAACTCCGGGGGGAGCTTCGGCATCAAGTCGACCGTCTACGTCTACGTGGTGTTGATCGGGCTCGCCGCTCGCAAGCTCGGCGTCCCCGTGCGCTGGATCGAGGATCGGGTCGAGCACCTGGCCGGGAGCTCCGGGGCGACGGCTCGGAGCACGGCCGTCGAGGCCGCGTTCTCGAGCGACGGAGAGTTGCTCGCGCTCCGCTACGACGTCGTGGAGGACGTGGGCGCGTACGTCCGCGCACCGGAGCCGGCGGCCCTCTACCGCATGCACGGCTCGCTTTCGGGCGCCTACCGCGTCAAGCATGTCGCGGTCCGCAACCGCGTCGTGATGACGAACCGCTGCCCGACCGGCCTCAATCGCGGCTTCGGCGGCCCCCAGCTCTACCTTGCGCTCGAGCGGACGATGGCGATCGCGGCCCGCAGGCTCGGGCTCGACCCCGCCGAGCTGGCGCGACGAAACCTCTTGCGGGCGGATGGGTTCCCGTATCGCACGCCCTCTGGCACCCTCTACGACTCCGGCGACTACGAGGCCTGCCTCGACGATGCGCTCGAGCTCGCCCGCTACGGGGAGCGGCTTGCCGAGCAGGCGCGTGCGCGGGAGGAGGGACGCCTCTTCGGAATCGGGCTGGCCTGCGTGGTCGAGCCGTCGATCTCGAACATGGGCTACGTGTCGCTGGCGAAAACCGCAGAGCAACGCGCCAGCGAGCTGCCGAAATCCGGGAACTCGGAGGCTGCGACCGTGCTCGTCGGTCCGGCCGCGGGCATCACGGTCCGCGTCGGCTCTACCCCGCAGGGCCAGGGCCACGCCACCGTGTGCGCCCAGATCGTGGCCGACTCCCTCGGTGTCCACCCGGAAGAGGTCGATGTCATCACCGAGCTCGACACGCACACTTCCCCGTGGACAATCTCCTCGGGCAACTACTCGTCGCGCTTCTCGGGCGTCGTCGTCGGCTCGGTGCTGGGCGCGGCGGAGCGAGTCGCGGACAAGGTGCGGGCAATTGCCGCCTCCGAGCTCGAATGCGATGCCGCTGACGTCGAGCTTCGCGGTGGACGCGCAAGCGTGCGGGGCTCACCCGAGCGCTCCGTCTCGCTACGTCGTATTGCCGGCAGGGCACACTGGAACCCCGGATCGCTGCCTCCGGGAATGGAGCCCGGCCTGCACGCGACCGCCGTCTATAGCGCGCCGCACCTCGATGCTCCCAGACCAGATGACCGGGTCAACGCGTCGACAGCGCACGCATTCTTCGTCGATATCGCCGTCGTCGAGGTCGACCATGCGACCGGCGAGGTGCACGTGATCGAGTATGCGACAGTGCACGACGCGGGCAGGTTGCTCAACCCGCTCATCGCCGAGGGCCAGGTGCGCGGCGGCTTCGCCCACGGCGTGGGCGCAGCGCTCTTCGAGCGCACTGTCTACGACGAGGACGGAAATCTGCTCACCGGGAGCTTCATGGACTACCTGTGCCCGACCGCCCCGGATCTTCCACGGCTGACGATCGCGCATCGCGAGACGCCGTCCCCGTTCACTCCGCTCGGCGCCAAGGGGATCGGGGACAGCAACTCGATCAGCGCCCCGGCCGCACTCGCCAACGCGGTCTCCGACGCGCTCGGCCGCGACGACGTCACGCTCCCTCTGACCCCGCCCCGAGTCTGGGAGCTACTACGGGGCGCGCCGTGAATACGGCTCCCGTCGACGACCCCGGTCGGGGTCAGACGGCGTTGGCCTGCAGCCGCTCCGCGAGGGCCCTGAGGTCGGCGCAGCGCGCAACGGGCTCGCTGCGCCGATCCTCTTGGACGTCGATAACGTTAGGTAGGTTCGACCCTGGGGCTTGCCAGCGCCTTCGCTGTGGTCTTGTCGCTCACGCCCAGCGCCCGGGCGATCGCCTTGCAGCTCAGCCCGAGCTCCGAGAGGTGCTTGGCCTTCGGCGCGATCTGTTGGTGGAGCGGCATGGGACGGGTCTCGACGAGTGCGGCCTCAAGGTAGATTTGCGCAGCGGTTCGAATTCTTTGCGTCCGCGTTCCCGAGCTGAAGCGCGGGCCCGCCCTCATCGCTAGGGTGGGCGATGATCCCCGCGTAGACGGCGCCACCGCCAACAACGGCGGCCAGGGGTGCTCACGCTGGCGTTGGAGCTGGGCCGAGGCGACCCGTCAGCGACGGCCTCGATGACGCCTGCGGTGCCCCGGTTCGCAAGAGCAGCCGACTGGCTGATCTCATCCTGGGCCCGCCGGGCTCCGCGTTAAGCCACGGCGCGTGAACCGCGCGAGATAGGTCGCAAGGTCGAGGGAAATGCCGAAGGCGACGAGGATCCAGCCGGCTCCACTGACGCCCTCGATCGGGCCCCAGGCCAGCGCGTAGAAGAGCGCCGTCCACGGAGCGAAAACCAGGCCGAGCAACGGCCAGACCCATGTGTCGTACGCCAGTTCGACCCGGTCACCGAAGATCCACACCAGTGCGAGCGCAAGGCGCGGCCCGATGCCTGCGGCCAGGAGCAGGATGCAGCACATCGCGCACGATTTTGGCACCCTGCGCAGCGCAATGGCGAGTACAGCGAGTCGACGTGGCTTGACGCGGCCCCGTGACATCGACTCAGATCCGGAAGTGTGAGAGCGTCACACGGCGACCGAGAGCTCGCCACGTGGCCTTGCTCGCACTTGTGGTCCTCCCTGGCGCGAACGTCGCTTCACGCTCGCTCCAGCGCCGCTGCTAGCATCGCGGGAATGCCGTATCCGCCCGGAAACAGCGGGAATGTGCTGCAGGAGCTGGCGTAGGAAGGGCGGTCTCGCGCGGGCTGAGCAGCGGCGGAAACAGCTGCAGGAGCCGAAGGAACGAGCCGAAGAGGCGTTCCTGCAGGTCCTGGCGAGCAGGCGGCACCGATCGCTGCTGCGCTCGTGGAGGAGATCCTGGACAACCTGCTCGGCCATGCCAACCGCGTCCCTGCGATCCGGGAGGCGAACCTGAGGCCTCTGGGCAGGCCCGAGACCACCGGGACGGTCGCCAGCGATCCCGACAAGCCCATCCGGATCGGGGTCGAGTCGATCTCGAGCCGCCGGAGAGAGCAGCTGGCGGACGTGGAGGCGGACGCCGCCGAGGTCGAGGAGCTACCGCCCGGCGCTACATAGCAGCAGTCAAGGCGCGAGTGTCGCGCACCCCCAGGCGGGGGGACGAAGCGGTGGGGGGCGGGTGCGTTTGGGTTCCCGTATCCGGCGACTCCGACCGCCCGATCCGGATCGTCGTCGAGTCGATCTCGTCTCGCCGTCGCGAGGCCCTGGCGGACGTGGAGGCTGGCGAGGATGAGGTCGAGGAGCGCGGGCCGATGCTTCCAATGTAGGTACCGCTTCCAAAGCGCTTCCACCGGACTGCATCGCAGCGGATCGCAAGACCGCCCCGGCACGGAAAGAGAGCCATTTTCCAGGCCTCTTTCTAGAGCGGGCGACGGGACTCGAACCCGCGACCCTCAGCTTGGAAGGCTGACGCTCTAGCCAACTGAGCTACGCCCGCGGGAGTTTGAGCTTAGCTCAGACGCCGGTCCCGACGCCCGCCCGGCGCGACCGCGGCCACGAAACCGCGCTGCTTATCGCTCGAGCAGGCCGGCGACGGTCGGGTCGCCGCGTTTCGGGCGCGGGCGCACCTGGTCGACCGTGCACTGATCCGGATCCTTGTCCGGGCGGAAGCGGAGGAGCCGCGTGCCGTGCCGGAAACGCATGCCCTGCCACTTGTCGTACCGGACCTCGACGACGAGCTCGGGGCGCACGGCCGCTTCCTCGAGCCCGCCCGTTCCCCAGCGGTTCGGCTCCGCGAACTGCCGCTCCGGCGCGCCGGCGAAGAGCGGAGCCACGAGCGCGGCGATCTCCTGCTCTCGGCGGGCGCCGACTGCGGCCGAGCCGACGTAGCGGAGCGCTCCCTCCTCGTCGTAGAGCCCGAGCAGGAGAGTGGCGATCCTGCGCTCCTTCTCGGCGAAGCGGACGCCCAGGACGACGCAGTCGGCGGTCTTGTGGCCCTTCACCTTCACGACCGCCTCGCGGGAGCCGGGACGGTACGGCTCGCCCAGGCGCTTCGCGATGACGCCGTCGAAGCCCGCGACCTCGAGGCGGTCGAGCCATTCCCGTGCTTCGCGCGCGTCTCGTGTCACGGGAGACCTGTCGAAGGGGAGACCTTCTAGGACCGCTCGGCGCTCTTCGAGCGGCGCACGATAGACGTCCGCGCCCTCCCAGAGGAGAACGTCGAAGCAGACGAGCTTCGCCGGGATCTCCCCGGCGAGCTTGCGCACCCGGCTCTCGGCCGGATGCAGGCGCATCTGGAGGGCGTCGAAGTCGAGCGCGCCGTCGCGCTCGATCACGATCTCGCCGTCCACGGCGGAGGCGGGCTGAAGGAGCTCTCCGAGCGGCCCGAGCTCGGGAAAGTAGCGAAGGAGCGGCCGCGCGTTCCGGCTCCACAGGTGGAGCTCACCGTCGAGATTCTCGAGCACGCCCCGGAAGCCGTCCCACTTCGGCTCGTACTGCCAGCCCTCGCCCGACGGCAGCTCGCGGACGAGCTCGGCCTCCATCGGCGGGAAGGGCAGATCTCGTGGCGGCACCAACGCCACGGTACCCTCATCGCGGTGGAGCCGTCGCCATGGGCGTGGGAGCCAGCCTGGCCCGAGGTCGGTGGCGTGCTCGCGCTCGCGGGAGGCTACGCGCTCGCCCAGCGGCGCTTCCCCTCGTCGCGCTCACGGCGGGTCGCCTTCTGCCTCGGCATCGCGCTGCTGCTCCTCGTCTTCGTGACGCCCCTGGAGACCCTCGCGACGGACTACCTCCTTTCGGCGCACCTCCTCCAGAACGTCGTTCTCGCGGAGTGGGCCCCGGCGCTGCTCGTGCTCGGCCTAGCGCCGGCGGCGGCTGCTGCTCTGGCGCGCTTCAGAGCCGTCCGCGTCCTGACCCATCCCGCAGTCGCCCTGCCGCTCTGGTTAGTCACCTACTTCGCGTGGCACGTGCCGGCGGCCTACGACGCCGCGTTGCGACACCAGAGCTCGCTGCTCGTGCTCGAGCACGCGTGCTACCTCTTCGCCGGTCTTGTCTTCTGGTGGCCGGTCTTTCAATCGGAGCCGCGGGCGATCGGCTCTGGCGCGAAGGCGGCCTACCTCTTTGCGGCGTTCATCCTCGCGAGTCCGATCGGCCTGGCGCTCGCCTTGCTCGGAAGTCCGATCTACGACTTCTACGAGCAGGCACCGCGAATCTGGGATCTCACGGTCATCCGCGATCAGCAAATCGCGGGCGTCGTCATGTCGCTCTCCGAGGCGGTTGTCTTCTTCGGCGCGTTTGCCTGGTTCTTCCTGCGCTTCCTCGCCGAGGAGGACGAGGCCGACATGGCGCCAACGCCGTGACTTTCGGATGGTGAGGAGACTCTTCGTTGGCCCCGACGGGGGACCATCGGTCCCCCGTCGGGGCACTCCGCTGGGAGGGGGAGAGT